>JAOAPF010000388.1 GCA_025462755.1 Edaphobacter sp.
TTCGACCTGCCCGAGGGCGAATCCGAAATTATCGCAGGCTACTACATCGAATATTCGGGGTTCAAGTTCGCGTTATTCTTTCTCGGCGAATATATCGGCATGTTTGCGATCAGCGGCCTGGCAATCACACTGTTCCTTGGCGGATGGTCTGCTCCGTTTTCATTCCTGAGCTGGATCCCGTCGTATCTCTGGTTTTTTGCGAAACTCTTCGCCCTGATTGCCATGTTCATATGGATTCGTAGCACTCTTCCAAGACTGCGAATGGACCAGCTTATGAATTTCGCCTGGAAATTCATGCTGCCAATGGCGCTCCTTAACCTTGTCAACGTCGGTATCTGGCGCTTCCTACCACCTGGACTGTCCCGATGGCTCGTTTGTGCAATTCTGGTTGTCGTTCCATACGTCCTGCTCGGCCGCGGGCTCGTGCAGTCAAAGAAGCTGGAAAAACGAGTCTATCGATTCGCCGAATAGTAGTAGATGTCATCGCGTAATGTTGTTACGTAGTGAAGGGAGATGGATTTTGCTGCTGGACGTGCGCCCACTGACGAATACAATGCCAAGTAATGTGACGTTGGAACAATAAGACCAATTGACGATGATGTGCCCGGAGAAGTGACCCTGCCATTTTTTATCCTCGGTGTGCTGACGATTGTCGGAGCAGCAGCGGCGCTCACGCTGCGCAATCTTGTGCATTGCGTCCTGGCGCTGATCCTGGCCTTTCTTGGTCTGTCAGGACTGTACCTCCAGCTCGACGCGCAATTCATCGGCTTCGCGCAGATACTCGTCTACATCGGTGCGGTGGCGATTCTCATCGTCTTCGCCATCCTGCTTACGCGCGGCGCAGAATCACCTTCGCAGCCGATTGCTTCGCCCTCCTGGGCCATAAGCAGTGTTGTCTCCGTCGCTGTTTTTGGAGTTCTGGCTTGGACGATCCGCTCCAGCGTGGCGACTCGACATCCAACACGGCCGCAGCCCGAACTAACCGTAAGGCAGATCGGCAACGCTCTGATGTCAAGATTTGCGTTACCGCTCGAAGTTATCGGCCTGCTCCTGACAGCCGCTCTTGTCGGCGCAGTGACGATCGCCATGCAGGACAAGCGGGAGATGAAATGACTCCGCTGGCGAGCTACCTCCTTGTCTCCGCACTCCTCTTCTCAATCGGTCTCGCCGGCGCCCTGACTCGTCGTAACGCGATTCTCGTTCTAGTTGGAATCGAACTGATGCTCAACGCGGCAAATCTGAACTTCATCGCATTCTGGCGTTATGGCCCAAACCCTGAAGCATTGACGGGGATCATGTTTGCGATCTTCGCGATCGGCGTCGCAGCAGCCGAAGCCGCTGTCGGTCTGGCCCTCATCATCTCGATTTACCGGCACTATAAAACCACCAATCTGGACCAGATAGATTCGATGAGAGGATGAATCGGGAAATGAAGAAAACAGTCCAGCAAAGAGGTCTCTGCTGCATCCATTACGGCGCCTTTACTATTCGAGGCACGAATAATAGTGTCGTCGCTCGCGGCTCTCCACGTCATACGGGCGCTCGCCGACAGGCTCACCTTGGCACAGTATCGCGTTTTTCGCAATGCATCATCATCACACCGTTTCTTGAGACCACATGACCTGGATTGTCCAAAACCTCTGGCTGATTCCCTCGATGCCGGTTCTGGCGGCGGGTCTGAGCGCGTTTGCCAGGCAACGAAACCGCAGGTTTGCGGCGTCCGTTGCCATCGTTTCAATGTTTTTGTCGTTGCTGCTCTCCCTTGCCGCGCTTGCACAGGTTCTTCACTTCAGCGGCAAAGGAATTGAAGCAAGGCAAGTCGTTAATTTTCCCTGGTTTCAGGTCGGCAATGAGTGGCTGAAACTAGGCTGGGTGCTCGACCCGCTCGCTGCGGTGATGCTGGTGATGGTCACATTCGTGGGCCTATTGATCTTCATATACAGCATCGGCTATATGGCGCATGATGAAAACTTCACGCGCTTCTTTTGTTTCTTATCGCTTTTCGCAGGCGCGATGCTGGGCGTGGTCATCGCGAATAGCCTATTGTTGCTCTTTATTTGCTGGGAGATCGTCGGCCTGACATCCTACCTGCTCATCGGGTTCTGGTATCACAAGCCGACTGCGGCAGCAGCAGCGAAGAAGGCGTTCATTACCACGCGAATTGGCGACCTTGCATTCTTGCTGGGCATGATTTGGTTGTATTCGGAGGCAGGCACGCTGCTCTTTTACGAGAGTGGCACTGGATGTCTCGAGCATGCCGCGCTCGTCAGGCTCGTCGCACAGACTACAGGCATTGGCATGGCAGTTTCGACCGGCATAGGTCTGCTGATTTTTTGCGGTGCGGTTGGGAAGTCGGGCCAGGTGCCGCTGCACGTCTGGTTGCCGGATGCCATGGAAGGCCCCACGCCCGTGAGCGCGCTGATTCATGCCGCGACAATGGTTGCGGCTGGCGTATTTCTCCTCGCCCGAGTTTATCCGTTGATGAGCGCCCATGGTGGAATCGGTATATCGATAACGCCGACCACCGCGCTTACCGTTGTCACCTGGGTCGGCGCTATCACTGCTGTCTTCGCCGCGAGCATAGCGGTTGCGCAAGACGACATCAAACGCATCCTCGCCTACTCCACCGTCTCGCAACTCGGCTACATGATGGTCGGTTTGGGCACTGGCGGCGTGGCCGTGGGGATGTTTCATCTGATCACACACGCCTTTTTCAAATCCCTGCTGTTCATGGGCGCGGGATCGATCATTCACGGCTGCCATGAAGAGCAGAACATCCGTCGTATGGGCGGTTTACGAAGACTCATGCCCATTACTTTTGCTACCTATGCGGTGGGCATGCTGGCACTATGTGGCTTTCCCCTCTTCTCCGGCTTTTGGAGCAAAGATGCCATCCTGCACACCACTTCTACATGGAGTGTTTCGAGGATTCCCTTTTATCTGGGCACACTAGGCGTGCTGTTGACAGCCTTCTACATGACCCGGCAGGTGTACTACGTTTTCTTTGGCGAATCACGCCAGGTCGCGGCTTTCGGGCACGAACCTGATTCTGCCAAAGCCGCCGTCGCAACGACTTTCCGGGAAAGCCCTGCCGTCATGACAATCCCGCTGGTCATTCTCGCAGCATTTTCCATGTTAATTGGATTGATTGGCACACCAGCATGGCCATGGTTCACATCGTTTCTCGATGGCCAGCAAGCAAAGTTTGATCTTAGAAGATTCTCTGAGAATGGCGTCTTACCGGTGATGCTTTCGTCAACGTTCATCCTCTTTCTCGGCCTTGGCATCGGCTGGTGGTTCTATGGCCGACAGCCGATCGAAAGTGCCGAGGCCCCGGACGCTCTGGAGCGCCTTCAACCGCAAGTTTTCGATGTGCTGCGTAAGGGGTTCCTTGTTGACAATCTCTACGAAGCCACCATCATACGTTTCAACGCGTGGTGTGCTCATGCCTGCGATTGCTTGGACCGACGGGTCTGGGGCGGCGCGGTTCGGCTTATAACGTATCTAGTGGTAGGGCTCTCACGCTTAAGCCGCTCCGTCGATATGTTCGTGGTGAATCCGGGCTTCGATCAAGGCTGTCGAAATGTTGCTCGAGGTAGCGAACTTCTCTCCCACCTTCAAAGCGGTCGTACTCAGAGCTATTTGCGCATCGTCGGGATCGCCTTTGCGGCATTCGTCCTATTCCTGATCTGGGGTAAGCACGGATGAACGCATTTCCGTTGATCACAATTTTGACTGCTGTGCCGCTGATCGGCGGGCTTGGAGTGCTTGGCCTCGGCGCGCAAAATGCAAAACTAGCACGCTGCTTGGCACTAAGCTCTAGTTTGATTGCACTCGCGCTAACACTGGTTTTGTGGCACCGCTTCAACGCTGCGTACGGTGGGCTTCAATTCGAAGAACTGCATCCGTGGATTCCGGCGATCGGCGTGCAGTACCATTTAGGTGTCGATGGGATAAGCCTGCTGATGTTGCTCCTGTCGGCGATCGTCGTGCCCATGTCCTTAGCTGCATCCTGGGACATCCAGGAGGGTACGTCACTTTACTTCTGTCTCATACTCTTTCTTCAGGCAGGTCTGTTCGGGACGTTCTCAGCATTGAATTTTTTTCACTGGTTTATATTCTGGGAGCTGAGCCTGATCCCCGCATTTTTCTTGATTAGGTTATGGGGCGGCCCACGACGCGCTGCGGCGGCGACTCAGTTCTTCGTATACACAATGGTGGGAAGTGTCGCATTGCTTCTGGCGTTCCTGGCCATCTTTCAATGCACCGGCAAGTTCGATTTCATCGATCTCTCCGACCTGGCGCGGAATGGACAACTCATCCCCGCACTCGCTGGCAAAATAGGCTGGTATAAGTTAGCACCTGATGAAATTGCGCTGATCATCTTCGGCGGGGCGTTCCTAGGCTTTGCTGTAAAAGTACCGCTGATTCCATTTCATACATGGTTGCCTGACGCTTACGTCGAGGCGCCTACCGGCACCACCATGCTGCTTACTGGCGCGATGTCGAAAATGGGCGTCTATGGCTTCCTGCGAATATTGCTTCCCATTTTTTATGTAGAAATACGCTCCCTGCGCACCCCGCTCCTGTGGCTTGCCGTAGCCACTATTGTTCTCTCCGCCTATGCTGCACTCGCACAGACAGATTTGAAGCGCATCCTTGCATACTCTTCCATCAATCACCTCGGGTACTGCATGCTCGGGATTTTTTCGGTCGCAGGATTCACTGTCGATCATGCCACATTCGCAACAGCAAAAACAGCGGCGCTCAACGGCGTGACCCTGCAAATGTTCAACCACGGTCTGACTGCCGCGACTCTATTTTGGTTTGTCGCCTTGCTTGAAAAGCGGAGTGGAGGCCTTCGCGGACTCAATGATTTCGGTGGCTTGCGCAAAGTGGCCCCGATATTGTGCGGCCTGATGAGCGTCGCCCTGTTTTCATCGCTGGGCCTGCCTGGACTGAACGGATTCGTCGGTGAATTCCTGATCTTCAGAGGTTCATTCCCACTGGCGACATGGGCGACAGCACTTGCGGTCATTGGTTTACTCACAACGGCGATCTTCATCCTAACGATACTTCAGCATGTTTTCTCTGGGCCGCTCAATGACAAATGGTCAAGATTCCAGGATCTGACACTTGGGGAACGGTTCGCGCTGCTGCCGCCAATCGCAATCATGTTCGTACTGGGAATCTACCCACAACTGGTGGTCGGCGTCATCAACAGTACTGCATTAACCATGGCGCAACAATTGAGGTAGAAGCCACGATGAGAAGAGACAAGGCCGGATCGGACGTGACAGGGTTGGCGTGCTATGCAAGCTCGCGCCAGATCTCTGTTTTGGCTTTTTGATTATGCTCGCCTGGACCATTTACATTTCGTTTTTCGGAGTGCTAGTACTGCTGCTGCCGAAGATCAGCGTGCAAGCGTCGCGCATCATCGCGATGTCAGCGGCGACGGGGGGACTCGCGGTAACACTTGCAGGGTTTGCCCAACAAAGCGCCGGTACGCTAGTAACGGTTGCGCGCGTGCCATGGGTTCCATCGCTCGGCATCGAATATCATCTTGCAGCAGATGGCATAAGCTTGACCCTGCTGCTGCTGACCGGCATTGTGGCGATCGCCGGCATTCTTTTCTCATGGAACATCGAACATCGCGCGAAGGAGTTCTTCGCATTTTATCTGGCACTCATCGGTGGCGTGTACGGCGTATTTCTAAGCTTCGATCTATTCCTGTTATTTGTTTTCTACGAAATCGCCATAATCCCGAAATATTTCCTCATTGCTATTTGGGGTTCGACACGGCGCGAGTATGCCGCGATGAAGCTTGCTCTTTACTCGTTCGTGGGAAGCGCAATGGTGCTCATCGGATTGATCGCGGCATACGTGGTCGCGGGCGGGAAGTCGATGAACCTCATTGACCTGGCACAGTTCCCCTTCCCGCTACACTTTCAGATGTGGGCATTTCCGCTGGTGTTTGTAGGCTTCGGGATTCTGGCTGGCTTATGGCCCTTCCACACATGGGCCCCCACTGGTCATGTCGCTGCACCGACTGCAGCGTCAATGCTGCTCGCAGGCGTGGTGATGAAGATGGGAGCATATGGTTGTTTGCGAGTGGCTATGACACTGTTTCCGCACGGACTGGATTCGTGGGGATTCCATGTCCTCGGCTTTGGCTCATGGCGCGAAGTATTCGCCCTGCTCGCATTAATTGGCATCGTTTATGGCGCGATGGTCGCGCTCGTGCAAAAAGACTTCAAGTTCGTCGTGGGTTATTCCAGCGTGAGCCACATGGGTTTCGTGCTGCTGGGCCTGATGACGCTGAGCCAGATCGGGCTCACTGGTGCAGTACTGCAGATGTTCTCGCACGGGATTCTGGCGGGCCTGTTATTTGCCGTCGTCGGTCGGATGGTTTATGACAGAACCCACACCCGCGATCTGGACGTGCTGGAAAAGATGAATCTCTACAAGTTCATTCCATTCGCGGCGGTAACATTTATCGTTGCCAGCATGGCCTCGATAGGCTTGCCGGGCTTCAGTGGATTTGTAGCGGAACTGCAGGTACTCATCGGTGCCTGGTGCGCTTCCCCGAGATACGCGATTGGCGCGGGATTCGGAATTGTGATCGGCGTCGCCTACACCTGGCGCGCAATGCAAAAGGCGTTTATCGGCGAGCCCGAAATCGAATCCGATAAACCACATCACCATCTTCCGCCAATTTCAATTCCCGAACGCATCGGTGCCGTAATTTTGATAGTCGTAAGTTTAGCCGTAGGACTCTACCCGCAACTGCTCTTGAACCGAATCATTCCGACTCTGAGCTCGCCAGTATTCGATGGCCTGCGGAAAGGTAGCTGGCAATGATGGCTGTGGGGTATTCGGCATTGTTGCAACTGGTATTGCCGGAAGTAATCGTCATTATCGCTTCCCTGTGCGTGCTGGCAGTTGATCTCCTGATTGTACGCGGCATGGAGACGCGGACTCGTTTCACGGTTGGCGCCGTGGTTTCTTGCATCGGTTGTACAACTGCAATCGTCTGGATGTTGATTGCGCCGCAACAAGCCAACGTCTTCGATGGAACGCTTGTGATCAGCCCACAGACCCAGCTGGTTAAAATCGCATTACTCGTCTTAGCAATTTTTGTGATCTTGATCTCGATAGAGTCGACTTTCACCCCGCACGTCGGCGAATATCTCGCTCTCATCTTATTTGCGACGACAGGCATGATGTTCCTGGTGAGTTCGCAAAATATTCTTTTGATTTTCATTTCGCTGGAACTGTTGAGCCTGTCGCTTTACGTCCTTGCGGCGTTCGACAAACGCAACGCCCAATCGGCCGAGGCTGCTCTGAAGTATTTTCTATTCGGAGGAGGGTCGGCCGCATTCACGCTATTCGGCCTCAGTCTTGTCTACGGTCTGTCCGGCTCAACGAATCTCACCCGAATAGCCGAAGCAACCAAGGGTTCCTCTCTGGATCCACTACTGGCCGTCGCGATTGTAATGACCGTCATCGGATTTGGATTCAAAATTGCAGCCGTACCGTTTCATTTTTGGGCCCCAGACGTCTATGAAGGTGCACCAACATCCAGTGCAGCGCTAATTGCCTCTAGTGCAAAAGTTGCAGGCCTTCTCATCTTCTATCAGGTGATGGTTATCGGTTTTGCCGGAGCAGAAGGCAGCAGTGCATGGGGAAGCTATGTGCCAGGGTGGATCCCGGTAATCGCAGTGGTCTCCGCACTTTCGATCGTTCTGGGAAATCTTGTAGCTATTACGCAAATCAGCGTACGCCGATTGATCGCGTATTCGGCGATCGCGCACGTCGGTTACATGCTGCTTGCACTCGTGTCGCACACCGAACAGAGCTTCGGCGCGTTGCTCTACTACGCCCTGACTTATGCGCTAACGACAATTGGCGCATTTGGTGTTGTGGCTGTTGTAGAAGCCAAAATCGGCGGCGATAAACTGTCCGATTTTTCCGGGCTCAGCACGCGCGCCCCAGTCCTGTCTTTTTGCATGTTGATTTTTCTACTTTCGCTGGCGGGAATTCCGCCATTGGCCGGATTCTTCGGAAAGTTCTATCTGTTCACGTCAACGCTGGCGGGCGAACCAAATACCTTTGGCCTGCTCTGGCTGGTCATTTTGGCGATCGCGATGAGCGCCGTGTCGCTCTACTATTATCTGCAAGTGCTCAAACGGATATACATTGCCGATCCTCCCGCCGAGGCAGGCCCGATACGAACGCCCATTGTCAGCCAAGTCGCCATATGCCTGATTGCACTTACGGTGGTACTGCTTGGCTGCGCGCCAAACCTGTTGCTGGGATTGCTGCCACATGCAATCCAACTCTATAGGTTCTGATGGAAGAGTTGAAAAGTCGACTTAAGACTCGTTTTCCGTCACTTCCTGATAGCATTTGGCAATCTTAATGACCCGCCCAAGGTCCTCAGCGGTTCGCACGTCCGCTTCGATCTCTCCAATTCTCAATCGAGCTGTACGGCCGCGTCGCGCCTGCAACCAGGAGCTAACTGGAGCCTTCAGCATCGACTCGAGCGTTGCACCCAACTTGACTCTCCACTCTCCCGAGATTGGCGAAGTCTCCCCGGAGCAGGCGGAATGGGAGCCCACCTCATGAATCTCCAAACCGTCTCCGCTAAGAGCTAGTCCGAGTCTGCGAAGCTCCGATTGGTAGTCCTCGCTTCTCCACGGAGGGTCTTCCGGCGATGGAATCATACTGATCTGAAGTTCCATGGCAAATGAGGCTATCAGGGATTTCCTGTTTAGTACAGCGTCATCGGCTCTGATTAGGAAAAGGCACGCCCGAGCCCACTCGCAAAGGACGCGAAAGGATGAGGTCCGGTGTAATCGCCGGACCTCATCCTTTCTTGTTATTTGCTAGTTTAGCGGAACATTCACGTGAACCCGAATCCCAGACTGACACAAAGCATCGAGTGCTCGATCTATTGTTGAGGAGGCGTAGTCGGCGGTGTCCCAGGTGCAGTCGCCGGAGGCACCGTCGTATCCGGCGTCTTCGCCGCAGGAGGAAGTGTCCCCTCCAATGGGGTCGCCCGATTGTGAGCCTTCGAGGGCGTCTCATCTGGCGGCGGGGGTGGAGGCGTGGGGGCCTTATTCTGCAACCGCCCTTTGGGGGCGTTCTTATCCTTCGGCTGTTTTTTCTTTTTCTTTGAGGTGTCGCCGTTCAACCCCAACGGGGCTGCCTGAGTCTGCTCAGCGGCTTTCTCTTCAGGGGTTGATGCAGAAGGCGTAGCAGCTTTCTTCTCATTTACCTTCTTTGTCTTCGCATTCTTCTTCTCGGCACTCACCTGTTTTGCACGAGCACTGTAACGGGTCTTCCCCTCTACCGCTGCATGTGACTCCAGTGGATTCGGATCTGTGTTCGAGCTCGAAGACGCCTGCGTACTACCTTCCAATGGCGCTATGGCGGTCCCCGGAGCCGCAGAAGATGCCATGGTTCCCCCCGGCGTTACCGCCGCAGAGGTTGCTCCCTCTCCAACGTCAGTGCCCGAAGCAGTCTCTTCCGGACCCGGCGGCAAAGAGTTTCGCGGAGCCTGCCCATACCGCACCTTCTCGCGCTTCACCTTCTGCGGTTTGGTGGCCGTAGCGGTAGCTGTCGTCGGAACCTTTGACGGGGTCGGAGCCGTCGCTGGGGGAGTCACGGCCTCGGTTGGCGCAGTCGCTGGAGCCGCAGTCGCAGTCGCCGCAGCAGGTCCGGCGGCTGGAGCCGACGGAACCTTGGTTGCCGTCGAAAACTTTGTTCCTCGATCAAACCGTTTCTTCTGCTGAACCGACTTCTTCTTCACCACAGGAGGCGTGTAGGCCGTGTACACCGGCTTGGTTTCCTTCGGGCTCACCCCCGAGTCCACATAGCCATCCCGGATATTGATGTACGCGTCTTCACGCAACTTGGTCAGGTAGGCACGCAACGCTGGCTGCATCGCCTCCGCGTACATCCCCTCCTGAACCTGCTGCTCCACGTCCTTCAACGGAGCCACTCCGGCAGATATATGGTCGGTCACCTTCAGGATCACAAACCCTTGGCGAGTCCGGATCGGCGCCGTCCACTCCCCCTGCTTCAAATTGAACGTTTGATCCTCGAGAACCTTCGCCAGCGCTCCGCGCTTGTACATTCCCAAATCGCCGCCCTGCGTCGCGGTAGGTCCCCCGGAATTCGCTTTCGCCAAATCTTCGAAATTTTCTCCCGCCTTCAACTTCGCTTCGATTCCTTCAGCTTTTGCCTGCGCCTGAGCAATCGCGGCGTCATTTGCATCTGCAGCCGTCGGAATCAGGATCTCGCTCAGCTTGATCTGCTCCGGCTGAGTAAACTCCTGCTTGTGGGCATCGTAGTAGGCCTGTTCCTGGCTCGGGGACAACTGCAGCCGCCGGCCCACCTCGTCCCGCACTACCATCTGGGTAATCACGTTGTCTCGGATGCCAGCCTTAAAATCTTCGTAGGACACGCCTTGCTGCCGCGCCGCCTTCTCCAGGTCCTCCAGCGTGTCCATTTTGTTCTGTTTGCGAATCTCATCCAGCCGCCGGATCACCTCCGCGTCGGCGTTGATTCCAAGTTCCTTGCCTCGCGACAGCAGAAGCTGCTTGTCAATCATGTCCCGCAGCAGGTTTTTCTGCCTCTCGGCCGCCTCAGCAGGAGTGGATCCCGCCTGCTGATTCTCCTGTGCCAGCGCCAGCTCTGCCCGCTCCACATCGCTCCGGCTGATGATCAGGTCGTTCACATGGACGACCACATCCTCTACCACCGTCCCGTTCGGCGTAATGGCTGGCGTCACCGGAAGCGTAAGTTGTGGCTGCGGCGCGTTTGGGGCGCTCAACGGACTCTGGTACCGCGGCGCCTGTGCTTGCACCACTCCCGGCAGTGCCAGCAGGCACAGCCCGCATACCACCGCAAACTGCGAAATTCTCAAATTCATCGTCACTCGTATTCCTGGTCAAACATCCGCATCAACATCCGCGATGCAACATCCATCGTCCGGCACTTCCGCCTGGTCATTGGACTCACCCTGGCATTGGACGGCATCCGTACCCATTCTAACTGCCCTCGACCGAACATGCGAATCCCCCTAAACAGAGTCCGGGCTCACCCCCGGATGCTATACTTCGTCAAATAGAGGACGTCTGTCCTGCGCACCATCCCGCGCCGATTTACCCTTTGAGGTCATCTAAAGCCTATGGCTCCCCGCACCCGTCGCGCTCTCTTCACCGCCAGTCTTTTTCTCGCTACCTGCGCCATCCTCGGCTCGCTCATCAACCAGAAGGTTGCCGCCCAGTCCGCCAGCGATGAGTCCACCCTGCGCGACTCGCTTCACTCCTTTACCAACGTTTATTCCCTGGTCGAGCAGAACTATGCTGAGCCGATGAGCACCGACAAGACCGACAAGGCCATTTACGATGGTGCCATTCCTGGGATGCTCCACGTTCTTGACCCCCATTCGAACTTCTACGATCCCAAAGCCTACGCCCAGATGCGCGAGGATCAGCACGGCAAGTACTACGGCGTCGGCATGACCATCCAACCTCAGCCCGTCACCAACGGCAACGGTAAAACCAAGATCGTCGTCCTCTATCCCTTTGAAGGAACTCCCTCCTACAAGGCCGGCATTCGGCCCGGCGATGAAATCCTTACCGTCGACGGCAAATCCACGGATGGTATGGACACTGCCGGCGTAGCCTCGCTCCTCAAAGGTTCGCGCGGCACCCACGTCTCGGTCACCATCAGCCGCGAAGGCGCCGCCCGCCCCATGGTCTTTGACCTCGTCCGCGACGAAATCCCCCGCCCCTCCATCGATCTCGCCTTCCTCATCCGCCCCGGCGTCGGCTATGTCCATGTCTCCAGTTTTATCGAGACCACCAGCCGCGAACTAGGAGATGCGCTCGACGGCTTCGGCGACATCCACGGCCTGGTTCTCGACCTTCGCGGCAACCCCGGCGGCCTTCTCAACGAAGCCGTCAATACATCCGACAAATTCCTTCAGAAGGGCCAGATCGTCGTCTCGCAACGTGGCCGCGCCTTCCCCGATCAGATCTACCGCGCCACCCGCGGCGAAGAAGGCCCGAAGTTCCCCATCGTCGTCCTCGTCAATCGCAATACAGCCTCAGCCGCTGAAATCGTCTCCGGCGCCCTGCAGGATCACGATCGCGCCTTGATCGTCGGCGAAACCACTTTCGGCAAGGGTCTCGTCCAGACCGTCTTCACCATCACCGAGAACACGGGTCTCGCTCTCACCACCTACCACTACTACACGCCCTCCGGCCGTCTCATCCAGCGCAACTACGACCACGTTTCGCTCTACGACTACTACTACGTCCGCGACAACGAAAACAAAACCAAGGACAAGAGTAACCTCGAGGTCAAGCTCACGGATTCCGGTCGAACTGTCTACGGCGGTGGAGGCATCACTCCCGACGAGAAGATCGATAACGTGAAACCCAATCACTTTCAGGACAACCTCCTGATCCATTACGCGTTCTTCAACTTCAGCAAGCACTACCTCGCCGCCCACACTGTGTCCAAAGATTTTGAAGTCGACGATACCGTCATGCAACAGTTCAAGGACTTCCTAAAGACAAACCAGATCGAGTATAACGATGCCGATATCGCTGGCGTCAACGACTGGGTCAAGGAAAGCATCAAAAGCGAGCTCTTCACGTCGCAATTCGGCCAGCTCGAGGGCCTCAAGGTCCGCGCCCAGTGGGATCCACAGATCGCCAAGGCGATCACCTTTCTACCCGAAGCCCAGAGCCTCGAGGACCACTCCAAACTAGCCCAGAAGACCAACACCGCGAGCCGTTAGTCCGTAATCGGCGGGAGCTTCTAAGTAACAGAGAACGGCGCTCAAAGGCATCGCTTGAGCGCCGTTCTGCATCTTTCCAAAATGGGAGTCAGAGACTGAAAGTGACAGGATGAATGGAGCGGGAGACCGGGATCGAACCGGCGACATTCAGCTTGGGAAGCTGACGTTCTGCCACTGAACTACTCCCGCTTCGTGCCTAATTATACCCGCGGAAATCAGCAGAACGCAGACCGTATCGAAGACATCCAACTAGCTACGGCGCAAGTGCATAAACGTCCACGCCGCCGTTATAGTTGGGAAGGTACACCCTTCCATTCCATTTCGTGGGTGGAAGAAATGTGTTGAAGAGATACTAAATACTCCATTGTTGGGAGTCCAAAAGCACTCGCAACGTCTTGCTCCCGTCAGCGTTCACGATCAGGTCTTCCGGGTAATATGCAACTAGCCTTCCATGCGTCATAGCGGCATTCCCATTGCCATAAGGTATTGAGCACCAAAGAACCGCGGTGCCAGCCATATTGGCATCGCTCGACAACGAGCAGAAGCCGCCAGGCACTCCGCCCGGGAGAGTTTGTCATATTCGCCGAAGCCGTCTCCCTGCCCTGAGCCAGATAGGTAAGCGCACCCGTTGGGCTCATCGTCCATGGCATGAAGCGCACTGTTCTCGCCCAGACAAAAACCGTCATCCCGCGTGTAGGACTCATGTACTGCACCGGCGTGGCGTGGACGTGGCGAGTCTTACCCAGGGCTTGAAGTCCAACGACGTTTCATTCTGAGGACACGGATCGACAGGTCCAGACGAGGCGGCCAATCCAGACGGGAGGCCCTTCAGCTTGGCGCAGTTGGCCTTCGCGTTGCCGAAGTCCGCAGGCTGAGTGTGGCCAAGGCTATCCGTATTCACCGAATACCCGATGCCGTCCCTGCCAGCAGCCAGATAGACGCCGTATTGCAGATCAACGTGCCGCCCGCAGAGTCGAATCCTCATCACTCCACGCAGCTAGGCAGGAGAAACAAGAAGTTGGATCATGTCAGCCTTTCGTTGAGTCCCGGAGTTGCTTCCGTTCAACCAGTCGTGCTCTGCCATCCGCGTTCTCCCGGCCGCGACTTTTTGTTCGACCGAAATGGTAGCAGACGCACCCTGAAGCCTCAGAGGCACGGATTGGACTGTTCGGGAAAATTGCAGGAAAAGTATGTCGAGCGAGGGGAAATCCACTAATCCCGCTGGTCATCTCTTACTTGGTGGAGCTGAGCGGGATCGAACCGCTGACCTCCTCGTTGCGAACGAGGCGCTCTCCCAGCTGAGCTACAGCCCCCACCAGACGCGTGTCGCACACCGCTTTCGCAGGCGCAACGCGTCGACAACCTCTTGCGAGTGTACCAGCAAGCCGCCGCCGGCTCAAACCGACGCGCCATAACTACGTACTCACTCGCCCAGTCACCCTCGTCCCGGTAGCCAGCGGCTTCTCCACCACATGCCACACCTCGCCCGCAGCATCCATCACTACGCCGAGTACAGGCACGATTAACTTCGCTCCACTGCGCGCCACCGCCTCTAGCATCCCAATGTCCCCGACTGCGAACTCCGTCTGATCCAACGCCATCTGCCACCGTTGTCGCCCAGCCACTCGCGACTCCTCGCGAATATCCGTCACAACGCCAGAAAATTCGTTCACCTCTGCCACCGCCTTTGCGTCATCTCCTGCTCGCCGAAGAATATTCGTTCTCGCAACATTCCTCGCGTCATCGCCGATGCGACAAGATCCCCACTGAGAATCGCAGCAAAGCCAATGACGCCTACATTCATAAAATAACGCCTACATGCACAAATGGCCTCGCTCGCGAATTTTCCCAGTACACTAGTCGCACCCATGCTCAACCGTCGCCGATTCCTTCTCACTTCAGCCGCCGCAACCGCGGCAGCTCCCACGCTCGCTCTCGCACGACAGCCTCATCCGCCAGACCATGTCCCGCCCGCCATAGCAGCACTCACCAGCCGGCGCGCCGAAGCCACTCCCATCACCCTCGCAGAGCGCGAGCAGCGCCTCGACCGCGCCCTCGCTCTCATGCACCACAATCGCATCGACGCAATCGTGATCGCCACCGGCACGTCGCTGAACTACTTCACCGGTCTCCGCTGGGGACAGTCCGAGCGCTTCTTCGCCTGGACCCTCCCTGTCAAAGGCACACCTTTCATCGTGTGCCCCGTCTTCGAAGAAGGCCGGGTCCGCGAGCGCATGGACGCCAAGCCCGCCACGCTCCCGTCCGCCTCGACAACCCGCGTCTACACCTGGAATGAAGACGAAGATCCCTATAACCTACTCGCCAATGCGCTCAAGGAATCCGGCATCGCCACCGGCAAGATCGGCATCGAGGAGCGCACCCAGTTCGTCTTCGCCGATGGCATCGCCCATGCCAGCCCCGCCCTGACCGCCACCAGCGCCACTCCAATCACCTTTGGTTGCCGCTCCATCAAAACCCCTGCCGAACTTGCCCTTATGCAACTCGCCAACGATATCACGCTGTCCGTCTACAAAGCCGCCTACGAATCCGCGCAACCCGGCATGACCAACCGCAAGTTCAGCCAACTCATCGACGCTGCTTACTCCCGCTGCGGCGTCACCGGCGATGCCAGCTGTCAGGTAGGCGAGTACTCCGCCCTCCCGCATGGCTCGTTACAACCACAAGTGATTCGCAAAGGCGAAATCATCCTCATCGACGACGGCTGCACTGTCGAAGGCTATCAGTCCGACATCTCACGCACCTTCGTCCTCGGCGACGCCACCTCACCCAAACTCGACAAGGCCCGCAAGGTCTTCGATATCGTCCACAAGGCTCAGTCCGCCGCCCTCGCCGCCGCCCATCCCGGCGTTCAGTGCCAGGCCATCGACGCCGCCGCCCGCAACGTCATTACCGCCGCTGGCTACGGTCCCGACTACAAGCACTTTACCCATCGTGTCGGCCACGGCATCGGCATGGACGGTCACGAGTGGCCCTACCTTGTTCGCGGCAACACCACGCCCCTCGCCCCAGGCATGTGCTTTTCCGACGAACCCGGCGTCTATATCACTGGCGAGTTCGGTGTCCGTCTCGAAGACGACTGGCACGTCACCGAAGACGGCGGCAAGATGTTCACCCCGCAAAGCCCCAGTCTCGAGCACCCCTTCCTCACCGCCTGAGATAATAGTTCGGGTCGACAGCCATCAGTCAAAGCCGACGGCGTCGACCCGAAGCACCCAACACCGGAGCACCCGACCGAATGACTAGTCTCACCCGCCGTATCCTCCCCCTCCTCCTCCTTTGCGCCCTCACAATCTCAGCCTCCCCAGCCCAGACCCAATCCCAGACCCCGGCCCAGACTCCCGATACTGGCATCTCCATCCCCGCCATGGATCCCGCCGTCCGTCCTGGCGACAACTTCTACCTCTATGCCAACGGCGGCTTCATCGCCCGCACCAAACTCCCCGCCGACCGCGCCGCTATAGGAGTCTTCAGCGTCCTCTCCGACCTCAGCTTCAAACAAACTGCAAGCATTATTGAAGACGCCGCCAAAGCCAACGCCCCCGCTGGCTCCGACGAGCGCAAGATCGCCGACCTCTATCACTCCTACATGGACGAGAGCGCCATCGAATCCCACGGTCTCGCCGCCCTCAAGCCCCACCTCGCCGAGATCGCCGCCATCCACAACCCGCGCGAACTCGCCCACGCCCTCGGCCTCACCCTCCGCGCCGACGTCGACGCCCTCAACAACACCAACTTCCACACCGCCAACATCTTCGGCCTCTGGGTTGCCCCCAGCTTCAACGACCCCGAGCACTACGCCCCCTACTTCCTCCAGGGAGGCATCGAGTTGCCCAACCGCGACTACTACCTCGCCGATTCCGGCAGCATGAAGGAAATCCGCACAAAGTACCGCACCCACATCGCCGCCATGTTCCGCCTCGCCGGCCTCTCCGACCCGGAAGCCCGCGCCATCCGCGTGCTGGCCTTCGAGACCGCCATCGCCAAGCAGCAGATCTCCCTCGCCGACAGCGAAGACATCCATAAAGCCAACAATCCCTGGCACGCCGCCGACTTCACAGCCAAAGCACCAGGCCTCGACTGGCCCGAATTCTTCCGCGCCGCCGGTCTCGACAAGCTGGACACCTTCATCGTCTGGCAGCCCACCGCCATCACCGGCGAAGCCGCCCTCGTAGCCTCCCAGTCCATCGACGGCTGGAAAGATCTCCTCGCCTATCACGTCATCGAGGCCTACGCCTCCTCCACCTCCAAAGCCCTCGCCGACGAGCGCTTCGCCTTCTTCGGCACCACCCTCTCCGGAACCACGCAGCAGCGCCCCCGCGACTTCCGCGGCGATGTCCTCGTCTCCGCCACCCTCGGCGACGCCGTCGGCCAGCTCTACGTCAAGCGCTTCTTCTCTCCCGAAGCCAAGGCTCAGGCCGAAGCCATCGTCGCCAACCTCATCGCCGCCTTTCGCGTCCGCCTCGAAAACATCACCTGGATGGCCCCAGCAACCAAGAAAGAAGCCATCACGAAACTCGGCACCCTTCAGGTCAACATCGGCTACCCCGACCACTGGCGCAGCTACACCGGCTACGAAGTAAAACCCGACAACCTCTTCGCCAACCTATGGGGCGCAAGCCTCTTCGACTATCGCTACGCCCTCAGCCGCATCGGCAAAGCGGTCGACCGCAAGGAGTGGTGCATGACCCCGCAGACGGTCAACGCCGTCAATCTCCCACTCGACAACGGACTCAACTTCCCCGCCGCCATCCTGCAGCCGCCCTTCTTCGATCCCAAGGCCCCTGCCGCCCACAACTACGGCGCCATCGGCACTGTCATCGGCCACGAGATCAGCCACACCTTCGACTCCGAGGGCGCCGCCTTCGACTCCATGGGGCGCGTCCGCAACTGGTGGACCCCCGAGGACCTTCCACACTTCAACACCGTCACCTCCGCCCTCGCCGCGCAATACGACACCTACACACCCTTCCCCGATCTTCACGTCAATGGCCGCCAGACCCTCGGCGAAAGCATCGCCGACGTAGCCGGTCTCGCCGCCGCTTACGACGCATTTCACGCCTCCCTCAAAGGCAGCCTCGCCCCGAAGGTCGACGGCTTCACCGGCGACCAGCAGTTCTTCATCGCCTTCGGACAAAACTGGGGCGGTGTCACTCGCGACGCCGCACTACGCCAGCAAGTCCTAAGCGACCCTCACGCGCCGGGGGAATACCGCGCCCTCACCGTCCGCAACGAAGACGGCTGGTACAACGCCTTCGACGTCCAACCCACCGACAAACTCTATCTAGCCCCCAAAGACCGCGTCCGCATCTGGTAGCCCGCATCCTGACGGGAGTAGCAAAATCTTTTTTGTTTGTCGATCCTTCCGCGAAGCGGGAGGATCTGCTGTTGTCGTTTTTTTTTGCTTCTCAGTGCTGAGGCACCACCAACACCTCAACCCCACTAGCCGCGTCCACACTCCGATACACGCTCTCGGTAGCCTTCACAAACTGTTCCGGCTTGGCAAAAGGTATATCCACAAACGTCTGCGGATTCCTGTCCACCAGAGGAAACCACGAGCTCTGCACCTGCACCATAATCCGGTGCCCAGCACGGAACGTGTGGTTCACATCCGGCATCTCCGCATTCACCGAAACCATCTTTCCCGCAACCAGCGGAGTCGGCTTCTCCCAGCTATCGCGGAACTTCGCCCGCATCGGCTCCCCCCGCACAAGCTGTTCATACCCACCCATCAAAATCGGCGAAGCTCCCACCACCCTCTTCCCCACAGCATCCGAAGGCGGACTCGAATAGTTTTCCGGATACACATCGATCAGCTTCACCACAAAATCCGAGTCGGTCCCGCTCGAAGCCACCTTCAACTTCGGCCGCACCGGCCCCGCAATCGTCACGTCCTCCGTCAACGTCTCCGACTCGTACACCAGCACATCCGGCCGCGTCGCGGCGAACCTCTGGTCATCCGCCATGTACCGCTGCGGAACCGTATCCGTGACATACCCCACAAACGGCACCGGGTGCGCCGGGTCGCTCACATAATCATCCACGCCGGTCTTCTCCACTGGCGCATCGAAGCTCAACCTCCCGCCCGCATGGAAGTACAGCGTCTTCGCCGTGGCCGTCTTCGGAGGCCACGCATCATACGTCTTCCACACATTGCTGCCCGTCTCAAACACGTAAGCCTTCGGCAGCGGCCCGTTTTTATTATTCGATCTGTCGTTGCCTTTTAGATAAAACTCAAAAAAGGGATACTCAATCTGCGCCCGATAGAACAGCGAAGTCTTCGCATTAAACGTCACATCCCCCAGCCGGTCGCCATCCGTCCGTGCCCATCCGCCATGCGTCCACGGCCCCACGACCAGCGTATTCACCGCGCCCGGATTGAACTCATCAATCGCATGAAACGTCTTGAAAGGCCCCGAAAGATCCTCCGCATCGAACCATCCGCCCACCGTCATCACCGCGGTATGAATGTTCTTCATATGCCGCGAAAGGTTTCGCTTCTTCCAATAGTCGTCATAGGTCGTATGCACCACCTGATCATGAAACAGAAAGTTCGACCCATGGAAAGCCTTGTCCAGGTTCTCGGTCGGCCCAGCCTGCAGGTAGTACTGGTAACCATCCGCAGTCCCTACGTCGAACGACGCCAGCTTGTCAGGAAGCGTCGGGTTCTTCTGCGGCTTGAAACCCGTATAAAACCCATGATTCGCCGACAGCATGAACGCCCCGCCGTGATACCCATCGTCATTGAAAAATAAATCCGTCATAGGAGCCTGCGGACTCGCCGCCTTAATCGCCGGATGCGAATCGATAATGCTCGCCGACGTATAGAACCCCGGATAGCTGATACCCACAATCCCCACGTTGCCGTTGTTGTTCGCCACATGCTTCAGCAGAAATTCAACCGTGTCATACGTATCGGTCGACTCATCCACCTCGCACGCCTTGCCCTTTTCACACGGCTTTTTATCGTCGATATGCGGACTCATCTCCTGAAACACGCCTTCGCTCTCATACCGCCCGCGCGCATCGCCACAAACAAGGATGTAGCCGCTCTCCAGCAACTCCTGGCTAGGGCCCAGCCGCGCCGGCATCTTGTCCTCGCCATAGGGCGCACAGCTATACGGAGTCCGCGTCATCAAAAACGGATAAGGACCCGCATCCTTGAACGCCCCCACCTGCGGCGTATACACCGACACAAACAGCTTGACCCCATCCCGCATCGGGATCCGATACTCATACTTCGCATAGTGCGTCTTGATGAACTCTTCCTGATTTGGCCCCGGCGCCTGTGCCTGCACACCATATTCAGCCATCACGAACAAACATACCGCCACCAGCCCAAGCCCGATCTTCATTAGTCCCTCAAAAACTGAAATTGCAGTACACGAAGTCTACCCGACCAAGCACATCAGGATTTACGAGCACGGCTAAGTCAGATCATCCGTATCGAATGGAGGAACCTTCCGCCTCAGCGCGGAAACATCGCGCTTCCCGCCGACCAGCGTCTTCACCACCACGTCAATTTCATCATCGTCCTCAGCCGTGGCGACCATCGCCCCCACCGACTCGGGAATCCCCAGACTCTCCAGCAGCACCGTCGCATGCGCCACCGCCACATGGTCCTGATTCAACCCTTCGGGCGTCTTTGCCTTGATCCCAACCTCGCCCGGTTTCACTCCCAGCAGCGCCGCCACGCTCTCACGCAACTCCCCGGCAATCGGCACAATCTTCGGCTTCGACATCACCAGCACAGTATCAACGTTGACGATCTTGTACCCGGCCGTCGCCACCTCTTCCAGTGCAGTCTTCAAAAACACGCTCGAAGCAGCCCCCTTCCAACGCGGATCGCTCGGCGGAAAGAAAGTCCCGATATCCCCCGCGCTCACCGCACCCAGCAGAGCATCGGTAATCGCATGCAGCAACACATCGCCGTCCGAGTGCCCAGCCAGCCCCTCCGGATGTTCAATCGCAAGCCCGCCAATTACCAGCGGCACGCCCGCCTTGAACGCATGCGAATCAAACCCATAACCAATCCTCAT
>JAOAPF010000406.1 GCA_025462755.1 Edaphobacter sp.
GGACCGCGGTGACAGCCGCGCTGCGGAAGGTATTGGATGGGGTTGCAGGCAGCGGGCGGGAGCGGATGCGCGATGTGACAGTGATCGTGCCGGACGCGGCGGTGCGGGTGTTGTTTGTGGACTTCGATCAGCTGCCCTCGAAAGCGGCGGAAGCACTGCCGGTGGTTCGATTTCGGCTGAAGAAGCTGCTGCCATTCGATGCAGATGAGGCCATGGTGAGCTATCAGGTGATGTCGACTGACAAGAGCTCGGTGAAGCTGCTGGCGGTGGCGATGCCGAAGGTTGTGCTGGAAGAATATGAGTCGGTTGTGCTGGCGGCGGGGTACCTGCCGGGAGCGGTGCTGCCGAGTACGCTGGCCGGGCTGGCGGGATTGGACGAGGCGGAAGCTCCGGTGCTGATGGTGAATGCGGGGCTGGGGACGGTAACGACGGCGATTGTGCAGGCGGGGATGCTGATGTTGCACCGTTCGGTGGATATGAGTGTGAGCGGGAGTGCGCCACTGGCGGTGATCTCGGCTCTACCTGTGGTGAGCCGGGAGAGTACGGCGCAGGAATGGGCTCGGCAGGAGCCTCTGGGGCCGGGTGGATGGGACAGGTTTGACGCCGAAGCTGCGATGCAGACTTCGACGGTAGGGATGGCGGTGACGCGGGAGTTTGAAGCCAGGGCCGCGGCTCGCGAGGTGGCGCAGGCGGTGAGTGTGGCGGCGGCGTATTTCGAAGATTCCCTGCAGCGTCCGCCGGATCAATTGCTGGTGGCTGGCACGTTGGGGGGAGACGTGCTGGCGTCGATGATGGAGGAGAGTGGGCTCGAGGGTCTGCGGGTGAGGGAGATGGTGGAGCCCGGCATGATTGAGCCGGGAGTGGTGACGGCGAGTGTGCCGCGAGGCTGGCTGGCCGGTGTCCGGGGAGCGCTGAGGAACTGATGCGAATCTCTGTCAATCTTGCGAATCGACCATTTGTTGAACTGCGACCTCTGTTCGCGCGGCTGCGGCTGGCGATGGTGGTTCTGGCGGTGCTTGCGATCGGGTGGGGGTTTGCGTTGCATTCGCTGAATGCGAAGGCCGCAGTGGCGCGAGCACGGATGGATGCGCTGAAGGGGGAGACCCGTCAGTATCAGCATGAACGGCAGGTGAACGAGTCCAGAATGCATCAGCCGCAGAATATGGCGGTGCTGGAGCGGTCGCAGTTTTTGAATTCGGTGTTTGAGTGGAAGAGCTTCAGCTGGACGGCAGTGATGATGGATCTGGAAAAGGTGTTGCCGACCGGAGTGCAGGTGACGAGCATCGAGCCGCAGATTTCGAAGGAAGGTGACGTGAATATCCGGCTGCGGGTGAGTGGAGACCGGGAACGCGCGGTGCAGCTGGTGAGAAATCTGGAGACGTCGCAACGGTTCCTGTCGCCGCGGCTGTCGTCGGAGCAGGCCCAGACGCAGGAGGCGAATCGCAGCGTGAATGCGCCGGTGACGGTGCCGGGGGCGGTGCAGTTCGAGATATTGAGCGGGTATAACCCGCTGCCGGCAAAGCCGGTGAAGGAGATTTCGGCGGCGAAGGAAGATTCCACGAAGGCGGCGGTCGCTGCGAAGAAGGTCAAGCCTTCGAGTAAGCCTAAGAGTGGAGTGATGAAGGCGCCTGTGCAGAAGGGGGCGCCACGATGACGACAGTTGCGACGGAGAAACGCAAAACGGTAGCGGCCAAGGAGTGGACGGAGAGGGCGCGCCGGCTGGGCACGCTGCGGAATCTGCACATTGCCGGTGTGGTGGTGCTTGGGCTGGTGAATCTTTACCTGCTGGCGCATATGGCATTTGCCTGGCGTGCTGCGAACAGCGATAACGCCGCGGCACTTGCCGACCAGACGATTGCGATGCAGACGGCGAAGATTGCGAGACAGCCGCTGGAGGGTCTGGACGGGAAGCTGGCGCAGGCAACGAAAGATGCGGATAAGTTTTCCAAGCAGCGGCTGCCGTTTTCGACCTCGGACGTTATTGGTGAGTTGGGGGCACTGGCGAAGAAGCAAGGGGTGAAGTTGATTCGGGTGCAGTATGGGTATGCGCCGGTGCTGCCGGGTGCGGCGGGTGAGCTGACAGAGGCGAGGATGGACGCGAGTTTGAGCGGGGACTACAGACCGCTGGTGTTGTTCGTCAATTCGCTGGAGCGGGACAAGATGTTTTTCGTGATCACTGGGGTGACGCTGACCGGACAGCAGAGCGGGACGGTGGGTCTGCGGGTGCGGCTGACGACGTATCTGCGGTCGCCGGTGGGGACGGAGGGCTCTGAGACGGGGAGCTCGGAGAAGAGTGCGGCTGGAAGGGATGGGGCGGCAGCCGGTGGGGCGGTCGATGGCGCCGCGGGCGCTTCTGCTGCGGGAGGCCGGCGATGATACGGCTGACTCCAGACCAACAGAAAAAAGGAACTTTGATTGGCGCGTTTGTGCTGGTTGCGGCGGTCATTCTTTACTACGATTTCCGCGATGACACTCCGCCGCGGCCAGTTGCGCCGGCGGTGGTGAGTGCGCCGGTGAAGGTGGCTCCTGCGGCGAAGACGGGTGCCGCGGTTGCAGTGCCTCCGGGCAGATCGACGGGTAGTGCGGCGAAGAATCTGGGGACGACGTCGGCGCAGCTGGATCCGACGCTGCGCATGGAGGCGATGCTGGTGACGGAGTCGCTGGCGTATTCGGGGAGCGGCCGGAACATTTTTTCGCCGAACTCTGTGCCTGTGGATATTCCAAAACCGATTGCGCCGGTGCGGGTAAAGCCGGGGCCTCCTCCACCACCACCACCGCCACCGGGGCCGCCTCCGCCTCCGCCGATTGATTTGAAGTTTTTTGGAACGGCGACTGGGGCCGATGGCAAGCGTGAGGCCTTCCTGCTGCACGGCGACGACGTGTTTCTGGCCTCGGACGGCGACATTGTGCAGCGAAAGTACAAGGTTATTTCGATTTCGGCCAACTCCATTCTGGTGGAGGATATGGCGAATAACAACCGGCAGACGTTGCCGTTGCTGGGCCGATGAGGTGAGTGGCATGGACGTGATCGGCATATCATCCGTTGGGAGCCCGGGGGAGATGGAACGGCATGAGGAGCAGGGCTTCATGCTGGTTGGTCTGATTGTTGCGATATTTTTTGTTCTGCTCGCGCTGAGCGTGGCCGCGCCGAAGGTGGCGCAGCAGTTGCGGAGGGAGCGCGAGGTGGAGGCGGTGCACCGGGGGAACCAGTATGTGCGGGCAATCCGGCTGTACTACAGGAAGTTCGGACACTATCCGGGATCGATGGAGCAATTGGAAAAGACGAACAATATACGCTTTCTGCGGCAACAGTATGTTGACCCGATAACGGGGAAGGCGGATTGGCGGCTGATCAAGGTGGGTGAGGCGAAGACTACGGTGAAGGGATTTTTTGGTCAGCCGCTGGTGGGGCTGACGGCGGGGTTGGGGTCGGCGGCGGGAGCGGCTTCGGCGGGGATGGCTGGCGCGGGGTCGGCGGGGGCGAGTTCGACGTATGGGGCTTCGTCGCCGGGGTCGAGTGCGTTTGGGGGTTCGTCGCCGGGTGGGGGTGGGCTCGGGTCGTCTTCGTCTGGATTGGGTGGTTCGTCTGGATTGGGTGGGACTTCGGGTACGCCTACGTTGGGTGGGGGGAATTCGACGGGTGGTGCTACGAATGGTCCGCCGACGCTGGGGTCCGGTAGCTCGGGTTCGGGTCAGACGGGTTCGGGTGCCGGGGCGGGCTCGACGAATACTCTGGGGTCGCTGAGTGGGAGTGCTAGTCAGTCGAATGGTAGCTCGATGAGTGGTGGGGCTCCGTTTGTTGGGGTTGGGGTGCCGAAGGAGGGCGACTCGATCACGGTTCTGAACGAGCAGACGACGTACAACACGTGGGAGTTTCTCTATGACCCGCGGATCGAGCAGTTGTATGCGAAGGGGGCTTTGATGGGCGGTGGGCCGTCGGGGCTGGGGTCGGCTGCGGGGAATAGCTCGGGATTTGGCGGTACTCCTGGTTCGGGGTCTGGGACTACGCCTGGGTCGGGGTTTGGAGCTACTCCTGGTTCTGGGTATGGGAGCCCTTCTGGATCGGGGTTTGGCAGCGCGCCGGGAACATCTTCGCCGACGACTCCGACCACGCCTGCGCCTCCTCAGCAGCCGCAGCAGTAATCGACCGCGGATTTCGCGGATAAACACGGATTATTTTGTGGGGGTGGGGATGGTGCGGAGGCGGCCTATGCGTCCGTTCGGGCCTACGACGAAGGGGAGGGAGAGGGCGTTCCAGTTTTTGTCGGCGTCGGGTGGGTCGTAGCCGGAGGGGGTGAGGGGATGCCAGTTTTTTCCGTCGTCGCGGGAGATGTCGGTGCCGTTGGGACCTACGGTGATCCAGAGTTTTTGCGTGGGGTCGTAGGCTACGGAAGAGCGGTAGCCGTGGGGTGGGGTTTGGGCCGTGGTCCAGTGTTTACCACCATCTTTACTCCACGCGGCTGTTCCGGAGTGCGAGTCCGGTTCTTTGTAGTCTCCACCAACCGCAACCAGGAATTGATGGGAATGCCGGAGGGTAACGTCTGTGGTTTGTTCCCCTTTGTTTGCAAACGAGAATGCACCGGCGGTCGCTCCCGTTGCGAGTGGTATGCGCGATTTGAATGAGGAGAACGTTGGAAATCCACCGATGCCTTGTTGACTCCAAATAGCGTTGGAATAGAAGGCTTGGCGGCCACCCCCGCTTACGAATGTGATCTCGGACGAGGGGTCGCCTTGGAGAATCGAATTGCTCGCGGCGAAGAATTCCTCTCCTTCATAAGGTGAGAGATCGAACCTGAACTCATGCAAGGAAGAGTGTTCGCCGAATCGACTCCACTGCTCGAGCTTTCCATCTGAGGAAGCGTAGACGACAAAGCGATTCGCCACGGGATCGCCGATGAGGAAGCCGCGCCCATTCTTCGCAACAATCGCGTCCCAGAAGCCTTCTTTGTCGGGGTTGGTGAAGAGGAGTTTCCAGGTTTGGCAGCCATCGGTGGTTTTGTAGAGGCGGGAGAGATCGCCTTTGCCGGAGGACATGACGATGGCGGTGTTTTCGTCGGAGGCCTGGATGCCGCGGAAGTCTAGTTTTTCGGCTCCGGGGGGGATGGTGCAGGTCTGCCAGAGGTAGCCGCCGTCTTCGGTGCGGAGGACGGTGCCGTTGGTTCCGCTGGCCCAGGCGACTCCGCCGCCTACGTTGTGGATGCCGCGAAGGCTGGCGGTGGTGTTGGAGTCTTCGATGTCCCATTGGGCCTGGATTTTTTTTGTGGCGAAGGTTGCGGTTAGGAGAAGGAGGGTTGCGGCGCGGCGATTTCGGCTGGTCTTTCTGTGCGTCGGCCTGTGCATCGCGCGGTACATCCCTGTCCCCGTCAAAATCGTGCTAAAGTCTTCGAAATAAAAGAGCTAAGTCTGGACTTTGGTCTCGGTTATGGTGCTAAAGTCAAAAGCCCGGCTTGTGCCGGGCTTGATTCTTCCTGATTTGATTGTAGCAGGGTGTCAATAGCGAGTGGCCCGGGCGGGAGACCCGGGGCTAAAGCCCCTTGTCATTGCCAAATTTTTCGCAGGGCTAAAGCCCTGCGCTAATCCTGAAAAACGGACGCAAGTGCGAAGGCAGGAGGCACGCGGCGAAGGCGGTGGCAAGGGCAAGAGGCGAAGGCAGGCGGCAGGAGGCGAAGGCAGGCGGCGGTGGCGGTGGCAAGAGCGAAGGCATGAGATAAGAGCGAAGGCGAGAGGCAGGCGGCGAAGGCTGGAGGTAAGAGGAAGGGGAAAGGGCAAAGGCGGCAAAGGTGTGGGTTGAAAGATGCGTGGGGTTGTGGCCTGGTGGTTTCTTCGGGATCCTTCACTGCGTTCAGGATGACGGCAGGAACTTTTAACTGCAAATGCAAACGCCACAGCAGATGCAAAAGCAAATTCAAATGCAACAGCAACAGCAAATGCAACAGCATGCAAATGCAACAGCAACAGCAACAGCAACAGCAAATGCAAATGCAACAGCAAAATGCAACAGCAAAATGCAACAGCAAAATGCAACAGCAAATGCAACAGCAAATGCAAATGAGCGGTTGCGGTTTAAGATGACGGTTTTTTCGATGGGCGAGGAGAGCGGTTCGCGCGTGGCGCGAATACCCCACCCTTCGCGATGAAACTGCGAAGGATGGGACACCCGGTTGGATGGACGCGTCCGGCACAGGGCTTGTGCTGCGGTGTTTGCTTCAAGGCCGGGGAGCGGATGGGTTGCTTTGCCAGAGACCGAGGGCGGCGCCGGTGGGGTCGATGATGATGCTGAACCAGCCCATGTTGGGGACCTCCTGGGTGTCCTTCATGATCTTGGCGCCGAGGGACTTGGCCTTCGCGTTGGCGGCGTTGATGTCGTCGACGAGGACGTAGGGGAGCCAGGAGGAGGGGGCTCCGGGAACGGGGTGCTGCATCATGCCGCCGCCGGGGCTGTCGTTGGAGTCGGAGGGTTTGAAGGTGGTGTAGGTCATGCCGCCGCCCATGTCCATGTCGTTGAGCTTCCAGTCGAAGAAGCTGGAGTAGAAGGTTTTTGCCTTGGCGGCGTCGGTGGAGGCGAGTTCGAGATGACAGAACGGGTTGGCCATTATGTTGATCCTTTGATTTTGAAGTGGTGGTTCCTGGATTGAAGTTCCTGGCCCGCATGCACGAGGAGGATTCTACCCGGATCAGGTTAATGCAGAGTACGACAGGCGGGCGGGTTATGTGACCAGCGGGGAATGACCGGCGGCGGAGTTCGGGAAAAGGACTATACTCGGAAACGATTAAGAGGACAGCGACACAATCATTGTGAAGGTGGAACCTACGGGCCCCGGAGGATTCCATGATGAGACGTGCTGGTTGGATTCGATTCTTAAGTCTGTTATGCGCGGGAGTGTGCGGTGCGCCTCTGATGACGGCGCAGACCGGGGGAGCTCAGCAGACGGGGACAAACCAGACAACGCATAAGAACGCCTCGACTGGCGGGGCTGTGTATAGGCAGCAGCAGCCGGCCGCGGCTGCATCTGGGCCAAAGGCGGCGCAGACGACGCAGAGGCAACCGACAGCGACTGCGCAACCGCAGCCGGCGGCAAGTACGGTGAAGCCGTCGACGACTATCGATACGCGACCTGTAACGCGTGCGCAACCGAATGGGTCGCAGAGGGCGGTACCGGCGCAGTCGTCTGCACCGGCACAGACGGAGACGCCGGGGATGTACACGTACAGGCCGGCGCCTGCGCGATCGCCGACGACGGGATCGCAGCCGCCGCCGGCAACAAGAACCCCGCCGTCTTCGGGGGGAACCTCAGATGGGGGGTCGAATGGGCCGTATTCGCCTCCGGGCGGCGTAAGGACGCCGGGGACTCCGGGTAAGACCTCGGATGGGCCGCCGACTACCGTACCGCAGCCGCCGCCGGCAACTTCAGAGACGCCGCCTTCGCGGACGGGTCCGTATACGCCGCCGGCTCCGCGTGGACAAACGGATGGGTCGCAGGTGCCTGCGCCGCGGTGGCCGAGGACACCGGTGCCGGTGCCGACGCCTCCGCCTCGCGAGGTGTTTCCGCTGCCTGACTATCCGCCTCCGCCGCCGATTCGGTCGCACGAGATAACTCCGCCGCCGGTGTCCGAGCCGCCGCCGCCGCCGGTCGTCTCTGATGCGCCGAGTACGCCGAAGCCTCCACCGCCTGCGATCCCGCCGAGTGTGCCGCCGTCTCCGGCGCCTGATCCTCCACAGCAAACGCAGCAGCAGACGCCGAAGCCGTCAGTTGCGCCGAGGCCGGAGGCGCCGCAGCCTCAGCCTGAGGTGGAGCCGTTGAATCCTGTCACTCCGGAGGTTGTTGTTGAGGAGGCTGTGGCGGTTTTGCCGGTGGCGGCTTTGACTTTGACGAGCAAGACGAATCAACCGGTGGTGGGAAAGGATGTGGTCGTGGTGGCGGCGCTGGAGCCGTCGGTGGCGGGGGCGAGCTACCGGTTGGATTGGGGCGATGGTTCGGCGGTGGAGACGGTGAGCGGATCGGGCACGCATCGCTTTGCGAAGGCGATGTTGTATAAGGTGTCGGCGAGTACCGTGGTGGGGGCGAGACGTTTGAACCATGAGATTCTGCTGGAGGTGGGACCGGTTGCGCCGGGAATTTCGAGGATTTCGAAGATTCCGAGGATCGACTGGCTGCTTGCGGCGTTGGCTGGACTGGCGGCTTTGTTCCTGCATTTTCCGCCGGTGCCGAAGCTGACGGCGAGCTACCGGTGGGGCGAGCCGGGGGTGCCGGAGGTGAAGCTGCTGAGCAGGGAGCCGTATCTGTCGTTGAGCTTTGAACCTGGTGTGGGGCCCGCGGAAGAGGACATTACGTTTTCGAAGACGAGACCCAAGTCTGGATTGGAGCAAGGATGACAAGTGCGACGGAGGAGAGGGTAGAGACGAAGGCGCCCGCGGTGCTGACCGAGGAGTTGAGCGTGGGCGATCTGTTTGGGGTGCTCACGGGCGATGAGGCGGAGGGAGACCTGAAGGCGGGGCTGGACGCGGAGGAGTTGAGCGAGCTGCGCAAGAAGGTGCCGAAGGCGATCTCATGGAGCAGCGTGCAGGAGAGTGTGTCGGATTCGCTGTCGGAAGCGATGCATGTGAGCGTGCTGGCTACGCTTGCGAATGGATGGAAACATTACACGATGTTCATGGAAGATGTGCGGCGGAGCCGGAGCAATCCGGAGGTGGAGATTGTGTCGGCGATTGCGGATCATTCGATTCATTCGACGCTGCACCCGTTTGTGGATGTGCGGCTGGGTGGGAAGACGGTCCATGAGATTGCGTTCGCGGTGAGCCTGGTGACGACGATTAAGGGGTTGCTGCTGGGGTTGAAGAAGGGCGAGATTGTTTCGGTGGAGATGGGAGAGTGTGAGTGGACGGGGAAGATTTCGGTGGCGGAGGTGGATGTTTTGGAGCGGAAGATGAAGAAGCTGACTCTGCCGGGGCATATTCGGTTGAAGCGGGGGATTGAGATTCCGATTAGTTAGGTCTGGGGTGGGAGACACAGGTGGGAGAACGACGCTGGTGGACGCGATGCGTTCGACGAGGAGTCGACGCCCTTGATGGCGGTGGCAGAGATGCGGATCTCTCCACTGCGCTGCTCACGATGAGGCTGTGAGCAGCTTCGGTGGATATGACATTTTTTTCTAAAGGGAATGAGAGCGGTTCGCGCCTGGCGCGAATACCCCGCCCTTCGCGATGAAGCCCGGAAAGATGGGGCCCCCGGTGGTTGGGTCAGGCTGTGAGGACGGTTCGGGGCTTCGAGAAAAACCCCACGTTAGCGACGATGAGACCGTCGCGAACATGGGGCACCCGGATTCGGCTTCCACGCTCGATGGACTGTTAGCGTGGAGTGAGAGTCAGGGTGTGGGTGGTGGCGGCGTCTACGGCGGGGTTGGTGAAGGTGAGGGGGAAGGTGGTGCCGTGGTGCCATGCAGGCCATTGGTCCATGAACCAGGGGCTGAGGGGGTTGGCGGATTCGCCGAGGACGAGGTTCAGGGTGCTTTGGTCGAAGTTGGCGAGGTCGGCGGTGAAGCGCTCGGAGGGGCCGAAGGTGCGGCCTACTTGCTTGACGGTGACGTCGTCGCCGCTTTGCGGCTGGATGCCGGTGCCGATGGGAACTCCCATGAGGCGCTCTAAGAGCGGGGACTGGCTGTAGATGGCGTGATTGATTTCGATGGGGCGGAACTGGCCGTAGCGCCATTGGCTGAGGTCGGAAGGGGCGTGGACGGCGGTGAGCGCCTGGGAGACGGCGGTGGTGAGGAGGTCGTCCCATGTGGCGTAATTTCTGGGGAGCCAGCGCGCGGGAGTGTGCATGATGAGCCACTCTTCGGCGTAGGACTTGTTGCCCCAGGTGTAGAGGGCTGCGGGCGGGACGAGTTGGGTCTTGTCCGTTTTAGGGCCGGATTCAGTTTGGGCTACGGGGTTGGGTTGGGGGGTGGCCTGGGGGGTTAGCAGAAGCGGCCAGAGTGCGGCCCGGGTGGCGACGACGATGGCGGGGGCTGCGGCGTCGGCGTCGACGTTGCCGTTCCAGGCGCGGAGGAGATCGGCGGCCTGGTGGAGGCGCTTGGCTTCTGTTGTGTTGCGGGCCAGCTCGGGCCTGCTGGTGTGATCGATGGCGTAGGCGAGACGCTGGGCGATGACGTGGTCGAGGTCGGAGTAGACGTCGGTCTGGAGGGCTAGCATGTCGGCGGGGGTGAGTTTGGTTTGCTTGGACTTGTCGGTGAGGACCTTCCAGATGCGCTGGTTGCGGTAGGGGGAGCCCCAGTTGAGGGTGATGGGGAAGGGGTAGTCGTCGGGGGTGATGCGGTTGTTTGCGGTGGCGAGGATGCCGTTGGGGGGATCGACGGCCTGGGGGAGCTTCTCGTAGGGGATGGCGGCGATCCACTCTTGCGTGGCGTCGAGTGCGTCGGTGGGGACGGGACTGATGGGGCTGGGGGCGGCGATGCTGCCGCGGATGGGGATACGGCCGATGGCGTGATAGCCGATGTGGCCGTTGTCGTCGGCGTAGACGAGGTTTTGCGCGGGGCCGCCGAAGTTGGAGAAGGCGGAGACGAGGCCGGCGGCGTCGGAGGCGGTGTTGGCGTCGAGGAAGGAGGACGGGGTGATGGCGGCGGGATCGTAGATGATCCAGCGGAGGGAGAGGGTTCGCTTTTCGGTGGGGAGGATGCCGGAGAGGATGGGGGTGATGGCGGTTCCGTGCCGGGTGGCGGCGATGTCGAGGACTACGTCTTTGCTGCCTTTGACGTGAATGATCTCGCGGTCGT
>JAOAPF010000410.1 GCA_025462755.1 Edaphobacter sp.
GCGTGCTGGCGGGTAAGCCGGCTGAGGGATGCGTGCGGCTGAAGGCGTTTCATCAAAGCGGATCGGTTGTGATCGAAGTTGCCGACGACGGCGCTGGGATTCCAATGGAACGGGTGCTGGCGAAGGCGGTTGAACGAAATCTGGTGACGCCGGAACAAGCTGCGGGAATGTCGGAGCGAGAGGCGCTGCAACTGATTTTTCTGCCGGGATTTTCTACGGCCGCTGCAGTGACCACGGTCTCGGGACGCGGCGTTGGGATGGATGTGGTGCGGGCCAATGTCGAGAAGGTGGGAGGGAGCGTCGAGGTCGAATCGCGCAGAGGTAAAGGCACGACGCTGCGGTTGAGGGTTCCGCTGACGCTTGCGATCGTTCCGTCCCTGGTGGTGCGCAGCGGCGGACAAAGCTTCGCGCTGCCGCAGAGCGCGCTCGTGGAGTTAGTGGATATACCGCAGCGGGAGTTTGCGCGTGTGGTGCAGCGGATTGGGTCGGCGGAGCTTTACCGTCTGCGGGAGCGGCTGCTGCCGATGGTATGGCTGGATCGGCTGCTTGGTTTGGAGTCGGATCGGCCGGAGGCCTCGAATGGGCATTATCTGGCGGTGCTCGAAGCGGACGGATGCCGGTATGGCCTGGTGGTGGACGATCTGATGTCGCCGGAGGAGATTGTAGTGAAGCCGCTGTCGCCGGTGTTGCGCGAGATCGGGATGTTCTCCGGGGCGACGGTGCTGGGCAATGGAACGCTGGCTCTGATCCTGGATGTTGGCGCTACCGCGGCTCGTGCCGGCGTGAAGCCGATCGAAGAAGAGATGGTGGGAATGGGGGCAGGTGAGGCCGCTATTCAGGAGGCAGCTGGTGAGTCGTTCCTGATCTTTGAAGATCGCGCAGGGGAACGGACGGCGCTGCCGCTGGATATGGTGGAACGGATTGAAAGCGTCTCGCTGGAACGGATCGAGTATGCGGGAGGACGGCCGATGCTGCAGTATCGCGGCGAGTTGCTTCCGCTGAAGGACCAGGGCGATGCGCTGCCGGATCTGGAGGCGATGCGAAAGAGAGGAGAGGACGTGCTGGCGACGGTGTTGATCTGCGGAGATGCGAGCCACGGAGGAGAACAGAGGGTGGGCATGGTGGTGCGGCAGGTGCTGGACGTTTCTACAGGGACGTTGCTGGAGCGTGATGCAATAAGCGACGCTGCGGGGATGGAGCTTGCTCTGGTGAAGGAGAAGCTGACGCTGGTTCAACGCAGGTTTGGGACCAAGGCCACAACAGCGTGGCAGGAGGTCGCGTGAGAATCGCCCGTCGTGACGAGGTGGATGAGATTCAGGAAGAGAACGATGCGGTGTCTCTCTGCTCGCTCTATGCAGCGAGCGAGACCTTTGGTATCGATACTAGAAAAATTCGAGAGGTGCTGGGGGAGCGCGACCTGCAGCGTGTGCCGATGTCGCCGACCTTTATCGCCGGTGTCGTGCCGTATCGCGGTGAGGTGCTGACGACAGTGAACCTCCGGGCCCTGTTGGGGATGGAGCCGCACGCGGGGCGATGCTGCGTGCTGGTGATGGAGGACGACGACGCCGCAGAGCGGTTCGGTCTTGTTGTGGATGCGGTGGGCGGCGTAGTCACGGTGAGCGGACGCATGCTCGAAGCAAATCCATGCACGCTGGAGGCGCGAGGGAAGTGGTTGTTTGGCGGGGCTTACAAGATGGAGAGCGGGCTGATGGTGCGGCTCGACCCGCAGAAGCTGTCTCCGTCGCGATTATCCGAGACGGGTTTGTTTCGGAAGAGTACCAATGGAGGTATAGATGCGAGCCCTGATCGTCGATGATTCAAGCTTTATCCGCGAGTATCTGCGGCACCTGTTGAGCCGCATGGATATTGTGTGCGAAGAGGCCGTGGATGGAAGCGATGCGCTCACAGTGCTGGCCGCCGAAGAGACCTTCGATCTCATGTTGCTGGATGTGAATATGCCCGTAATGAATGGACTGGAGTGCGTCAAGGCCCTGCGCGAAGCAAGGCTTGGCCCGCAGATGAAGGTGATGATGGTGACGACCGAGGCCGATCATTCGTTCATCGCTACGGCACTGGACAATGGGGCGGATGAGTTTCTGATGAAGCCTTTTACTCCGGAGAGTCTCCGGGAGAAGATGCTTTTGCTTGGCGTGATTGCGGCCTGACGAGAATGCAAAGGAAATCGGACATGAGCACTTCAGAGCAACGGCCGCTTCGCATTCTTGCAGCGGATGACTCCGCGGTGATGCGGAGCATCCTTTGGAAGTTGTTTCTGTTGCAGAAGGAGGGCCGGTCAAGCGAGTTGCCGCGCATGGATTTGTGCGGGATCGCGCGCGATGGAGTGGAGTGCCTGGAACAGGTGAAACAGCTATGCCCCGATGTCCTTGTGCTGGATCTCGAGATGCCAAAGCTGAATGGCCTTGAGGTATTGGATCGGCTGCGCCTTGAGAATCCCGACCTGCCGGTGATCATGTGCAGCGCATATACCGAGCATGGCGCGAGATCAACTTTGGAGGCGCTCGCGCGCGGCGCTTCGGACTATGTCACTAAGCCGGCGGGACAGCGTGATTTTGACGCGGCAATGCGGTCGCTGTCGCAGCAACTGCTTCCTCGAATCGCCGCATTGGCAAAGAATGCAGGGAGGGAAAAAAAGAAGGCAGACCGTGGCGCATCGTCCGACAACTCGCAGAATACAAAGTTCGAGGAGATTCGGTCGACGGCATCGTCTACGATCGAGGTTGTCGTGATCGGGTTGTCCACTGGCGGACCGTCTGCGCTGGAGCAACTGTTGCCGAAACTCCCGAAGGATTTTCCCGTGCCGGTGTTGATCGTGCAGCACATGCCGAAGTTGTTTACGGGCGCACTGGCCGAACGACTGGACAAGTGCTGCGCGTTGCGTGTGGAACAGGCCTACGACAACGCGGTGATTCGTGCGGGTACGGTGTGGCTGGCGCCCGGAGACGCACATATGGAGATAGCTCCGCGCCGTGCCATGACAAACGAAGAAGATACAGGGGCCGCCGGGCGCAGCAGCAGAGTTCGGCTACACCAGCAGGAGCCGCTGAACCACTGCAGGCCGTCGGTGGATTATCTTTTCTTCTCGGCTGCGCGAATGTATGGCGCGGGAACGCTGGCCCTGGTGATGACGGGAATGGGGGCAGACGGCCTGAACGGCGCGCGTGCGGTGCATGAAGGAGGCGGAGTTGTGTTGGCTCAGGACGAGGCGAGCTCTGCGGTGTGGGGTATGCCGGGCAGAGTGAGCGAGGCGGGCATTGCCAATGCGACGCTGCCGTTGTGGGGCATCGCCAGCGCGTTGAAGCAAAGAGTAAGCGAAGGGCGGCCAGGACGATCCGAAGTCGCGGCGCGTGGCGCGTCCGCGATAGCTCCGCGGCGGGAGATGACACATGGCCTGCTCTGACTCTGACTACGCTTATCTTCGAGGCCTGGTGCTGGAGCAGTCGGCGAACCGCATCGACCCGTCCCGCAATGCCTTGTTCGATACAAGGCTGGCGCCGATCGCGCGTTTGTCGGGGGCGGCGAATCTTCCAGACTTCGTCAGCATGTTGAAGGCTGGCAGGCCGGCTCACCTGCATCGTGCAGTGGCCGAGGCCATGACGGTCAATGAGACGAGTTTCTTTCGCGATATCACGACGTTCGATATGCTGCGGGAGGTGATCTTGCCGGAGTTGATTGAACGAGGAATGGCGCGACGACAGCTGCGAATATGGAGCGCCGCGAGCTCGACGGGGCAGGAGGCCTACAGCCTGGCGATGTTGATCACTGAACATTTTCCCGAGCTTGCGCAATGGGATGTAAAAATCATCGGTACGGACATCTCGCGGCATGTGGTGGACTACGCGCAAAGAGGGCGATATCGACGGCTGGAAGTGAACCGTGGACTGCCCGCGCGGATGCTTCTGAAGTATATGGTGCGCGAGGGCGAAGAGTGGGAGGTGGTTCCGCGGATTCGATCCATGTGCGAGTTCCGGTATGCGAATCTTTGCACGCCGATGCCGCAGCTGCCGACGTTCGACCTGGTGATGCTGAGAAATGTGCTGCTTTATTTCTCTCAGCATGACCGGAGAACCCTCTTCAGTGAGATCTATCGCAAGATGGTGCCGGGCGGGTACCTGGTGCTGGGGAATGCCGAGCAGGCTGAGGACTCTACCAATCTTTTTGAAGTGGAGTTCGCGGCAAACTGCTATTTTTATCGGCCTGTGAACGGGTCTTGAGGTCTCGGGCGTCTTGTTGAGAGGGCTGAACATAAAATAGCCGGCGTGCATCCTATAGTGTTGTGGCAGTTATGCTGCCGAGAGCACATCGAGGGCGATGCCGCGAGTTTCTTCCAAATCGAGAGAGAAGAAAGCAGTCACAGCGAAGGCTGATGGGTCGGCGGCGCTGCGTGATCTCGCGGCTGCTAACGACGCGGCGCTGGCGCTGTTTCATCCGATTACGGCCAAGTGGTTTCGGGCTGTGTTCGACGCGCCGACGGCTCCGCAGGTGGAGGGTTGGCCGGCGATCGCGCGTGGCGAGTCGACGCTGATTCTGGCGCCGACGGGCACGGGGAAAACGCTGACGGCGTTTCTGTGGTGCATCGACAAGCTGATGATGAGAACGCCGCCGGAAGCCGAGCGTGGATGCCGGGTGGTCTATCTTTCGCCGCTGAAGGCGCTGGCGGCTGACGTGGAGCGCAATCTGCGGTCGCCCCTGATAGGCATCGCCAATATGGCGAAGCGCGACGGCGTGGAGGTGCGGATGCCGGAGATCAGCGTACGCACGGGAGATACGTCGCCGAAGGAGCGGGCGCGGTTCCGCAAGCACCCCGGAGACATTCTGATTACGACGCCCGAGAGCTTGTATCTGCTTCTGACTTCGGAGGCGGGGGAGGGGTTGCGGTCAGTTGAGACGGTGATCGTGGATGAGATTCATGCGTTGGTGCCGAGTAAACGCGGGGCACACATGGCGCTGTCGCTGGAACGGCTGGAGGCGCTTGCGGGGAGACGGCTGCAGCGGATCGGGTTGTCGGCCACGCAGAGGCCGCTGGAGGAGGTGGCCCGATTTCTGGGGGGTGCAGAGATCCCGGTCGATGGGATTGTAACGTCTTTGGTTACGGAACCGCTGCCGGTGCAAGCTCCAGGGGATGAGATTGCCGGCGTGCTGATGAGTGCCGCGAGCGATGACGGGGTGAAGCCGGATGTTGGAGTGAATGCTCCGTTATACCGGCCAGTTGCGGTAGTAAATGCAGGGGCTAGAAAGTTGCTGGAGCTGAAGGTGGAGGTTCCGGTGGAGGACATGGCCCGGCTTGGCGAGATCGAGGAGCAGCCAAGCGGGCCGGCTTCGCAGGGGCCCAAGCGGACTTCAATATGGCAATCAATTTATCCGCGCCTGGTGGAGATTATTCAAGGGCGAACCTCGACGCTGATCTTCGTGAATGCGCGGCGTGTCGCGGAACGGCTTGCCGGGGCGTTGAACGAGCTGGCGGGGGAGCCGATCGCAAGAGCGCATCATGGTTCGCTGGCCGCTGCGCAGCGTACGGAGATTGAGGAGCTGCTAAAGGCGGGGAAGATCAAGGCGCTGGTGGCGACGTCGTCGCTGGAGCTGGGGATCGATATGGGCGCGATCGATCTGGTGATTCAGATTGAGGCGCCGCCATCGGTGGCGAGCGGGATGCAGAGGATTGGGCGGGCCGGACACCAGGTGGGAGCGTCTTCCCATGGGATTATTTTTCCGAAGTATCGCGCCGATTTGATTGCCTGCGCTGCAGTGACGCGGGCGATGCATGAGGGACATGTGGAGTCGACGCGGTTTCTTCGCAACCCGCTCGATGTGCTGGCGCAGCAGATGGTGGCGGTGATTGCTCATCCTCCTCTGGGCGTTGCCGACGCAGAGCGAAGGGCGAAGCACGTCACGGAGGAAGAGGAGAGCCCGGGCATCAGCTACGCGGCATTGTTCGCTCTGGTGCGGGGCGCGGCACCGTTTGCGGGGTTGAGTCAAAGCGTGTTCGATGGCGTGCTGGATATGTTGGCGGGGCGGTATCCGTCCGACGAGTTTGCCGAGCTTCGGCCTCGAATCACATGGGATCGGACGCGCAACTGGATTACGCCGCGTGCCGGGGTGAAGCGGATTGCGATTCTGAATGGCGGAACGATTCCTGATCGCGGAACCTATGGGGTTTTTCTTGCAGGGGAGAGAAGCAAGCCGGTGCGGGTGGGTGAGCTGGATGAGGAGATGGTCTTCGAAAGCAGGACCGGGGACACGTTTATTTTGGGTGCGTCTGCGTGGCGAATCGATGAGATTACACACGATCGTGTGTTGGTCACGCCTGCTCCAGGAGAGGCGGGGAAGATGCCGTTCTGGCATGGAGACCAGGCGGGGCGGCCGCTTGAGTTCGGGCGAAGGATTGGCGCTCTGGTGCGGGAGTTGCGCGATGCGCCGCGTTCTGTTGCCGTGGCGCGGCTGACGACGGAGCATGATCTGGATCCGGGTGCGGCGGAGAACGTGCTGCGATATCTCGCCGATCAGGAGCTGGCTACCGTTGTCGTTCCTGACGATCGCAATATTGTGATCGAACGGGTGAGGGACGAGCTTGGTGATTGGCGTGTCTGTGTGCTGACGCCGTTTGGGAGCAGGGTTCATGCTCCGTGGGCCATGGCGGCGACGGCGAAGTTGCGCGCGGTGAATGGGCAAGAGGTGGAGACGATGTGGTCGGAGGATGGCTTCGTACTGCGGTTTCCGGAGACCGAGGAGGCCCCTGCCATTGATCCGATTTTGCTCGAGCCGGAGGAGGCGGCGGAGCTGGTGCTGCGGCAGTTGGGATCAACGGCGCTGTTTGCGGCGAAGTTTCGCGAGAGCGCGGCGCGGGCGTTGCTGTTGCCGCGGCGGAGAGCGGACGGACGAACTCCGCTGTGGCAGCAGCGGAAGCGGGCGTATGACCTGTTGAGTGTGGCGAGCCGATATGCCTCGTTTCCCATTGTGCTGGAGGCTTATCGCGAATGCCTCAGGGATGTGTTTGACATGCCGGCACTGATGGAGACGCTGCGCAATATCGGGAATCGTTCGCTGCGGGTGCATACGGTCGATTCGCGGACGCCTTCGCCTTTTGCGTCGGCGCTGCTGTTCAGCTATGTGGCGAACTACATCTATGATGGCGATGCTCCGCTGGCGGAGAGGCGCGCGCAGGCGCTTTCGATCGATCAGGATCAGCTGCGGGAGCTGATGGGAGATGCCGACCTTCGCGAGCTATTGGATATCAACGCGATTGAAGAGACAGAGGAGCAGCTGCAGTGCGTTGCGGAGACATATCGTGCCCGGAATATGGATGGGGTCCATGATCTTCTGCTGCGGCTTGGTGATCTGACGCGGGCGGAGCTGCGGGTGCGATGTGTGAGCGAAGAGGTTGCAGAGACGGCCGGTAAGTTGATGCGCGCGCGAAGGGTGCTGGAGGTCCAGGTTGCCGGAGAGAAGCGGCTGATCGCCGTGGAGGATGCGGCGCGTTATCGGGACGCGCTCGGAGTACCTCTGCCGCCGGGACTGCCTTCCGCGTTTTTGCAGGAGGTTCCGCATGCTCTTACCGATCTAACGCGAAGATTTGCACGAACGCATGGACCGTTCACGACACATGAGGCGGCGGCGCGATTTGATCTTCCTGGGGAGAGCGTGGAATCTGTGCTGCAAAGCCTGGTGCAGAGTGGCAGGGTGGTAGAGGGTGGCTTTCGGCCGGGTGGGATTCACCGCGAGTGGTGCGACAACGAGGTGCTGCGCGCGATTCGGCGGAGATCGCTGGCGCGGCTGCGCAAGGAGGTCGAACCGGTCGAGCAGAGGACGCTGGCGAGGTTGTTCACGCGGTGGCAGGGCCTGGTGCAGCCGAGGCGCGGACTGGATGCTCTGCTGGATGTGATTGAGAATCTGCAAGGAGCTCCGTTGCCGGCGTCGATCCTCGAGACCGAGATCCTGCCGGCTCGTCTGCTGGGGTATAAGCCGACCGACCTGGACACATTGATTGCGGCGGGCGAGGTCGTGTGGGTTGGGTTCGATCCGATTGGGGAGCGAGATGGGCGCATCGGGCTTTATCTTGCGGAGAAGCTGTCTGCTCTCTGGCCGATTGCTCTATCGCCGTCGACGGAGAGAGTTCTGCGGGATGATGAGGGAAACGTCATTCCTGTTTCCGCAGCGGAGGTGAGTAAGGAGACGGAGATTATTGAATATCTGAAGCGGCATGGGGCGTCGTTCTTTCAGGATCTGCATGACGGCGTGGGTGGCGGATATCCGGGAGAGACGCTGGAGGCGCTTTGGAGCTTAGTGTGGAAAGGCTTGTTGACCAACGATGGCATGGCGGCGTTACGGGCCTACTGTGAAAGGACTCCCAGTAGTTCGCGTAAGCCGGCACGGCGGGTGAATCAGCAGGCGGTATTTCGGTCGCGGCGGACCACTCCGCCGACAGCGCAGGGACGGTGGGCATTGAATGCGGCAGCGTTTGCGACAGACCGCTCGGCTACCGAATGGAGTCATGCGATCGCGCTGCAGTTATTGACCCGTTACGGCGTGGTGTTTCGCGAGACGGCACATGCGGAGAATCTTCCTGGCGGATTTTCTGCGATTTACGACGTGATGAAGGCGCTGGAGGAGAGCGGAAAGATTCGACGAGGGTATTTTGCCGCCGATCTTGGAGCGACGCAGTTTGCGATGCCCGCTGCTGTCGATCTGCTGCGTTCGCTTCGGGTACAGCAGGATCCGGATCGCGTGGAGGTGCTGCAACTGGCGGCTACTGATCCGGCGAATCCGTATGGGGCGTTGATGCGGTGGCCTGCGGCGCCGGATGCGAGTTCCTCACTGACGCGAAGTGTAGGGGCCAGGGTGATTCTGTGCGACGGCGCGCTGGTGGCTTATCTGCGGCGAGGCAATCCCAACCTGCAGGTGTTTCTGCCGGAGGAAGAGCCGCAACGGTCGAAGGTCGCGCGAAGTCTGGCGGAGTTTCTGGTTCGGCGGGTGCAGGGAGAGCGTGGAGAGGACGAGGCAGAGCGAGCGGGGATGCTAATTTCGACGGTGAATGGAGTTGCGGTGGCGGAGAGTGCTATGGCTCGACCATTGCTCGATGCGGGGTTTGCGGCGGGCGCGATGGGATTCAATGTGCGGAGGAACCTGCCACCTCTGCCTGGACATCGTAGCGGAGTGAGTGCAAATGCCTGAGGGAGACACAATCTATCGCGCTGCCAGGGCGCTGCAGAAAGCAATTGGTGGCAAGGTGGTGATCGGGTTTGCGACGGGGCTGGCGAAGCTTGCTCGGGTGAATGATGATATGCCGCTG
>JAOAPF010000424.1 GCA_025462755.1 Edaphobacter sp.
TCACCATTTTGGAGGTCTTTGCCATGCGATTCGCTACGCGGGTAATGCTATTGGTATCTGTAGTAGGTCTCTTAACCCTCTCACCCTCTGCGTTCGCTCAGGCGGTTTACGGATCAATCTACGGGACAGTGACGGACGCTACTGGAGCGGCTGTTCCAGGCGCAAACGTTACAGTGACGGACGTGGCGAAGGGCACTTCGGTCACAGTGCAATCCAATGGCAGCGGCGATTTCACGGTAGAGCACCTGATCCCGGACGTCTATGACGTAAAGGTTGACGCCAGTGGTTTCAAGGGCTATCAGCAAAGGGGTATCCAGCTGTTTGCGGACACGTCGGTAAAGGTCACCGCCGCGCTTACGACAGGTGGGTCCGATATAACCGTCGAAGTACGGGCGGACGAGGTTCCACAGCTCAAGACGGATCGCGCTGACGTGGCGACCATCTTCGGAGCGAAAGAGGTTCAGGATTTGCCGGTGGCAGGTCGCAACTTTACAGCGCTGCAGTTGCTTCTTCCGGGCGCGCAGGAACTTGGCTGGAGTCATGCTGCAAGTGAAGATCCACAGGGCAGCAAGCAGATTATGGTTGATGGCCAGGCCTTTGCCGGAGTGGCCTACGGACTGGACGGAACTGACAACCAGGATCCAATTCTTGGAATCATTGTTATCAACCCGAACCTGGATTCGCTCTCTGAGACGAAGATCGCGACACAAAACTACGATGCGGAGTTCGGTAAGGCTGTTGCGTCGGTGGTCACGGCGCAAACAAAGTCAGGGTCGAATAAATTTCACGGGTCGGCTTTCGATTATCGCGTCAGCGCTGCAAATCTCGCGCGCGACCCATTCAAGCAGGGACCGAACGTCGCGTTTCCTCAAGCGCTCAAGAATCTGTTCGGCGGCTCCATCGGCGGCCCGATTCTCAAGGACAAAGTATTCTTCTTTGGTGACTACCAGGGAGCGCGTCAGAAGCTCGGACTATCGAACCTCAACACGGTGCCAACGGCTCAGCTGGTTGCAACCTGCCTCGGGAAGGTTGGACCCAGTGGTATTCCCGGCTGTGATTTCAGCGAGTATAGGAATATCACGCCAGCGGGTTCCGGCATCATCTACCAGGCGAACGGAACGCCCTATCCTGGTAACGTAATTCCTGCGTCCCAGGTATCAGCACAAGCCAAAGGGTTGTTCGCGCTTCTCCAGCCCTTTGCCCCAAACAGTTTTTCGGATAATACGTACCCTGGCTTAAGAAATAACTATTCAGGAAGCGGCACGGGCATTCTCAACAGCGATCAATGGGACGTCCGGGGCGACTATCAGGCGACCGAGAGGATTCACGTCTTTGGCCGATTCAGTCGGTTCACGGACACCTTAACCGGCACTACATTGTTTGGCGCCGCGGGAGGACCCGGATTTGGCCTTGGCGGCTTCGGTGGCACTTCAAAGGGCGCAAACGATAGTGTTGCTCTGGGCACCGATATCGCTGTCAACTCGAAGTTGGTAACGGACATTCGCCTCGGCTATTTCCGTTACAACATCGGCACTACGAAGTACTCTCAGGTTAATCTCGCAACACAGCTCGGAATCCCAGGGTTGAACACGGGTGCTTTCGGTACTTCGGGGCCCCCAGCCTTCAACATCACGGAGGTGGGGGCACAGGGAGCACCTAATAACGCTCAAAATGCCGGCCCACAGTACGGCTCTGGCTTGAACGTCAATCGTTGCAATTGCCCCCTTATCGAACGGGAAGACCAATATCAGCTGGTCAATAACTGGACTAAACTTTTGGGAAATCATGCCATAAAGGTCGGTGCCGACCTCCGCTATGCACGCAACCTGCGAGTTCCCAGCGACCAAAATCGAACCGGAATTCTGAATTTCGGTACGGGCCCCACCTCCAACCCGAACCTTGCCCAGCAGGGTGGACTCGGTTTTGCAACCTTAGCTTTGGGCGAGGTCACCGAGCTTGACCGCTACACCAGCACTTCATCCAACGCGAAGGAGTTCCAGAAACGCGACTTTTTCTACGTCCAGGACACATGGCGAGCTACGCCGAAATTGACCGTCAACTACGGCCTGCGTTATGAGTTCTATTTCCCGGAGACAATCAATGGTCCAGGCAATGGAGCCATGATGGATATAAACACCGGCTATCTGCATGTAGCTTCCGTGGGATCTGTTCCCAGCAACATGGGCTGGGACAAGGCCCACAACGCTTACAATCCTCGGGTCGGCATCGCCTACCAGGTGCAACCGACCACAGTCATCCGCGCCGGTTATGGACGGAGCTTCGATATAGGCGTATTCGGTTCGATCTTTGGGCACGCCGCGACTCAAAACCTACCCGTGCTTTCCAAGCAGCAGATAACCACGACAACCGGCATCACCGGCTTCGCATTCAGCTTGGCCCAAGGGCCTTCTCCGCAACCAGTGATTGCTGTTCCGGCGAACGGTCTCCTGCCGAGCCCCGGTTACGCGGTTAACTCCAGCTCGCGTCCTACTCCGCTCCGACTACCTACCCTCGATGCATGGAACGTCAGCCTCCAGCAATCGCTGACACCCACACTTTCGCTCACCATGGCATACGTTGGAAATAAGGGAACGCATACCCTGGCCGATGGTAGCGGCAACAACACTAATCCAAACGAGGCAGCGATCGTCCTGCCGGCACAATACAGCGTCACTGGGCAGCAACTCCACTATGACCCGACAGTCAAATCTGGTATCGCTGCGAACGGCGGTACATCCAATCAGACCTTTCTGCGGCGCTACTATGGCGGTAAGCTCCCTGCCTGCGCGGATTCGGCCTATGCAACTCCGGCCGGCTTAGCCAAAGGACAGTGCGGGTGGTCAAATGACATCACCTATTATGGCGACAATTTGGACACCCATTTCAATGCATTACAGGTAACTTTGGCAAAGCAGTTCACCCACGGATATTCGCTGAATGCGAATTATGCGTGGCAGCGGGGTACCTCTTGGCAAAGTGGCTTTTACACCTGGGATCCACGGGCAGCAAAGGGTCGCGACAGTTTTATCCGACAACAGCAGATCATCATCTACGGCTTGGCTCAGTTGCCTTTCGGTCGAAATAAGCTGCTGCTCTCCCATGCAAACGCTGTTGTGAATCAGATCGTCGGAGGTTGGCAAATCAGTCCGGTTCTCAATTACTCGAGTGGTCTTCCATTTACGCTCTCCTATAGCTCGTGCAATGCAAGTATTCCAGGCTCGGCGCCCTGTAGGGTAAACGGTGATCCTGGTAGATTCCAAAAACATATAACCGGTTTTCCCGGCAACAGTCTTTCCTACTATGACAAGCAGACGTTAGGTACGGTGTACACCGCTCCGGGTCTCGATCAGATCGGGAACGTAGGGAGGAACAGCGTCTTTGGACCGCATTTCTTCAACACGGATATAGCCGTGCAGAAGGACTTCCCGATCAGAGAGAGCCTCGTATTCCAGTTCCGAATGGACGCATTCAACGCATTCAATCACATCAACTTTGGCCTCCCCGGCGGCAATATAGAACAAAGTGGATCGATCACTCAGGGACCCGGTGTCGATGGCACCGCCAACCCGCGGCAGTTGCAATTCTCGGCCCGCGTGCAGTTCTAACGTGGCTGTTTTCGCAAAAGAGGGGAGCTGCGGCTCCCCTTTTCTGTTCCGTTTACACTGAGGCCGGAAAGTTTTCTATGCGTCGTCTTAGCAAATTGGCCTTGTTTTTGTCGATCGTCGCGGTTGCGGTGCTATCCCCGCCAGTGCTTTGCGCACAGAGCCCCGGACAGCCCGCGCCTGTCTCGCAATTGCCAGATGGCCCGACAAAAACTGCTGGAGCAACCCCCGCCGGCTCTTCTCCGAACCTGACCCAGGTGCGGGTGATGATTGATCGCGGTCGGTCGGCAGATGCTTTGAAGGAGCTCGGTCCGCTCTCCGCTCAGCAACCTGCGCCAGCCGGCGTCAATAGATTGCGCGGTCTCGCTCTGTACTCCCTGAACCAATTCGTTGACGCAGACGCGGCATTCGCGAGCGCATTGAAGCAAGATCCCCACGATGAAGAGTCGGCCCAGTTGCGCGGGCTTACCCTATTTCGGCTGGGCAGGCCTGCCGATGCAATTCCGTTGCTCGAATCGGCGCATAGCTGGACATCGGACACCAAGGTTGATCCGAGTTACGTGCTCGGGCTCTGCTACCTCGATACGCGAAACTATGACAGCGCACGTCGGGCTTTCGCCACCCAATATGGCTTCCCGCCGGACTCGGCTCCTGCATATCTTTTGGCTGCGCGAATGTTGCTCCGCCGGGAGTACGTCCCCGTAGCTCAGCAATTTGCTACGAAGGCGCTGGAGTTGGATTCTCAGTTGCCGCTTGCGCACGCACTTCTGGGTGAAATCGCCCTTGCCGGTGAACATATTGATGAGGCCATTGCTGAGTTTGAGAAGGAGCGGCTCCGAAATCCGCTCAATGGCAGCATCTATGACCGGCTGGGAGATGCCTATACTCGGGCAGGCGATTACACCAAGGCACAGCAGTCCCTGCAACGTGCCTTGCTGCTCGAGCCAAATTCAACCGGACCCTATATCCTGCTGGGCAAAGTCTTGCTGAAGCGGCAGGACCCTGCGAACGCGATGATGTATCTTGAGCGCGCTGAAAAAATGGACCCCAGCAACTACATGACTCATAACCTGCTGGGGCAGGCGTATCGTGCATTGGGAAGGGCAGAGGACGCTAGTCGAGAGACCCAGCTATCCCAGAAAATACAGGCTGCAAGCGAACCGAAGCTTGAATCGATCCACTAGGAATCGGTCTCCTGCGTGTAGTGTTTGTGTAGAGTGCCCGGGTCGGGACCTCCAAAGGACCTGTCGTTGCTCTTGTATCCTGCATGCTGATTCAGAACGAGATTCGCGAGACCATCCCTCTGGCCGCACTCTGGCAACGCACAGAAGTGGCATGGAAGAGTGTGTTTCGCCAGAAAACGATGGTCGGAGGCGCGTCATCAATTCTGCGCGCGGTAAGGTATACTCAGCCCCAAAGGCTGAATCGTCCATGAAGCTCCCCGTTGTCGCCACAGCCAAGACGCACCGGATCGCCGGCCCGCAGTGCCGCTCCAAACGGCACCAGATGCCGCGCCGCCATCTCCGCGTTCTTCCCAGCCTCACGCGACCTAGTCTCTTCGCCGGCGACTAGCTCCAGCATCCCTTCATCCGGCGAAGTTCTGCTACCAGCGAAACCGCTTCCCTCCGCTAACCCGCGAGGCGGCTGCCAGCTATCAGGGCAGGTCATCGACGAACGGCACTCAACGCACCGCTGAGCCCTCTGATCGAAAAGGAGAGACCAATGAGCACACTGATACAGGACCAAACCAAGGATCAAAAGGCCCAAATGGGGGAGAAATCCCAGAGCTACACCAGCACCGAAAGCTACGCCCAATTCGGCCCCAGGCTCAAGACCACCCTCCCCGGGCCGCTAGCTCAGAAGGCCATCGCCGCCGACGACCGCCTCATCTCCCCCAGCTACACCCGCAGCTACCCAATGGTGGCCAAGTCCGGCCGCGGCATCCGCGTCACCGACGTCGACGGCAACGAGTTCCTTGACTTCGCCGCCGGCATCGCCGTCAACTCCACGGGGCACTGTCATCCTGAGGTTGTGAAGGCAATTCAAGACCAGGCCGCCGAACTCCTCCACATCTCCGGCACCGACTTCTACTACGAACACCTGACCAACCTCGCCGACCGCCTCAGCGCCGTCGCCCCCATGCCCGGGCCGCACCGCTTCTACTACGGCAACTCCGGCGCCGAAGCCGTGGAATGCGCCCTGAAACTCGCCCGCTACCACACCGGTCGCCAGAACATCATCAGCTTCTTCGGCGCCTTCCACGGCCGCACTATGGGCGCGCTCTCGCTCACCGGCTCCAAGCCCCAGCAAAAACGCCGCTTCGCCCCGTTCGTTCCCGGCGTCACCCATGTTCGCTACCCCTACACCTATCGCGGATGCACCGGCGGCCCGCAGGAAGAAGAGGCCTTCGCCATCGGCTGCGCGCGCTACATCGAAGAAAAGCTCTTCAAGACCATCCTTCCGCCCGAAGAGGTCGCGGCCATCATCCTCGAGCCGATCCAGGGCGAAGGTGGCTACGTTGTCGCTCCGGACAACTTCCTCCAGGAGATCCGCCGCATCTGCGACCGCCACGGCATCCTGCTCATCGTCGACGAGGTCCAGTCCGGCGCCGGGAGAACAGGGAAGTGGTGGGCCATCGAGCACGCCGGCGTCGAGCCCGACATGGTCTGCATCGCCAAAGGCATCGCCTCAGGCATGCCGCTGGGCATCTGCATGACCCGCGCCGAAATCATGAACTGGGTCCCCGGCTCCCACGCCAGCACCTTCGGCGGCAACCCCGTCTGCATCGCCGCCGCGCTCGCCACGATGGACATTATCGAACGCGAAGGCATGAAGAACGCCGCCACGGTCGGCGAAAAGATGCTGCAGCGGCTCCGCCCCTGGGTCGCCAAACACCCCATCGTAGGGGAAGTCCGCGGCCGCGGCCTCATGATCGGCGTCGAAATCGTTCAGGACCAGAAATCCCGCAACCCCGCCGGCCCCCTACGCGACAAGATCGTCGATCTCGCCTTCGAGCGTGGCCTTCTGATTCTCGGCTGCGGCGAAACCAGTATGCGCCTCTGTCCGCCACTGATCGTCAACCAGCAAGAGGCCGACATTGCCCTCGACATTCTGGATGAGTGCATCCAACTGGCGGCAAGCTAACTATTCCCCTACGTGAGAGCCGGCCTCGACTCCAAAAATCGAGGCCGGTTTTTTCTTGCCCAAATCACAAATTGCATTCGGCAGTCTCAATGCGATAACAAACCAAAGACCGCCACCCCGTTCTGGGTTCCGACATACACCTTGCCGTTGACGGTCACCGGGATGATGAACTTATTTCCGTTGCCGAAGCTATCGCGCCCATTCGCGGCCTGGTTGCTGTTGTAAAACTCGTGCGAAAGATTAGCCGGGTCGTAGGCGTGAAGTACCGCTGGGTTGCTTAAGCCCGATTCCAGGGCCCACACAATCCCGTTTTGTGTCCCATTGGCGGAGATCGACGGTGTTGGTCCGGGATGCGAAAACGTCACGGCCGATTGGCTCGATGCAATTGTCGCCAGTTTTGCATTCGTCAACGGGAATGCCTTGAGCGTATCTCCGTCCGCCGCGTAGTAGAGCACACCATTGAAATAGGCAGGCGTGGAATAGACCTGGCCTCCCAGCACTCCCCGGAGCTCCTGGTATATGTTGCTGTCGTCCACCGGCATGTTGGAGAAGTTGAATTTACCCATGTTGTCGCGGTCGGCAAGATAGATGTTCCTGGCCTTGCCCGCACCCACGATCAGGTGAAAGACGTGGCCGTTCGCATCGGTCTGATCGGGCAGCAACAATGGGCCGCCCGATCCTAAATCCACGTCCGCGGCAGACTCCTGGGTGGTGTTGAAGGTCTCGAAGTAGTCGGCAACCGCAAGCTTGCCACTGGTCGAGAGCTTCAGCATCGCGTTGCCGTAGTCGCCCTTCGAGGGAAAGCCGTTCGCGTCGAACGTTGTGTCGAAGGTGCCGTTGGCATCGAGAAAATAGATAAAGCCATTGCTGTCGGCCGCCATTCCGCCGCCGCTCATCCAGATCGAACCCTCGTGGCCGTTCGGCGTGACGTTCAGCAACTGCGTCTGCTGGAGGGTCGACTCGCTGTATGCCATCACCCAGCCGGTATAGAGTCCTATGTCGCAGTGCGACGTCCACCCCGTGTAAATGCTGCCATTGAGCAGGAGCAGCGCCGCGCGCTCAGCATACTGCGATGGATCGAAGACCACATTGCCGTTCTGCGTGTTGTCCCCTGTTCCTGGGTATGTTGCGGTAATTTCCGTCGGACTGCTGCTGATCTCCGCACCCGTAGTAATGTCGAGCGCATGCAGCCGCTGGTGGTACTTCCCACTCGCGTCCTTGCTCATCCCGATGGTGAAGATCGTTCCGCTTGGCCCCTGCTTGCGATCGATCACCGGCGTCGAAGTAATTCCTATCTCAGGTGTGATCTGGAAGCAACCGTGGTCATCGCTCGTCGTCTCCCCGGATCCAAGGATCGAAGTCTTCCAGAACTGGGTACCGCTGTCGGCATCGAAGGCGTAAACACTGTCATGTTCGGTGGCGACGTACAGCACATTATGCAATTGACCATTGATCGCCACATTGGCGAGGTAAAGCGGCTGCGCATCCACCTTTCCGTCGACCGCATCGAAGCCGATCTTGCCGAACTGAGTGGAGTTCACGTTGGCCTGCGTCAGGATGGTCTCCTTCGCGTTGAGCCCATCCCGCGACACGTTGTAGTGATAGGTGGTCACATCCGGTGCATTCGTCATTGGCGCAGCCTGTACTGTCAGGACGAGGCTCGCCGAATGAGAGATGCTGCTTGAGGTTCCCGTGAACGTCACCATTGAGATGGCTGCAGTCGCGTTCAGCGCCGCCGTGAGCGTTGTGCTTTGCGCTACCCCGGGCGCGAGGCTCAACGTTGCCGGGTTCGCGGTCACGCCCGCGGGGAGTCCCGTGATCGCAACCGCCACCGTCCCGGCGAACGAGTTGACTGCCCCCGCCGTGACACTTGCCGCAGCACCCGCTCCACCTGCAACAAGAGTCAACGATGCCGGCGACAGTGTCAGCGTGAAGTCCGGCGGCGGCGCCGTGATGGCCGCCGAGACCGTCGCAGAATGGCTCAAGGCACCCGAGGTTCCGGTGAAGGTCACAGTAGCGCTTCCGGCTACCGCGTTTGTGCCGGCGGTTAGCGTTACCGTCTGGGCAATTCCCGGACTCAAACTGAGCGTTGCCGGTTGCGCGGTCACCCCGGCGGGCAGGCTGACGGTCGCGACGTTCACCGTTCCCGCAAAGCCATTGGCCGGAATGGCATTCACGCTGATCTGCTGTCCCGCTCCGCCGGACACAAGCGAGAGGCTGGCCGGTGCGGCCGAAAGGGTAAAGTCGCCGGCTGGCCCAGGGCTGGAACCTCCGCCGCAGGAGCTTAATAGGAGCAAGGAAAAAAAGCTGATACACCCAGCTAGAGCCTTCGAACAAGGACTCATTAGCGAACCCCCCGGGTCGGCCTGCAGAATTTATGTCAACCTGGTCCGCGTCCGCCAGTTAGCTTGCAAAAGACGGTACACGCAGCCACTCCCCCGATTGTCATGACCTTGTCTTCAATCGGTCAAATGCGCTGCGATCTTTCCCGCATCGAATTCAAGCGTCTAAACTGTTGATCATCACCTACGATCCTCCATGAGCCGCCGACCACACACCTCGAAGATTCTCGCTGCTGCGCTCCTGCTGACGCTTGGCCAAGCCCCGGCACTCTACTCGCAGCACACCACTGCGCTCCAGCCAGACGCCAACACCCCCCACCGCATCCACCTAATCCTCAAAGACGGTGGTTACCAGATCGTCATGAGCTATAAGATCGTCGGCAACGTCGTGCACTACATCAGCGCCGAGCGCGGGGGCGCCGAAGAAGAGATCCCCCTCTCCCTCGTCGATCTCGAAGCCACCAAACGCTGGGAGAAGCAGCACGCCCAACCCGACCCCGCCGACCCGAATAATCCCCAGCCGTCGGCCATCGACCCCGAACTACTGAAAGAAGAGGCCGACCGTGCCGCCCTTACCCCCGAGGTGGCGAAAGACCTCCGGCTGCCCGAAGAGAACAGCACCCTCGCCCTCGACACCTTCCGCGGCACCCCTGAGCTCGTCCCGCTCGCCCAAACCGATAGCGACCTCAACCGCAACACCGCCCATAATCTCCTGAAGGCTGCCGTCAACCCGCTCGCCGCCGCTCACCCGATCGTCACACTCAAAGGCGAGGGCTCCCCCGTCCAGCTCCACGTCAAAGACCCCGTCCTCTACATCCGCATCGGAGACGAGAGCGTCGGCAACACTGCCGGCGCCCCCCTCACCGTCGACACCCACGGCGCCACCAGCCGCATCCAGAACGACCCCGCCGGTGGCTCTCCCGCCAGCCGTTACGTCGTCGTCCGCGCCGATGTCCGCAAAGGCGCCCGTGTTATCGACAGCTTTCGGATTCCGCTCCTCGGCACCGGAAGGCGCCAGGAGGACGTCGTCGAGACCACAACCGAACTACTCCCCGGCGGCCACTGGCTCAAAATTACGCCCAAAGAACCCCTCGACTTCGGCGAGTTCGCTCTCATGGAGGTCATCTCCGACAAGGCCGTCAACCTTGGCGTTTGGGACTTCGGCGTCCACCCGGTTTCCCCCGAAAACCGCGACATCATCAAGCCGGAACCGCGACACCGCACGACGCTCGAGCGTCACGGCCCCAGCTAGAAGAGCCGCTTTGCGGCAGATTGTCAGTCGGTGGCTTCAAGCTTTCTGGCCTTTACATCGCTCGCGAGGCCGATCACTCGCAATGCGCAGATCCCGTACCAGTTGGGATCGAACTCATACCATGCCAGCCCGTGTCGCGAGGATTGGGGATGGGCGTGATGGTTGTTGTGCCAGCCTTCGCCGAAGGTGAGTAATGCAACCCAGAAGCTGTTTCGGGAGGTGTCTCGGGTTTGAAAACGCCGCGAGCCCCACATATGGGTGGCGGAGTTGACCAGCCAGGTGGAGTGAAGATTCAAAACCGTGCGCAAGAAGATGCCCCAGAAAAGGAAAGGCCATCCCCCGAGGGCGAGAAGGATGCCGCCAAGGACGGTCATCGGAACCCAGTGCCATCGGCTGATCCAGACGTGAAATTTGTCTTTGCGAAGGTCGGGGACGTAGGGGAGAAGGACCGCAGAGTCGTCGTGAATGCTCTGACCGGTGAGGATCCAGCCCACATGGGACCATAAGCCGCCGTCCTGGGGAGAATGCGGATCGCCTTCTTTGTCGGTGTTCTGATGATGCATGCGATGGATGGCGACGAAGAAGATTGGTCCGCCCTCCAGGGCGAGCGTGCCGCATACGGTGAGGGCGTACTCCACCCACTTCGGCGTCTTGTAGCCGCGATGGGTGAGGAGGCGGTGGTATCCCATGCCGATACCGAGGCCGCCGGCGACCCACCATAAGAAGAGCGCAACGAAGAATGCTTTCCAGGTGAACAGGAAGAGAGCCGCTATGGCTCCGATGTGGAAGGCGACCATGAAGAAGGTCGTTACCCACACGACCGGCTGGGTGAATGTTCTGTCGTGCGTAAGGGTCGGCATGTGGATGCCTTTCTCGCAACTGCTTTGCCCGTCGGTATAGGCAAAATGTGTTCGGCGCGGTTTATTTCGGCTTGTCGCGGTTGCCGGCGCGCCGGCGGGGACTAGGAATAGTGTGCGACACCCGACGAAGTGTTGCGACTAGCAAAAGTGCTAATAGTCGCAGAAGAAATTGTGGAGTTCCGCTGAATCGCGAGGGCGAGTTCTAGAGAGTAAAGAGGATATGGTTGAAGGTCGCGAGCAGGGGGCTGAAGAAGACGCTGAAGATAAAGCTGCCGCCGACGAGGAAAAGCAGAAAAAGACCGAACATTCCGATGCGGTCGTAGAGCTGAAGGGCCTTGTAGGGCAGGAAATGGCGCACGACGTGGCTGCCGTCGAGAGGCGGGATGGGAATGAGATTGAAGACGAAGAGAAGGAGGTTGATGAGGATGACGAAGTAAAGGAAGAGCGCGACGGGGAAGAGGGTGGGGAGATTTTCTGTGGCGACGCCCGGGATGTGCGAGGCCAGAGCCATCGCGGTCGCAATGGCCAGGACACCGCCGGGAACGACATGCTTGATGACGAGCAGAAGGATGAGGGCGATGGTGGCCGAGATGAGATTGCTGGCGGGGCCGGCGAGGGTGACGAGGATGTCGTCGCGGCGGTAGTTTTTGAAGTTGCGGCCAGTGACGGGAGTGGGTTTGGCCCAGCCGATGAGCGGCCAATGGTAGAAGAGGGCCAGCAGCGGCATGATGACGGAGCCGAGCGGATCGAGGTGCTTGAGGGGATTGAGGGTGACGCGTCCGAGCATACGGGCGGTCGGGTCGCCGAGTCGCCAGGCAGTCCAGGCGTGCGCGCACTCGTGCACACTGAAGGCGAGAATCAGAACGACGACTTGAAAGATGATGAGGACAACTTCCTGGTTCATGACAGTTCAAGTCTACTGGAGTGCGGGATGAATTTGGTTGCCACAAAAACGGCGCTGGTGTGTAACTGATTGGTGAACGGAGCGTGCATGGTGACGGGCGTGAGTTGGGGATTGAGGCTGGGGATGCTGATTATGGTGGCGTCGGGATTTGATCTCGCGGCACAAACGGCGGGGCCGCGTGCGGCGATGAGCGACGCCGAGGTGCAGAAGGAGAACGTGCAGCCCTCGACCGTACTGACGGTCACGGGGAGGTCTCCGGGAGCAGAGGCACTGTTGAAAGGGCAGAAGGCATTTTCGAACGGCAATTTGAAGAAGGCGCTGGCGTTGTACAAAGAAGCGGCCGAGGCTGACCCGAAGTTGTACGAGGCCGCGCTGTTTGCGGGGGATATCCAGTTCAAGATGAAGAACTATGACGAAGCTTGCACCTGGGATGCGAAGGCAGTTGCGATCAATCCGGATCGCGAGACTGCCTATCGCTACTGCGGCGATGCGTTGATGCAGAAGGGAGAACAGAAGAAGGCACGAAGCAAATTTGTGGATGGGGTGATCGCTGAGCCGTATACGAAGGCATCGTGGGTGGGGCTGCAGCAGTGGGCGAATGCGTCCAATGCCCGGCTGGCGAGCCCTGCGATTACGCTGCCGAAACAGGCTGTGCCGGATGAGAAAGGAAATGTCAACGTCTCGGTCGATCCGTCAAAGGCGGGAGATCCGGCGTCCGGGGCGTGGCTGGTTTATTCCACGCAACCGATGATGTGGCGAAGCACGGAGTTCAAGAAGCACTATCCGAATGAGACGGTGTACCGCCACTCGCTGGCCGAGGCGGCTGAGAGTTTGCGATCGGTGATTGCGTTGGTGAAGGAACAGAAGATCCCTGAAGACAAGCTGGACGCGACGCTGAAGTCATTGCTCGCTCTGGACAAGGACGGGATGCTGGAGTGCTGGATCGTGTTGAATGGCGCCGACCAGGGAATCGTGCAGGACTATGCGGCTTATCGAGCGACACACCGCTCGCTGCTGCACGCGTATATCGAAAAGTACGTGATCCACTTCAGCTAAGGCTTTGCAGTGGGGTCCTTCTGGCGTTTGACGTGGGCGGGGATGCCGACGGCGACGGTTCCCGGAGGGACGGGTTTGGTGGCGAGGCCGAGGGCTCCCAGCATGGCGTTTTCGCCGACGTTGGCTCCGGCGAGGACGGTGGCGTGATAGGTGACTCGGGCGTGGGGGCCTAGTTCGGTGGGCTTATTGGTGACGTCGGCCTGGTGGTTGATGTTGTGGGTATGGGAGTAGACGTTGGCGTAGTCGGAGACGCTGGTACCCTCGTGCAGGATGATGCCGCCGCGGTCGTCGAGCATGACGTTTTTGTGGATGGTGCACCAGTCGCTGATGGTGAGGTTGTAGCCGTAGGTGAACTCGACGTTGTGGAAGATTTTGACGTGCTTGCCGAGGTGGCGGAAGATGTGGCGGCCGAGCATGCAGCGGAAGCGGAAGCCAAGCCAGTGGTTGAGGCCGACGGGGGAGCGGTCGAACATCTGCCAGAACCAGATGAGGGGTTTGCGGACGGCATATTTGTCCGGGTCGACGTCTCCGTAGTACTCGGGTTCGAGGGTGACGTTCCGGGGGTCGAGGCTCTCGGTGAGGGTGTGCATGGCGAGCTCGTGGTTCAGGGTTGCCTTGGCTGGGCCGCCGTAGGGACGGCCGAGGTAGAGCTGGATGAGTTCGTCACGGACGATCTGGGAGCGAATGTCGGGCTTGGTATGGCGGGTGAATTCGTCGTTGAGACGGGCGAGCCAGCGGCGGTAGATGGCTTCGGCTTCAGCAGTGGGCTTTAGTTCGCGGTACTCGTGGACTGGCATGTGGCTTCCCTCTTTCAAGACAGCCTATTCTATGGCGAAGACGGCGTAGACGGTGGCGGATTTTTCTATGCGGCTCGGGTTGATAGCGAGGGGGGCCGGTGCTGCCGCGGCCATCTTGCTAATTTTGGTCGGGGCCATCAGGGGGCGCGGCGGCTCGGCCTGGATTTCGTTGCTGGCGTAAATGAGGGCGCCCAGCTTGACGCTGAGGCCCTTGGCCATCTCGGAAGCGACGGTGCGGGCGCGCTGGAGGGCTTTGCCGGCGGCTTCAGCCTGGGGAGCGTTCTCGTCTTTGAGGCTCCAGTCGATCTGGCCGGATTGATTGGCTCCTGCCTTGACGGCGAGGTCGAGGGTTTTGGCACCGTCGGCGGCGTTGGTGCGGACGGTCCAGCTTTGCGTGACCTGGAACTTGCGCTGGGCCTTTTCGGTGGGAGTGAGCTTGTCGACCTGATACTCCTGCACGGGAGAGACGTTCTGGTTTTCGCTCTC
>JAOAPF010000462.1 GCA_025462755.1 Edaphobacter sp.
ATATAGCGAACCTTTCCCTGGCGCACAAGATCGTCGAGCGTCCGCAGCGTCTCCTCCAGCGGCGTGTTGCTGTCCCATCCGTGCACTTGGTATAGATCGATGTAATCGGTCTGCAGCCGCCGGAGACAACCCTCCACTTCGCGCATGATGTTCACGCGAGTCTCGCCGCTCCGGTTGAAATTCTCGCTCATTGGAAGCCGGACTTTGGTGGCGAGGACAATCTCATCCCGCACGCCCTTCAAGGCTGTCCCCACCAGAGTCTCGCTCTCCCCGAGGCTGTACACGTCCGCTGTATCGATGAAGTTAATTCCCCTGTCCAGGGCTAGCTTCACCATCCGCGTAGTGTCCTCTTGACTGAGGTTGCCCATGTTCATCTTGCCGCCGAACTGCATTGTGCCAAGTGCCACGCTGCTGACGATGAGTCCGGTATTCCCCAGTTTCCTATACCTCATCTTCCCACTCTCTTTCGACAGCGCTCGTTCAATCTCGTGCTTTAGTTTGAAAGGCATTTTGATCGCCATTCCCGGGGAGCATAGGTGTTCGCTGCATTTCAAGCAGTTACTCCAAGACTCGCAAGCAAAAGATCGTCCTCCTCCTTGTTCCTCGCCATCCACATCTTCGAGACCGAAGTTCACTCTGCCGAGAGCATATTTCGACAGCAAGGTCCTTATTTCGACACATCCAGTCCATCACTAGACGCTTAGCCGCCACATTCGCAGGTGTTTTGATCAGTATCAGCAAGCCGATCGTTGCGCGAAGGCTGCAGCTTCCCCCACGCGGCTACGCTAAAAGGCTTTGGAATAGAACATGCACTGAAATTGAAAGGAGAACCAGATATGTCCACTACGACAAGAGACATGACACAAGAACACTTGATCTCAGGCGTGATGGTCCCCGATAGCAAACTTGCTCGAGAAGCAACGCAGCTGGTGCGTGACACCGAGCCTTCATTGCTGTTCAACCACTCGACTCGTGTGTATTACTTTAGCTCGCTCGCCGGAAAAAGACGGGGAGTGAAGGTCGATCCCGAGCTGCTTTACATTGCTGCGATGTTCCACGACATGGGATTGAGTCCGCGCTACAGCAGTAAGTCGGACCGGTTCGAAGTGGACGGTGCGCATGCGGCGCGAGGGTTCCTGCGGCAGCACAATATCTCTCAGCTGGAGATCGACATTGTTTGGACGGCGATCGCACTGCACACTACGCCGGGAATTCCGCAGTACATGCATCCGGTGGTTGCGCTATTGACCAATGGCGTAGAGATGGATGTTCTTGGAATTGCCTACACGGAATTCTCCGACGCTGATCGCCAAGCAATCGTCGCCGCATATCCGCGCACCGAACACTTTAAAGAAGACATCATCCAGGCCTTTTACGACGGCATCAAGCACAAGCCGGAGACGACATTCGGCAATGTGAAAGCAGATGTGCTCGCGGACAAGGATCCGAAGTTCCAGCGCATCAACTTCTGCAGTGTTATCCGCGGTTCACAGTGGAAGGGCTGAGAAAATCGCTGAGCGGATGTGTAAGGCTCCACTGCATTCAGCGCAACTTATCAACTCTGCAACACGAACTTTTGAAATGGGGAATTCATATGGCGAAGCCCGAACGCTTTACCAATGCAACCGGTTCTCCCGTACCGGACAACACAAATATTTTGACCGCCGGCCGTCGTGGTCCGGCTCTACTCCAGGACATCTGGCTGATCGAGAAGCTGGCGCACTTTGATCGCGAGGTCATTCCTGAGCGCAGGATGCATGCCAAAGGCTGGGGGGCGCATGGAACGTTCACTACAACTCACGACATCACCAGGTACACCAAGGCAGCGATTTTTTCGACAATTGGAAAGCAGACGCCTATGTTCGCGCGCTTTTCGACCGTCGCTGGAGAGCGAGGGGCAGCCGATGCGGAGCGCGATATCCGTGGGTTTGCTCTCAAGTTCTACACCGAGGATGGAAATTGGGACATCGTTGGAAACAATACTCCAGTCTTTTTCTTCCGCGATCCTCTCCGCTTCTCTGACCTGAACCACGCCATCAAGCGCGACCCTCGCACCGGTCTTCGGAGCGCTCAGAACAACTGGGACTTCTGGACTCTTCTTCCCGAAGCACTCCATCAGGTCACAATCGTCATGTCAGACCGCGGAATTCCCAAGTCCTTCCGGCATATGCATGGCTTTGGAAGCCACACCTTCTCGATAATCAATGCCGACAACAAGCGCATATGGGCGAAGTTCCACTTCCGCACACAGCAGGGCATTCAAAATCTCACAGACGAAGCCGCGGCTGCGGTTGTAGCAAATGATCGGGAGAGCAATGGCCGAGATCTTTTCGAGGCAATCGAACGTGGAGATTTTCCGCGTTGGACGCTCTTCATCCAGGTCATGACAGAGGAACAGGCAAAGACACACGAGCACAATCCTTTTGATTTGACCAAAGTCTGGCCCAAGGCTGACTACCCGCTGATCGAAGTTGGCGTAATGGAGCTCAATCGTTATCCGGAGAATTACTTCGCAGAGGTGGAGCAAGCCGCCTTCTCTCCGGCGAATGTGGTTCCCGGAATTAGCTTCTCTCCTGACAAGATGCTTCAGGGACGCCTATTCTCTTATGGAGATACTCAGCGATACCGCCTGGGTGTCAACTTCAATCACATTCCTGTGAATGCTCCGCAATGTCCATTCCACTCTTATCACCGCGATGGCCAGATGCGGACAGATGGAAACCTGGGAGCAACGACGAGTTATAACCCGAATAGCCAGAAGTTGTGGGACAACCAACCGGAATACGCTGATCTGCCACTCGCGCTCGAAGGCGATGCTAATCACTATGACCACCGCTTAGAGGATGATCACTGGGAGCAACCGGGCAATCTCTTCCGGAAGATGACCGCTGAGCAAAAACAGTCGCTCTTCGACAACACCGCTCGCGCAATCAATGGCGCATCCCAGGAAGTCCTGGAGCGCCATGTTGCGAACTGCAGAAGAGCCGACCCTGCCTATGGCGATGGTGTGGCACGAGCATTGAAGCTGAAGGTTTTAACAGCGGCCTAACCTCACGGATCAGGCCTTCAACGTGATGCGAAAAAAGGAGAACTGCATGAAACCAGATGATCGAGGACGTCGAGACAGCCGCTCTGCGTACCAATGTGGAGACACCTGCGAAAGTTCTCGGGAGCTTCTGTGCGAAATCGTGGTGGCGCTTCGATTGCATGGTATCGCCATGAAGGAAGCATGACAATGACACTCGAAGAAGCACGAAAGATCATTGCAGCCGCCGAAAAGAAGGCGGTCGAAATCAAACAGCCGATGAACATCGCCGTGGTCGACGAAGGCGGCAATCTTGTGTCCCACGTCCGCATGGACGGTGCCTGGATCGGCAGCATCGACATCTCGATCAACAAGGCATTCACATCCCGCGCCTTCGATATTGCGACAAAAGATCTCGCCCAACATTCCCAATCGGGCGGGCAGTTTTTCGGGATTCATGCCTCCAATCACGGTCGAGTAATGATCTTCGCTGGCGGCATTCCGTTGAAGCGCGGCGGAAAAGTTGTTGGAGCTGTGGGTGTAAGCGGCGGATCCGGAGAGCAGGACCATAGCGTAGCGCAAGCCGGGGCTGATGCATTTTAGATCGAACAGGAAAAGGAGCTCACATGGCAAGCAATCGTGGAGTGGTGTACCTCGGGCCGGGCAAAGTAGAAGTCCGGTCAATCGATTTTCCGAAGCTATCGCTGGGATCGCGGAAGTGCGAGCACGGCGTGATCCTCAAAGTAGTGAGCACCAATATTTGCGGTAGTGACCAGCACATGGTCCGCGGGCGGACGACCGCTCCTCCGGGCATGGTGCTGGGTCACGAGATCACCGGCGAAATCATCGAAAAGGGCCGGGACGTGGAGTTCCTGCAGGTCGGGGACCTGGTCTCGGTTCCTTTCAACATCTCCTGTGGCCGCTGCCGCAATTGCAGGGAAGGAAAAACCGGCATCTGCCTGAACGTGAACGGCGACCGGGCCGGCGCGGCTTTCGGATACGTCGACATGGGCGGATGGATCGGCGGCCAGGCCGAATACGTGATGGCACCCTACGCCGATTTCAATTTGCTCAAGTTTCCCGATAAGGAGCAGGCGTTGGAGAAAATCGAAGACCTTGCTCTGCTCACCGACATCTTTCCGACTGGCTACGACGGCGCCGTTAAGGCAGGAGTAACCACCGGATCGACCGTATACGTGGCCGGCGCCGGGCCCGTAGGACTTGCTTGCGCAGCGGCCTGCCAGTTATTGGGCGCCGCGGTCGTAATTGTCGGCGATATGATCCCGGAGCGGCTCGCCCAGGCCCGCAGCTTCGGATGTGAGACGGTCGATTTGCGAGAGCGGATTCCACTCGGTGAGCGAATCGCTCAAATCCTCGGCGTTCCCGAGGTGGATTCCGCGGTCGACTGCGTTGGTTTCGAAGCCAAGGGGCAGGGTGAGCAGGCTGGCACCGAGCAACCGGCCATAGTGCTGAACTCGCTAATGGAGGTGACTCGCGCGGGAGGCGCGATCGGCATCCCCGGCTTATATGTTACCGACGATCCGGGAGCCAAGGATGCGAATGCGAAGCATGGCGTCCTTGGCTTGCGAATCGGCCTCGGCTGGGCCAAGTCTCACAGCTTCGGGACGGGCCAATGTCCAGTCCTTCGCTATAACCGGCAGCTCATGATGGCCATTCTGCACGACAGGGTCGCGATCGCAAAGGCCGTGAATGCGACGGTGCTACCCCTTGAAGATGCGCCTCAGGGCTACAGGGACTTTGACAAGGGGGTGCCGAAGAAGTTCGTCTTGGACCCACACGGGGTGGTGAAATCCACGCGGTCTAACCATGCCGAACTCGTGGGGAGTCAGCGCTGAGTTTCTCGCTTTAGGGCGGGCCGCCTCTGGCGTGCCCGCCCTGTTTGCATGTCTGGGCAGCTTAACCGGCCGAGTGGGTCGCAGATACGGCTGCATCAATGCGTTGGGGGGCTCTACAGAGGCATCTTGCTCAAGAGCCGATCCGGTTTCTGCGCCCGATGGAGTTCGAAGTAAGGGTCTTCTTCGATCTCCTTCGGCTGCACGATTCATAATCCAATTCCTGTCGATTCGCGACGCGACGCCATTCCACGAAAGGACAGTTTCAATGCCACTACTCAGAGTCGATGTGATCGAGGGACGCAGCGAAGCAGAGTTGAAAGAATTGCTGGATGCGATCCACGGCGCGATGCTTGCAGCGTTCAAAGTACCTGAGCGGGACCGCTACCAGATTGTGCATGAACATCCTGCGACAGAAATAATCATCGAGGACACGGGGCTGGGCGTACCGCGTACCCAACAGGTTGTCATGGTGCAAGTGACGACCCGACCGCGAAGCCGGCTTGAAAAGCAAAACTTCTACAAATTGCTTTGCCAAGAACTACTTCAGCGCTGTGGGGTGAAAGGGTCGGACGTCGTTGTTTCAATTACGCAGAATGCTGACGAAGACTGGTCTTTCGGCTACGGCCGGGCCCAGTTCATTACCGGAGAACTTTGACTTTTTTTGTTTTAAGTCTGCTCTGAATATGAACACCGGGATCGGAACCAGCAGTTGGCGAATTTTCAAACGAGTTCGGTTGTAGACTGTTTTCACATTTCTGCAGGCAGGTCGCCAGGAGGGCGTAGAGATGAATGCGACTCGACGGGACTTTCTTAAAGTCGGTGCGGGTGCCGTGGCCGCCACATCCGCCGTCTCGGCGAACTCGAACGAGGAGTTTTCCTCTACAGCATCACGGAGATCAGCGGCAGCGCCGGCGGAGGAGGCGGGCAACATGATCTATCGGAAGTTTGGACGCACGGATGTGCCCATTTCCGCTATCGGGTTGGGTGGACATCATCTTGGCGATTTGCCGACGTTGGACGAGGCGGTGCAACTCGTCCGTGAGGCAGTAGACGCCGGCATCACTTTTTTCGACAACGCCTGGGAATATTACAACGGCAAGACTGAGACCATCTTGGGCAGAGCGCTCCGCGACGGGCGCCGCGAAAAGGTGTTCCTGATGACCAAGGTCTGCACCCATGGGCGCAGCGGCAAATTAGCCATGCAGATGCTCGAGGACTCGCTGCGGCGGTATCAAACCGATCATCTGGATCTCTGGCAGATCCACGGCATCGTTTACGACAACGACCCGGAGTTGGCGTACGCCAAAGGCGGCGTCCTGGAAGCATTCGATCGAGCCAAGAAAGAAGGAAAGGTCAGATTTGTCGGCTTCACCGGTCACAAGGATCCTGCATTTCACCTGAAGATGCTCGAACTCGGTTATCCATTCGACTCAGTGCAAATGCCGCTCAATCCCTTCGACGCCAACTTCCATAGCTTTGAGAAGCAGGTCTTACCCGAGGTTAATCGGCGAGGCATGGCGGCGCTGGGCATGAAGAGCATGGGCGGTACCGCGTGGGGGATAAAAGCCGGCGTGGTTCAGGCTGAGGAAATGTTGCGTTACGCGATGAGCCTCCCCGTCGCGACCACTATTTGCGGCATGGACTCGCTGGACGTGCTGCACCAGAACTTGCGCGTTGTGCGTGGCTTTCAGCCGATGACCCGGGGCGAGATGGAGGCCTTGCGCGCTCGTTGCGCTCCGACGGCGGCCGACGGCCGGTTCGAGCCATACAAAGTATCGCTGCGGTATGACAACCCGATGACCCGGATGCCTCATGGATTTCCCTTCGATCACACGCAACGAGAGGTCACGGAGATGTTGGAAAAGGCGGACGGCCCTTGGTTGGTGCCAGAGACAACACCAGAGACGTCGAGGAGTTGAACAATGGTAGATCAACGTCGACAGAATGAGCGATCCCAAATAACTCCCGAAATCGAGCGCCGGTGCTTTATTCAAGCAGGCCTGGCCTCCGCGGGAACAGTGCTCGCGACTTCAGTTTTGCCCAGCCAAATCGTATCGGCTGCGGTTCCGCCGCAAGTGACGAACAGCGGCGCTGACCAGATTCCCCGCAGGCCGCTCGGAAAAACGGGCGAACAAGTCTCCATCATCGGCCTTGGTGGATATCATCTCGGGGCGGTGCAATCGAGCGATCTGGCGGTACGCCTGGTTCAGGAGGCGGTAGATGCGGGAGTCACTTTCTTCGACAACGCGTGGGAGTACAACGACCACCGCAGCGAAGAATGGATGGGGCTTGGTTTACAGGGAAGGCGCGATAAAGTTTTCTTGATGAGCAAGGTTTGCACACACGGCCGAGATAAGAAGGTCGCCATGCAACAATTGGAGGAGTCCTTGAAGCGGTTGGGCACCGACCATTTGGACTTATGGCAGATTCACGAGGTCATCTACGAGAACGACCCGGACCTGCATTTCGCGAAGGGTGGTGTGGTCGAAGCGCTGGATGAAGCGAAAAAGCGGGGCAAGGTACGTTTTGTTGGTTTCACCGGACATAAGAGTCCGGCGATACATCTCAAAATGCTGGCGCACGATTACCCCTTCGACACTGTCCAAATGCCGCTCAACTGTTTTGATGCAACCTATCGTAGCTTCGAGCAGCAGGTTCTTCCTGAACTTCAGCGGCGGGGGATTGCAGCGCTCGGCATGAAGAGCCTCGGGGGAGACGGCCAGCCGATCCAGTATGGCGTCGTGAGGGCGGAAGAAGCGCTTCGTTATGCGATGAGTCTGCCGGTCGCGACCACCATTTGCGGTATCGACTCGCTGGACGTGCTGCAGCAGAACGTGGGAATTGCGCGCGGATTCAAACCGATGTCGCCGCAAGAGATGCAGGCACTCCGTGAGCGATGCCGGCCTTCTTCGGGTGATGGCCACCTCGAGCTGTTCAAAACGACAAAAAAATACGACGGCAGCGTTGGGCGAGAGCAGCATGGTTATCCTACTATCGCTGAACTTCCCATGTGAGAATCAGAAATGACCTCTGATGTTCTGCCGCGCCGCAGGTCTTTTCCGGTTCTAAAACACTGCCAAAACATATCTCCACAGCGATCGCATTTCATTGCTTGGTAAGATCAGCCAATTCCTGCAGACTCCCTGCTTACCAGTATTTTGAACTGTCATCGGGTTCGATAACTGCCTCTGGCTCGGCAGGACTTCTTGGCTCACGACCGCATATACGACGGCCACGCTAATGACGATTATGCGCCCCGTGCCCTTTGCATATAGTTTCCTGTTTGCTGGCCAGACGGGAGTTGACCAATTCGGATGAACAGAGTACGCGGTCGTCGGACTCAGGCTTCTGCTGTATGATGTCTTCCTTCGCAGGTGGTTGCGGAACCAACCCCTGATTGTTGGAGGAACGACGTGATGTGGAACATCCCGTTACGCGCGTTCCGCACCTTGCTCCAGGTTTCTGTACTCGTGCTTTGCGCACTGCCGATGCATGGCCAGACGGCCAATACCGGAGCCATCGCTGGCACCGTCAGCGACCCCAGTGGAGCGCTGGTCGCGTGTGCGGCGGTGGTTGTCAAGAGTCAGGCCACACAGGAAGAGCGCGATCTCACAACGGATGCGGAAGGGAATTTCTCCATCCCATTCCTCAGTCCCGGCAACTATGACCTAACGGTTCGCGCGCCCGGATTTGAGCCACTCGTCTTGAAAGATGTTCAGGTTCAAATTACCGAGGTGAGCCGGCTCAAGATTCAGCTTCCAATCGGGGGCGCAAAGGAACAAATCGCAGTTAGCGCCAAGCCCCCGCTCATTCAAACGGAGAACGCTACTCTGGGACGAGTCATCGATCACGAAAGCGTCGTCGACCTGCCGCTCGTCGATCGCAACTTTACCGAAATCCTGGGCTTAACCGCCGGGACAAACACGAATATCGTGGACGCGACTCAGCTGGGGGCCGGAAGTCAGGAGATCCGCGCCAATGGTGCGCGCAGCGGCGACAATAATTTCATGCTAAACGGCGTGGATGCGAACAGTTATAGCTCCAATATCGCGGTGCGTCTGACTTTGATCGAACACACCGATTGGTTCTTAGCGGAACGTGGAACATGCCCGGTCCAGAACACGCGAAAAGCGCAGCCATTCGGAAACTCGGAGATGGCTGGAGCATCTCGGGTGTCACTACTCTGCAGTCTGGACTCCCTTTCAGCATCATGGACAGCGCAGCCGGAACACTGTTTGGTCCTGCAACCATATATACAACAGCAAGCTTGGCTCCTGGAGCCACACTTGCCGATGCCGGCCGGAGTGGCAGCGTCAGCAGCCGTGTGAACGAATTCTTTAACACGAGCGCTTTTGTTCCCGCGCCATTGGTTCCTGACGGCGGCCTGATTGATGGCAAATATCCGGTTTCCGGTGGGGGGACAATCTTTGGCAATCTTGGCAGGAATATCTTGAGGGGGCCGGATCAACAAGACTTCGACATCGCTGCGATCAAGACCACTCCTCTAACGGACCGCGTAAGGCTGATTTTTCGGTGGGAGATCTTCAACGCTCTGAACAGACCAAATTTTGCAAATCCCTCGAACGACGTCTCGTCGCCGAGCGCCTTCGGCGTGATCAGCGCACTCACGGTGAATCCCCGGATCATGCAATATGCGCTAAAACTGGAATTCTAGCGTGCGGTGGCAAATCTCCGGGGTTGACGTTATTCTGGCTTCTCGTCAAAATGAGCATCCTGGGAATCGTGCGACCGTGGCGACGAAGGTGTTATCCATCTCGGATCATTCAGAGTACACACTCGTGCCCCTCCGAGAAGGCCCGGACTTCATCCTTTACCGCGGCCGACAGCGCGGCAATCCGTCGGCGGTCCTGGCGATCGCGCTCACTGCGGAACGTCCGTCAGCTCAAAATCTTAGGCGGCTCGAGCACGAATACTCGCTGGCCTCCGAACTCGATCCCGCGTGGGCAGCTAAGCCTCTGGAACTCACTCGTTACGAGGGGAGGACACTGCTCATACTCAAAGATCCCGGCGGCGAACCCCTGGATCTCGTTCTTAAGCGAAGACAGGGACAACCGCTCGACCTGACTCTCTTCCTGCGCATTGCCATCGGCTTGGCGGCAGCACTCGGCCAAGTCCATCGGCACGGCCTAATCCATAAGGACATCAAGCCTGGGAATGTGCTGGTCGACGACGCCGGCAAGGTATGGCTCACCGGATTCGGGCTTGCATCTCAACTGCCGCGGGAGCCCCAGTCTCCCGTACCGCCCGAGATTATTGCTGGCACGCTCGCATATATGGCGCCTGAGCAAACCGGCCGCATGAATCGCTCGATTGATAGTCGCAGCGATCTCTATTCGTTGGGCGTCACCTTTTACCAGATGTTTACGGGCGCGCTGCCGTTTGACGCCGCCGATCCTTTAGAGTGGGTCCACTGCCACATTGCACGCCAACCGATAGCTCCTGCTGATCGCCTCGCTGTCCCCGCGCCGCTATCTGGCATCACCATGAAGCTCCTCGCCAAGAACGCTGAGGAGCGCTATCAGACCGCCTCTGGCCTGGAAGCCGATCTCCGGCGGTGCCTGAGCGAGTGGGAATCGCAGGGTCGGATCGATTCATTCCCGCTGGGCGCGCTCGACTGCTCAGACCAGTTGCTGATCTCTGAGAAGCTGTATGGGCGGGAGCGCGAGGTCGATGCTCTGCTCGCGGCCTTCGATCGGGTCGCGACTCAGGGTACCCGCGAGCTCCTAGTCGTATCTGGTTATTCCGGCGTCGGAAAATCCTCCGTGGTGAACGAACTGCACAAGGCGCTTGTGCCTCCGCGTGGACTTTTCGCGGCGGGCAAGTTCGACCAGTACAAGCGCGACATTCCCTACGCGACCCTGGCACAGGCTTTCCAGACGCTGGTCCGTCAA
>JAOAPF010000466.1 GCA_025462755.1 Edaphobacter sp.
CGCTACATGACCCTCACCTGGTCCAACACCAACAACTGGGCCGACTCCTCCGGCGACATCGACGACCCCGCAATCAAACACCACGACGGCCTAACTCCCTTCGGCAAAGACGTCGTCCGCGAGATGAACCGCCTTGGAATGATGGTCGACATCTCCCACGTCTCTGACAAAACCTTCTGGGACGTCATCGCCACCACCCGCACCCCCGTCATCGCCTCGCACTCCTCCGCCCGCGCTCTCACTCAAGCCGGCCGCAACATGACCGACGAGATGCTCCTTGCCATGAAAAAGAACCACGGCGTAGTCATGGTCAACTTCTTCCCCGCTTTCATCGACGAGCAGTGGCGTCAGGCCTGGAACGCCCAGAAACCCGAACGCCAAAAGGCCCAGGACGCCCTCGAAGCCGAGTACAAAGCCAAAGGACTCCCGGTCCCCTACACCGCCTCCGATAAGATCGATCGCGAGTTCGCCGCAAAGATCGGCCGCGCCCCCTTCAACTCCCTCATCGATCACTTTGACCACGTCATCAAGGTCGCCGGCATCGACCACGTCGGCATCGGCACCGACTTCGACGGCATCCCCGTCCCACCCGAAGGCATCGACTCCGCCGCCGATCTCCCCAAAGTCACCGCCGCGCTCATGGCCCGAGGCTACACCGCCGAGGACATGAAAAAACTCCTCGGCGGCAATCTCCTCCGCGTCTTCCGCGACGTACAAGCCGCAGCAGAAAGCGCGAAATAGCTACTTATCCGCCACGATGTCGATCTTGTGGATCTTCAGCGGATCGGCAAACAACTCACTCGCCTTCGCCATCAGCGCCTTCGCAATCTCGCCGTTCAGATGAGCATCCCGCCCCGCCTCATCGTTGAAGGTGTCGAACACGCTGTACAGACCCTCGTCTTCATGCAGGCCGAACCACGACACCGTTCCCCCTTCCTTCTTCGCCATCTCAGCGCCCTGCTTCAAAAACGCCTCGACATCCTTCTCTTTCCCGGGCTTCGCCTTCAACGACACATAAAGCGCATACTTCGCCATGCTGTTTTCCTCCAGTCCATTCGACGCTCAAATCAACACATCAGTTACACATTTGATTGATAAACCGCATCAAACCGTTTTGACCTTAAACACGAGGTAACTATGCGAGCCAAACAACCATCCGTCCTCCGAGGCATCATCACCGGTGCCACCGCTGGCATTGCAGCAACCCTCATCATGGATCAGTTCCTCAAGCTCACCTCTGCAGGCCAGAAAGCCGTCGAAAAGCAAGTGAAACTCGCTCAGGGCGAGTCACCGTGGGAGATCGCCCACGAGCAGGTCCAGCAGGAACAGCAGGCCGCCGAACAGGAGGGGTCGACCGAGATCGTCGCCCGCAAGATCGCCAAGGCCACCGGAAAAACCCTCGATAAAGAGAAAAAAAAGAAAGCAGGCCAGGCCGTCCATTACACCTTCGGGACGCTCATGGGTATCGTCTACGGAGTCTCGGCAGAACTCATCCCCGAAGCAACTACCGGCGCAGGAACCGCCTTCGGCACCCTCCTCTTTTTCGGCGCAGATGAGATAGCCGTTCCGGCCCTCCGCCTCGCCCCCGCACCCGACCAAACTCCCGCCACAGACCACCTCCAGCACTGGGCCGCCCACGTCGTCTACGGGGGCTCTCTCGAACTAGTCCGCAGCCTCCTCCGGCGCTTCATCTAGGCCCAGTCGCGTTGCGACCTCCCCGCGTCTGCGATAGCCTGATAGTTGGAGTCAAACACCGCATGACGCTTCGCACTCTCGTACTCGTTCTCGCCTTCAGCGTTTCCGCGCACGCACAATCCACTCCACCCGCCCCGCCGCCCACTGCACCCGAACAATCGAGCCCACCCTCCCAGCAGCTTCCCGACGCTCCCAGCACCACAACCCAGATCAAGCCGCCGGTCGTCCCCACCGGCCCTACCGCCGTCATCGACACCACCATGGGCCGCCTCACCTGCAAGCTCTTCGAAAAAGAAGCACCCATCACCGTAGCCAACTTCATCGGCCTTGCCGATGGCACCAAGGACTGGACCGACCCAAAGACGTTGCAGAAAATGCACCACCAGCCCTTCTACAACGGCACCTCCTTTCATCGCGTCATTCCGCAGTTCATGATCCAGGGTGGAGACCGCGCCGGCGACGGCACCGGCGATCCCGGCTACTTCTTCCAGGACGAGATCGACCCCAGCCTCACCTTCGACCAGCCCGGCCTACTCGCCATGGCCAACGCCGGCGCCGGCCCCTCCGGCGGCGGCACCAACGGCAGTCAGTTCTTCATCACCGAAGACGCCGTTCCCCAACTCAACGGCAAGCACACAATCTTCGGACTCTGCGACGCGCACTCGGTCCTGCTCGTAGCCTCCATCGCCCGCGTCGAACGCAACTCGAGCGACAAACCCCTCACCCCCGTACTCATCAATCGCGTCACCATCGTTCGCGAAGGCCAGCCGATGCCCCCTCTACCAGCAGCGCCTCCGGCAACAACGCCCGCACCACCAGCCGCAACCCTAGCGCCAGTGGCGCCGCCAAAATAATTCTCCCGGCCTCCGTCATTCTTAAACGGAAGATCGCCTCCTCCAATCAATCCACTAACCCATAACCGCAAGGAGAACTCCGACATGCCAACAAAGCCAGGCACCTACGCCAAATTCAAGACTTCAGAAGGAACGGTAGTCTGCGAGCTCTTCGAGAAGGACGCACCCGAGACCGTAGCCAACTTCATCAGCCTCGCCGAAGGCACCAAGGACTGGAACAGCCGCAGCAAAAAGGGCCCCAAGCTTTACGACGGCACCGTCTTCCATCGCGTCATCCCGCAGTTCATGATCCAGGGCGGCGACCCTGAAGGCACCGGCATGGGCGGCCCCGGCTACAAGTTCGCCGACGAAACCAAGGGCTCAAAACACGCCTTTCAGCAGCCCGGCAAACTCGCCATGGCCAACTCCGGCCCCAACACCAACGGCAGCCAGTTCTTCATCACCGTCACCGACACCAGCTGGCTCACCGGCAAGCACACCATCTTCGGCGAAGTCGTCGAAGGCTACGACGTAGTAGAAAAAATCAGCAAAGTCTCCCGCGACGGCCAGGACCGCCCCAAAACCCCAGTAGTCCTCGAATCTGTAACCATCGAACGCATCGCGTAAAAACCCCTCGCAACAAAACCAAGAGGCCCGCTCACCAGAGCGGGCCTTCCATATTGCAGTTCAACTAACCACTAGCAACTAACCACTGTCTCTAAGCCATCCCAATCACGGTACAGAGCTCCTTCACCGAATCCGCACTCCTATTCAGCGCAGCCTGCTCCTCCGCCGTCAGCTTGATCTGGATAATCTGCTCCAACCCCTTAGCTCCCAGCTTGCAAGGCACGCCTACATACAGCCCCGAGATCCCATACTCCCCCTGCAGATAAGCCGCGCAAGGCAGAATCTTCTTCTTGTCCTTCAGAATCGCCTCAACCATCTCCACCGCCGCAGCCGAAGGCGCATAGTAGGCCGATCCCGTCTTCAAATGCTTCACAATCTCCGCGCCGCCATTGGCGGTCCGCGTCTCCAATTCCTTCAACCGCGCAGGCTCAATCAACTCCGTAATCGGAATCCCCGCAACCGTCGAATACCGCGACAGCGGAACCATCGTATCGCCATGCCCACCCAGCACAAACGCCGTCACGTTCTCCACCGACACATTCAGCTCCTGCGCAATGAACGTCCGGAACCGTGCCGAATCCAGCACTCCCGCCATCCCGATCACGCGCTCCCGAGGCAGTCCAGCCTGCTTGAACGCCGTCTGCGCCATCGCATCCAGCGGATTCGACACCACAATCAGAATCGTGTTCGGCGAAGCCGCAACAGCCTTCGCGACCACGTCACTCATAATCTTGAAGTTCGTATTCAGCAGATCGTCGCGGCTCATCCCCGGCTTACGCGCGATCCCCGCCGTAATCACGACAATGTCAGAGTTCGCCGTATCCGCATAATCATTGGTCCCAATGATATTGCAGTCCCGCTTCTCAATCGGCATAGCCTGCAGCAGATCCAGCGCCTTCCCCTGCGGCACACCCTCAATCACATCAAGCAGCACCACATCGGCCAACTCCTTTGCCGCAATCCAATGCGCCGCCGTAGCCCCCACATTCCCCGAACCAACAACCGTTACCTTCTTCCGCATCGCTTCTCCGTTTCTTTGTTTGGCGTTTCTTTGTTGTCATTCCGCAGCGCAGCGGAGGAATCTGCTGTTAACAACCCTTCGCGGCAACGCCATCACTTACCCATATTCTCAATCATCCGCGTAGCAAACTCGCTCGTCTTAGCCTTCGTCGCGCCCTGCATTCCGCGCTCGAAGTCATACGTAACGAACTTCTGCCCAATCGTCTTCTCCATCGAGCTCTCGATCAGCCGCGCCGCCTCACTCCAACCCAGAAAATCGAACAGCATCACGCCCGACAGAATCACCGACCCCGGATTGATCACATCCTTGTCCGCATATTTCGGCGCTGTGCCATGCGTAGCCTCGAACACGGCATACCCATCGCCAATATTCCCACCGGGAGCAATCCCCAACCCGCCAACCTGCGCCGCCGCCGCGTCCGAAATATAGTCGCCGTTCAAATTAGTCGTAGCCAGCACGCTATAGTCTTCTGGCCGCAGAATAATCTGCTGAAAGATCGAGTCCGCAATGCGATCGTTCACCAGAATCTTCTTCTTCCACTGTCCATTCCCATGCGACTCGCCGATCGCCGCCACAACACTCTTCACCTCGGCAACAACCTCAGCGCCAAACTCCTTCGAAGCAAACTCAATTCCCGGCTCGATCAGCGCAGCATTCTCCTCCGCCGTCAGCTTCGGATTCGCCTCCAGGTTCCCAAGAATCCAACTCTCCCGCTCCGTCACCGTCTGCTCGCGAAACTCCTGCGATGCAACCTCGTAACCCCACTCGCGGAACGCCCCCTCCGTAAACTTCTGGATGTTCCCCTTATGTACCAGCGTCACCGTATTGCGCCCGTGGTCCAGCGCATACTGAATCGCCGCCCTCACCAGCCGTTTCGATCCCGTAATCGAGATCGGCTTTACCCCCACGCCTGAGTCCAGCCGAATCTTCTTCTTCCCCTTCAGCATATCGTCGTTCACAAACGCAATAAACTTAGCAGCCTCCGGCGTCCCCTCACGAAACTCGATCCCGGCATAAATGTCCTCCGTATTCTCACGAAAGATCACCACATCCAGCTTCTCCGGATGCTTCACCGGACTCGGCACTCCGGCGTAATACTTCACCGGCCGCACGCACTGATAAAGATCCATCAACTGCCGCAACGCCACATTCAGCGAACGAATCCCGCCACCCACCGGCGTCGTCAACGGCCCTTTGATTGAAACCCGAAAATCCACCGTCGCCTTCACGGTATCGTCCGGCAGCCAGTTCTGCGTCTGCCGATAAGCCTTCTCCCCGGCCAACACCTCAAACCACGCAACCTTCCGCTTGCCCCCGTAAGCCTTCTCCACGGCCGCATCGAACACACGCTGCGAGGCCTTCCAGATATCCCGCCCCGTCCCATCGCCTTCGATGAAAGGAATGATGGGATTGTTCGGCACCGTAAACTTGCCATTGCTGTATTCGATAGCTTGCCCATCGGTGGGCACTGCGATTCCGTTGTAGCTTGACTGCATTGACGTAGACTCCGGCGTAATAGAAGTAATGCTCGAAGGCTACCATCCGCACAATACGACTAGCAACGATATGCGGCCAACCGTGCGCTTATCGAACCAGATAATAATCCACCGTCGCCACCACGCGAACCTGCTTCATCATGCTCGCGTCGCCACTGTCTCCTCCGCCCTCATCTCCAGTCGAAATGCTATCCGCAGCCGAGATCGAAAACACCCTTCAGCACCGCCTCCTTGTCCGTCTGGCTCTTCGCAAACACCTGCGGCAGATCATTTCCCGTCTCCTTGAAGCTCACCGGCCAGATCGCCATATCCGACTTCACGGTTTTCTCCACCAGACCCTTCACCGTCACATAGCGGTCCGCCAACTTGATGTCCTTGATCTGCGACTCCAGCACCCACCCGCCCACCACCAGGCCAAATAGCAGACACGCACCCAACACCGCCGCCGGAACCAGCCAGGGATTGCGATCATCCGCGCCGATCGTCTGCAAAGAAAAACCTCCATCGACGCAACGGCAGAAGAATGCAACCGCACACCCCTGTGTCAACGACAAGCCCAGGCATCTCTTTATTGAATCAACGTTGACGATCCAGCCCAGGGAGGACGATAGCAATAGTGGGATGGCCAGCGGGATCGCCGCAGTTCCCACCCTGGACCAGAATGATGCCCGCAGAAATATGGCCTTCCGTAACATCGGTCAACGGGCCGAGAAGGCTAAGCGTAGAGCCGTCATCCATCAGGAATCTTGCACTCACCATATTGCCGATGACACTACTCGCAGGCCTGGATTGCGTCGCGCCCGAACTGAAGCAAGGAGATCCCTGTACCTTGATATTGCCTGTGAGCAAGGCGTTGCTGAAATAGTTCGAAGCCGCTCCGTTCCCCGGATTCGTCACTGTGCCGCCCTGTTGCAGCGTCACTTGAAGCGTCACCGGCATTGCCTTCGGAGCGCCGTTCGGGCCAGCCAGTGAGCTCCCTGTTCCAACATAGACTCCGCTCACCAATGGAAATGACGTGGCTGTGAATGTTCCTGAAAAATTCGCATCGCATGCAGGCGCAAATGGGCCGCCCAAAGACACCGTGTAACTGCCGGACCAGGGCTCTCCGCTTGCCTTTGGAGCTGTACCATTGATTGATATCGCTTCAAGAGGAGAGTTTGCCGGAGCCGAAGTAAAGCTCCCATCCGCAGCAAGAATCCCTGCGGCCACGCCCCCAAATGTGAACGACGCCTGAACGTTGTCGCAGTAATTACTACCAAAACCTCCCGCGATCACTTGGTCGCCTACCACATCGAAGGTCATCGCAAGTCTGACCCCCCTCGACGAAGGGGGAAGAGGAAACGAAATCTCATTCGTCGGCATCGGCCCTACAAGAAGCCAATTTCCCGCCAAGGGGCTTACAACCGCCGGTGTACTTCCCCCACCGCAACCACAAAGCAGCAAACTAATTCCACAAGCCGTGAAACTCAACAAGGCCCAAGTCTTCATGTCGCTAAAGACTCTAGCACGCGCTATCCTTCGCGACTATCAAAAAGAAAAAGGCCGATGAGATTCTCACCGGCCCTTATCCATCTGCGACTAACCCTAGAACTTATTCCAAAGCAGCTGGTTATAAACATCATGGTGGAACTGCACCTCGGGCGCCTTCACGATCGTGCCCAGCAGCCGCGGACAGCGGTCCGCCGAAGCCTGTTTCAGATCGCCATACCGGGCCTTCACGTCCTCACCCAGCAGCGTCGTCGTCCACTCCGCCGCCCGGAAGTTCTCAAGCGCCGTGTAGATGTTGTCCGGCAGATACCGCTCCGCCTGCCGCAGGTTCTTGATCCGCGCCGTATCCCCCTGCAGTCCGGTCTTGAAGATCGAGTACAGCACCATGTAAGGATTCGCATCCGGAGCAACTGCCCGCACCTCAATCCTCGAAGATTTCTCATTGCCGATCGGAATCCGAACCATCGCCCCACGATTGACCGCCGAGGCATTCAGCTGGTTCGGCGCCTCGTAGTGAGGGTCCAACCGGCGATAAGCATTCACGCTCGCATTCAACAGCAGGCAGAGATCGTTGCCATGCGTCAAAATGCGATCCGTAAACTGCCAAGCCATCTTCGAGATCTTCTCCTCGCCCTTAGGATCCCAGAACAGGTTCTTCCCGCCCTTGGTGATCGAGACATTCGTATGCATCCCGCTGCCGTTCACCCCAACCACCGGCTTCGGCAGAAAGCTCGACGTCATTCCCATCTGCGTGGCAACCTGACGACAAATCAGCTTATAAAGCTGAATCTGGTCCGCCGCTCCAACCGCCTCGCCATACGAGTAGTTAATCTCAAACTGGCTCGGCGCAAC
>JAOAPF010000127.1 GCA_025462755.1 Edaphobacter sp.
ATCAGCTGCTTATACCCCGCGCGATGCCCGGGCGAGCGCTCAATCAACCGCATCAACTCACGATCAGTCTGTGGATAGGGAGTATGTGCCATCGTCTCCGAGCATACAGCGAACGAAATCAGAAATCAGAAATCCTAAGTCCCGATCAAAGGGAGGGCCGGCGAATCCCTTCCCGCCCCGACAACTTAAAAAGGCGTGCGAACGCCCGCCCGTACCGGGGTCCCCACAAACAGGTCCTCGTTTATGGGGTGGCCAAGCGCAGCGGGTCCGTCCGGCAGGACATCCGTCACTTCTGCGCCCCGTTCGCCGGAACGTACCCAGGTTTCGTCATCTCCGCCGCCTGCTCCAGAGTCGTCCCCGGAGGCACCTGAGTAAACTCCGACTGCACCTCATCCTGCTGCTCTCCGATCGTCTTAAAAAACAACGCCTTTCCCTCGATGTGCACATGTGTCTCGACGATCTGCCACAATCCCGGCGCCACCTCCCTGCGCTCCACCCGGAACGTCCCCCCTTCGTGCAAACGCCCAAACAGCCCCCATCCAATCGTTATGTCCTGCGTCAACTTCCCGCTGATGGTCTCAATTCGTTTCTGCGCTTTATCCACCACCAGCGTCCCGGCCATCGCCCCCAAAACACGGCCTTGCATGTTCGGTGGACTGAAGCTTGGATTCGGGTCAAAGTGCAGCGTATACCTCTGCGCATCTTCGCTCACCAATTTCCAGGTAAAAGCCTCCGGCAGCATTCTCAATAATTCTTCAGCGTTTTTCCCGTCCTGCACTGCATCCCGCTTCTGCTTCGCCAGCTTCTCAGGATCGTGGATGAACCGCTGTACCCGCTCGTCTTCAGCCTTCGCCTCTGCCTCAGTCAACGGACGCCCATTCCTCATGATCACCCGATTAACCGTGCCGTAATCGGTCTCGACCACAATCGAAACCGTATCGGTCCCGTCCTTTTTCGCGTCGCGATAACGCCATCGCGTGTGATCGTTCGTATCGGCATCCAGTTCAGCCCGCGTAGCCGCCTGAACGATCTCCCTCGGAGGCTTTGCATCCTGCGCGTGCAACGTGTACTGCCACACCAGCAGAGACAACATCAGCACCAGGTAAGACTTCAAAATCGTCATAGAACCACATCCTCTAAGACGCAAATTCTTCAATAAGGTTTGTGTTGTCTGCACTCAGGTTTTGCTGCTGTTTCTTTGTTTGCTGCCGTTTCTTTGTTTGTCATCCCGCAGGGATCTGCTTTTGCCTTTTTGTATCTTTCCGGACCATCCTAATCCGACCACTCCACACGCACACTCTTCTTTCCCAATCGCAGAACAGGCGAATCCCCCATCGCCTCCTTGCCGTACGTCCGGCCCGAGATCTTCTCTCCATTCAAGCTCACCGCATTCTCCGCCAACTTGCGCGTCGCCTCGCCCGTGGAACTAGCCAGTCCAGCCAGCACCAGCAACTTAGGCACGCGAATCTCCGCCCCACCATCAGCAGCCGCAGCCATTAACCCCTCTTCCACCAGCGACACCTTCACCACCGGCACATCCTCGCTCACCCCGCGCTGCTGAAACATCTTCGCCCAGCCCTCCGCCGCAGCATCCGCCTCCTCGTTCGAGTGAAACCCCTTCGTAATCGTCCACGCCAGATTCTTCTTCGCCTGCATCGGATGCAGCTCACCCGCACGCACCTGCTCCTGCATCGCGTCAATCTCCGACACGCGCAGATCAGTCAGCAGCGTCCAGTACCGCCACATCAGTTCATCCGAGATCGACATCAGCTTCCCATACATCTCCCCCGCCGGCTCATGCACGCCAATCGCATTGCCCAGCGACTTCGACATCTTCTGCGCGCCATCCAGCCCCTCGATAATCGGCATCATCAGCACAATCTGCTGCGGCTGCCCGAAATGCTTCTGCAGATCGCGCCCACGCATCAGATTGAACTTCTGGTCCGTCCCGCCCAGCTCGACATCGCACTCCAGCGCCACCGAATCATATCCCTGCGCAATCGGATAGATCAGCTCATGCAGCGCAATCGGCTGCTCTTCATTGAAGCGTTTATGAAAGTCCTCGCGCTCCAGCATCTGCGACACGGTGAACTGCGACATCAGCTTCACCAGGTCGTAATAGCTCAACTTATCCAGCCACTCAGAGTTGTACCGGATCTCCGTCTTCTGTGGGTCAAGGATCTGGAACACCTGTTCCTTATACGTCTCCGCATTCACCGCAATCTCTGCCGGGGTCAGCGGCTTGCGCGTCACATTCCGCCCTGTCGGATCGCCGATCAGCGCCGTAGAATCCCCAATCAAAAAAATCACCGTATGCCCAAGGTCCTGAAAGTGCTTCAGCTTCCGCAGAAGCACCGTATGCCCAAGGTGCAGATCCGGAGCCGTAGGATCGAACCCCGCCTTGATCCGCATCGGCACACCAGTTGCCAGCGACTTCGTGATGCGCTCCTTCAGCGCATCCAGCGGCACAATCTCCGCAGCACCTTTGGTAATCAAATCAAGCTGGTCTTCCAGCGAGGCAAATTTCGACATAGTCTCACGTTCAGTAGACGGCATATCTCTCAAGTATAGAGACAGGGGCCCACCCGCACGATCTGTTCTTGTTTGCGGGTAGTGGGTCAGCTTCGCGGATCCTTGCGTCAAAACAAGAGTCACTCCTTCTTTCTTCGCCGATACCGCGCGATCGAGTTCTTCGCCCAGGCGAGCCGCGCTTCATATTCCTGAATGCCGCTTTCCAGCGCCAGCCGCCCCGACATGCTCATCACACTCGCATGAGCATCCAGATACCTGCGCAGGGTAGGGATATAAGCAGACAGCTTCCCTGCGAACTCCTGCAGAAACGCGAGCGATCGCTCCTCGCCCAGCGTCTCGTCCATAAAGGCGAAGCGGAGCAGCAGTTCTGCCATATCGCGCACCATGTCCTCCTCGGCGATCGGCTTGTTTTGCCATGCCTTCAGAGAAGCCACTCCCTTGGACGTAATCTCGAACGCGCGCCGCCTCCGCAAACCAGCTAACTGCTGCACCTCGCTCCGCACAAAACCCAGTTGCTCCAGCTTGCGCAAAGCAGGGTAAATCGCGCCCGGACTGTCGCTGAACCCGGTCATCGGAGTCAACGCGAAAATCTTCTTCACGTCGTAGCCGGAGAGCGGCTGCTGGTAAATCAAGCCCAAAAGGGCATAGCCGAGAAGGGAATAATCTTTCATTACGGAACGTAATAGTACGCTTAGTACTATAATTTGGCAACGCAAAATTTGCGATGAATTACGCACAAGGCTGCCCACTCACCCCTGTATATTCGCTCGTATGTACCCCCCTGACTCGCAGCTGACAGCCAGCCAGGTCCTACGGACCTTTCACCACGACGAGCTTTACCTCTTCCTCGGCGCTGCCTTCACAACGTTTGGACTAATGTCTGCCGCGTTTTCCTTTCTGCGCCGCAAATTTGACCCAATGCTCTTCTGGCTGGCGCTCTTCGCCATCCTCTACGGTCAGCGCCTGTGGCTCCAGTCCGGCCTGCTCACCCTGATGGTGCCTCCCTCCCTCTTCTTCAGTAGCCTGAAGGACTCCAGCAACTACCTGGTGCCAATTCCGGCCTTCTTCTATTTCGAGGCCTCAGGCTTCCTGGGCCGATACGGTCGCAAAATTGCTATCGCTCTCACCATCCCCTTCCTCTGTCTTTTTGTCGGAACAATCCTGTTCGGCCCTCAATCCGCCTTTAAACTGATCAACAACCTGATCGTCATCCTCACCCTCGTCGCACTCATAGTTCAATCACTGAGGCAAAAAAACTTAGACCGCGACTTTGTCATCGTCCGGCGGGGCATCGCCGTCTTTGTCGCGTTTGCCCTCTTCGATAACATCACCCAGGCTTTCGGATACTTCCCCTATAAGGAGCCCCTCGGCTTCGCCTTCTTCCTCGGAACCCTCGGCTACGTAGCCGCAAAACGCAGCCTCGAACGCGACCACCAGTTCAACGAAATTCAAAAGGAACTCGAAATCGCACGCCGCATCCAGACTTCGATTCTCCCGCGAGCCTACCCCGATTCCGACCACTTCACCGTCGCCGCCCGTTACGTCCCCATGACCTCCGTCGCCGGAGACTTCTACGACTTCCTCCTCACCGACCCGCAACAGGCAGGCCTTCTCATCGCCGACGTATCCGGCCACGGCGTCCCCGCCGCGCTCATCGCGTCCATGGTCAAACTCGCCGCCACCTCGCAGCGCGCCAACGCAGCCGACCCCGCAACCCTCCTCTCCGGAATGAACACCGTCCTCCACGGCAACACCCAGGAGCAGTTCGTCACCGCCGCCTACGTCTATCTCGACGCTGCCTCTTCCACTCTCCGCTACTCCGCCGCAGCTCACCCGCCCATGCTGTTGTTGCGGCGCGGAAGCGTCGTAGAACTCACTGAAAACGGCCTCATGCTCGCAGCCTTCTCGTTCGCCACCTACTCCACCGTCGAATACCCACTCGAACCCGGTGACCGCCTCGTCCTCTACACCGATGGCCTCCTCGAAGCTGCAAACGCAACCGGCGAGGAGTTCGGCCCGCATCGCCTCTCAGCCTTGCTGAAAGACGTCGCACGCCTCAACCCCGAAGCCGCCGCCGATCACATCATCTCCTCCCTGCAAACCTGGTCCAAATCCCAGAACGACGACCTGACCGTCCTCATCTGCGACTACGCAGGCTTCCAGGCTGCTTGAAAAATAAAAATAGCCTCGACCCGGCTCAGCATCTGACTCGCAAGTAGTTTCCGAAGCGTGTCACCGAAAAACCCAAATCCAACGCAGAAACCGGAGTGCTTTCCAGTCCCACTATCACTATCCTTCTCCCATGAGTCAAAAGGCTTCATCATTTCAAGCGCCCCTCACCGCCGCGTTCCACCACGCCATCGACTACCTCACGCCCACCTCCTCCTCTTCAGTCGCCGCAATCGCAGACCTCGCCACCTTGCGAACCAAGCTGTCCCTTCCGCTTGAAGAATCCGGACGCAGCGCCACCGAAATAATCGACGAACTGGTGAAGGCAGTCGAAGGCGGCATCGTCGACTCCTCCGGCCCCCGTTTCTTCGGATGGGTCATCGGCGGCTCCCTCCCCGCCGCTCTCGCCGCAGACTGGCTCACCTCCGCCTGGGACCAGAACGCCGGAATGTACGCGACCTCTCCAGCCGCCGCCGTCGTCGAAGAAGTTGTCGGCGCCTGGCTCAAAGATCTCCTCCAGCTCCCCGCCACAGCAAGCTTCGCCCTCGTCACCGGCTGTCAGATGGCCCACGTAACCTGCCTCCTCGCCGCCCGCCACGCCCTCCTCGCACGCCGCCAATGGGACGTCGAAAAAGAAGGGCTAGCCGGCTCTCCTCCAATCCGCATCCTCACCAGCACAGAGCTTCACGGCTCGACCATAAGAGCCGTTCGCATGCTCGGGCTCGGCGAAAAGCACATCCAGAGCTTGCCTGTTGACGCCAACGGCCGCCTCCGCGAAGACGCACTCGTCGAAGCCCTCGAGACTTCCCCCTCCCAGCCAACCATCGTGATCCTGCAAGCCGGCGATCTCAACATCGGCGCCTTCGACGACTTCGCGAAACTAATCCCCATCGCAAAAAAGCACGGCGCCTGGGTCCACGTCGACGGAGCCTTCGGCCTCTGGTGCGCTGCCAGCCCTCGCCTCCGACACCTCCTCAACGGAGCCCACGCCGCCGACTCCTGGACAACCGACGGCCACAAGTGGCTCAACGTCCCCTTCGATTGCGGATACGCCTTCGTAGCCGATCCCGCGGCCCATCGCGCCTCTCTCTCCTACCGAGCCTCCTACCTTACCCACGCTTCCGACGCACGCGACCAGATGGACTGGAACCCCGAATGGTCGCGCCGCGGCCGGGGATTCGCCACCTACGCCGCCCTCCGGCAACTCGGCAGACAGGGCATAGCCGACCTGATCGAACGCACCTGCCACCACGCCCACGCACTCGTAACCAGAATCGGTTCCCTCGAAGGAGCCGAAGTAATCTGGGACCCGCAGATCAATCAAGGCCTCGTCCGCTTCCTAAGCCTTGGCGAAGCCGACCACGACGCCTTCACCGACCGCATCATCGCAGAGATCCTCGCCTCAGGCGAAGCCTTCTTCACCGGCACCACATGGCACGGCCGCCGCGCCATGCGAGTCAGCGTCTGCAACTGGCAGACCTCCGCCCAGGACGTTGACCGCATCGTCGCCTGCGTAGACAAAATCCTCCAAGCCACAAGAGAGAAGAATCCCGTACCCGATCCCACGACACACGTGACAAATCCACTAAGAAACCTGGCCGAAGGCTACACCGCAGCATGGTGTAGCCAGAATCCAGCCAGCGTCGCGGCCTTCTACTCACCCGACGGATCGCTCACCATCAACGATGGTCCCGCAGCCATTGGTCGTGCAGCGATCACCGAAGCCGCCCAGGGATTCATGACCAGCTTTCCCGATCTAAAAGTATTCATGGACAACCTGGCCATCCACGCCGACCGAGCCGTCTATCACTGGACACTCCAAGGCACCAACACCGGACCGGGCGGCACCGGCAAGCGCGTCCGGATCAGCGGTTTCGAACAGTGGCGCATCGCCGCCGACGGCCTCATCGCCGAATCCAACGGCCACTTCGATTCGGCTGAATACCAGAGACAGATCGAACGCGGTGTCGACGACCCTCGGTAGTCCCCACTCGACCGTCGCCACCCAAACCCGCTACTTTTTCTTCGTCATCGCAGGCGCAGGAGCCGGCGCAGCCATCGGCAGGTCGGAGTTCCAGATATCGGCCACTACCTTCCACTTGCCGTCAGCCTGTTTCTTCCACACTTCCGTGTACTTGCCGTGGTCCATCACTGGCTTCCCCTGGGCATCTTTCATCGTCATCGAATAAGAACCCACGACATAGGCCATATCGCCCGAACTCGCGACCTCCACCTTGTTGGACTGCCACGAAATCTCACTCCCCGGAACCAGCTCCGCAGCCCAGTCCGCCCGAATCGCCTGTTTGTCGGCAGCCATCGGAGCGTTGGCAGGCAGCACCCTGGCGTCATCGCTGTAATACGCAACCGTGCCGTCCACGTCATGCACCCCGGCCGTCTTCGACCATTGCGCGTCGAGATCTTTAATCGTCTGCGCATCCGCCGCCCGTGTATCCGCCGGAGTCTTGTTGCAACCTGCCGCCGCCATCATCAGAGCAAGACAGCCACCCAAAGCCGGCACACCCATTTTTCGGTACAACTTGTCGTTGATGAAACCAAGAGCCATCATTAAATCCTCCAGATAAATCGGCACTCAAGCCAAAAACGCCTCCACCACACTCGCAGCCGACTCCGTAGGCACCACCCGCTCCAAACGGAAACCCGCCTTCCCCAGCAGCGCGCAGTACTCCTGCTCGGTCCGCTCCTGCCCCCCCGGAACGGCAAGCATCACAATATCGGTTGCCTTCCCCGGATGCGGCGCGTTCCCTGCCGGAATCACCATCTCGATAATCAGCAACCGGCTCTTCGGACCCATCGCCGCACGGCAGTTCCGCAGGATCGTAAGACACTGCTCTTCGCTCCAGTCGTGAATGATGTGCGACATCATGTACACGTCCGCGCCGCTCGGAACGCTCTCGAAGAAGCTCCCCGACTCGAACCGAATCCGCTCCGCCATGCCGCGCGCCTGTATCAGCGTCGCCGCCCCATCGGCGTTATGCGGCAGATCGAAAAGAATTCCCTTCGCCCCCGGACAGCTCCCCAGAATCGTGGCCAGCATGTGCCCCGTCGCGCCACCGATATCCGCAATCGTCTCGCAGCCGGAGAAATCATACGCCGCCGCCACGGCAGCGGTCTCCGGACCGTGAAAGCCAATCATCAGATCGCTGAACATCGCCCCCTCCTCCGGATGGCTTGCCAGCCAGTCGAATAGCGGCGCGCCATGCTCCTTCTCGAACGCCGTCTTGCCCGTCTGCACCGAATAAAGCAGATTGCTGAACGGCCGGCCAAACAAATCACCCGTCAGCGAAAGAACCGTCGTGCGCACCGACCCAGGCACACCGGACCGCAGCGGCTCACCCAGAGCAGTCAGCGAAAACCGATGCGAACCATCCTCGGTAAACAACCCCAGACTCGCAGCCGTTCGCAGAAACCGATAGAGCGAAGGAGCATGAGTCGCCGTCGACTCCGCAAGCTCCTCAGCGGTTCGCGGGCCCTCAGAAAGATAATCCGCCAGCTTCAACTGCGCAGCAACGCGAAGCATACTCGAAACCTGATGCCCCCGCGCCATCTCAATCAGCTGGGCTTGCGGTGGAACGGCTCTTACCGGCGCACTTGCTTGCTCAGACATAGGTGCAATTCCCTCTCGTTTGGAAGTGAGCCCCAAATGTATCTGACAACAACCAAAATAGCGACCATATTTGCACCCACTCTTACTCGATCACCCGCAAACCCTTGCACGCCACAACCCTCGGCAGCTAACTCCATCCCCACGAGCCGTTCTCCGAGGTGGCCCATACCTCCAGAATCCACCCATGCCGCGCGTGCGGGTGCCCCATTCATGCGGTCTCATCGCATGAGTGGGCAATCGCGCAGAAGCGCGATCCGTATTGAACAAGAACTTCGCCTGACCCAATGCATCAAAATCCAAACCCGACCCACATCCCGCAAGGACAGCACTGATGACACCAAAGACCACTTTGACCGACACGCCAGATGACGGCATGATCAAGGCGCTAGCCAAAAAATTAATGGACTTCAACGAGGTCGGCTCTGGGACATTCGAAGACTATCCTCCCGGCCACAGCCGTTTCTTCCTCAGGAAGAACTTCGAGATTAAGCACAGCGTTTCCTGATTCATCTGCCAGCCCAGGGTGCCGGGTGCCCCATTCATGCGGTCTCATCGCATGAGTGGGCAATCGCGCAGAAGCGCGATCCATATTGAACAAGAACTTCGCCTGATCCAATGCATCAAATTCCCAAATCCATGCCCGACCGCAAACCCAAGCCCGACCGCCCCACCCCACACAAAGAAAAACTCTGCAAAACCTGCAAGCGCCCCTTCCACTGGACCGAACAAAACTCCCGCGACTGGGACATCCTCAAATATTGTTCCGAAGCCTGCAGCGGCCATCACCCCGGAGAAAAAGACGCCGCCCTCGAAGCCGCCATCCTCCAACTCCTCGCCGAGCGCGAAGCAGACGGTGACAGAACCAAAACCATCTGCCCCTCCGAAGCCGCCAAACTCGTCGCCGGCGACCCCCGCAACAAATCCCACGCCACCCGTCGCGACTGGGAGGCCCTCATGGAGCCGGCCCGCTCCGCCGCCCGCCGCCTCGTCACCCAGGGTCGCATCGTCATCACCCAGCACAACCAGCCAGTCGATCCCGCCACTGCAAAAGGCCCCATCCGTTTACGACTCCGCTAAAAATCGCGCACTCTACCACCATCAAAACGCCATCAACTCTCCAGGAAGACGCCGCAATCAGCCTCTGACAAACAATGGCAACCGCGAAAAACCCACCCGCAGGAACCCCAGCTGGCCCGCTTTCGAGCCCGTTCCCGGCAAAAAACCACGCAGCAAGGGCAGTTGCAAACCCAAACCCGGCCCCCACACCAAATCCACCCGCCGCGCCACCCAAAGAGCCGCAGCAGCCTCCAAACTCGAAAAACAAGGCAAACCCAACCCGAAAGCAAAAAGAACCTGACCCTCATGCTTCCCTTGCTTTTCACCTCTCTGCCGAAGGCATGATCAAAGCCCGAAGGCGTGGCGACTGAATATTGCCTTTGTTTTTGCTATTGTTCTGACTCTCGCATTTATTTTTCAGCGTTTTCTGCCCAAAAAACGCATGTCAAGTCCTCAACCAAGCTAAATAACTCAAAACAAGCTAAATAGAGGTGGCAGTTTAGTTAGACCCAGTACGGTAAAATAGAAATATAGAGAAAAACATCGGTATAGCTCCCAAGCCTTTCCTTATCTCCCTTTGTTTGTAATATTTTGCAAGTAACTCGTTTAGATGGAATATTTTACGCGCACACCCTGCCGCTAAACCAATGGCAACAAAGCGCTTATGCCCAAAATACCCCCCGGGGGTGGGAGGGGGGTACCCCCCGGAAAGCGATCGCATGGACGCCGAACGCATCCGAGCCTATCTCCTCACCCTCCCGCACGCCGTTGAGACGATGCAGTGGGGAGCCAACCTCGTCTTCTGGGTCGGCGACAAGAACATTGGCGGCAAGATGTTCGCCCTGGTCAACCTCGACGCCGATGGTAAGGCGGTCATCTCTTACGCGGCTGGCCCCCAGCGTTACTCCGAACTCCTCGAAATCGAAGGCGTCATCCCAGCCCCCTACATGGCCCGCATCTACTGGGTCGCCGTCGAACGCTGGAACGTCTTCCGCACCACCGAATGGGAACGGGAACTAACCGCCGCCCACACCCTCACCTACAACAAGCTCCCGCCCCGAACCCGCGCCGTCCTCGCCATGCCCGCCACCCAGCAAAAACGCCTCATCGCCGACCGCAAAAAACTTCTAGCCGCCAAGGCTCTCGCCAAAGCTCCCTGATATCCCGGCAGCAGGCAAGAAGAGGCAACAAATCCGCCATCGGTTGCGCGGTCATACAACTAACGTGTGCTTTTATGTGACAAAGCTTTACAGCAAACTCAGTATGTGTAGAAACGGAGAATCAATTTGAAAGCAAGATGGTTATGCGCTCTCGTCGCCGCATCGACTTCGGCAGTTCCGGCATTCGGCCAGATCCAGATCTATATCGGTCCCCCGCCGCCGCCAGTCCGCTATGAAGTCCAGCCGCCCATGCCGCAAGAAGGCTTCGCCTGGGTCGACGGGTACTGGGGTGTGCGCGGCGGCCACTATGTCTGGGTCCCCGGCGGATGGCAACGCCCACCCTACCCCGGCGCCTACTGGACCCACCCCCACTACGATCACTACCACGAAGGTTGGCAGGTTCATGAAGGGCACTGGGATCGCGAAGACCACCGCGATCACCACGAGGATCATCACGACCACGAGCATGGCGATCACCACGACCATGACCACTAGACCCGATCAAGTCTGAATTCGATTAGGCTCAACTCAACCAGGAAGAATAGGCCCCAGCGGAATGCTGGGGCCTATTTCCTGGCCATAATCCGGTTTTAATTCGTATTCGCCGCCGCGGAATCAAGCTCTCCCGCGAAGTAACTCTCGCGAAATCGAATCCGTGCATCTGGATAGTCGGGTATCTTCACCCGAATCGTATGCATCCCCGACGCAGGTTCGCCATTCGCCTCAGCATGCGGCTGAAAACTCAGTAAATAGTAGTTGTGAACGTGATTCGAGAGCTGGTGCAGTCCCTCGTCGAAGCCCTTCTGCGTCGTGAAGTTGATGTACTCGCCGCCCGAAAGCGCAGCCATTTCATGCGCTGCGTTCTTCTTCAGCGCGTTCACTGCCATCACCAGCAGACCGATTGGTCCGCTTCCGCCGCCATACTTCAGATCGTTCAGAACCTCCGTCTTTCCCGGTCCAAACGCAACCGAATCAACCACAGTGTTCGTCCGCCCCAGCGCCGCGATCACCTCCGCGGGCTTGGCTCTGCTGCCATGGTCGCGCGTCTCGCTGACCAGCAGAATCGCATGGCGATAGTGATTCTTCCGCGCTTCCAGCAGCTTCGTCGCATACGCCACGGCATCAAGCGTCGACGCTTCAGGATCGTCGCAGGGCTCGAGCTGGGCGAGCGCATGTGCCATCGCGTCGACGCTGCTTGAGAACTTGCCCAGCAGCAGGGGAGCGGAGCCGTAGGTGACGATCGCGACCTCGCGGGGCGCGTCACCGGCGATCGCGTCGATCATGGTTCCGAGGCCGTTCAGCTTGGGGAATTCGTAGCCGGCAGAGCGGCTGCACTGCACCACGACGACGAGCGAAAGACCAAGCGAATCAGTGTCTTCGTCGAGGTGGATCGTTTGCGGAACTCCATTGTCCTCAACGACGAACTGCTCCGGCTTCAGTGCGTAGATGATCTCTCCATGCTTGGTCTGAACGGTAGTCGGGACCAGCACGATGTTCGATTGCGTCCTGAGCGTGTAGCTCTGGTCGTTTCCAGGAGCGGCTGGGGTTACAGGAGGGGTCGGGGGAGGGTTCTGCGCCACGGCTACAGCGCTGCAGAGCAGCAGGACAGAGAGGAGGAACCGCATTGGTCAAGTCTAACTGGACTGGTTTTGCGGTTGTGAATTAGAAAAAATGTTTTTGTGGTGGAGAGTGGTTTTTGCAGGGGTTTTTGAGTTTTTGCGGTGTTTTGTGATGGTAAATCGTGGTGAAGTTGTGGTGAATTGCATGGTAAATCGCGGTGCTCGAACGACACTCTTTTGCCGCCTAAAAAAATGCCAACTTTTTGAAATTCTTTTTGGGACGACTCCCGATTTGGCATGTCGCCTTGATCAGCCGGATGCTGCTTCTGCGTTATAGTCCGAATAGCGGACAGAATTCCTGTCAAAAACCTCCCCGAAAGATACATTCCATGAATCCGACCACTGCTGAAACACCCTTAGACCTTAGTTATCCTGCGGCGAGAAAAGTCGATCAGACCGACGACTACTTCGGCACTACGGTCAGTGACCCGTACCGCTGGATGGAAGATGTTGACTCGCCCGAGCTGAAAGCATGGATTGATGTCGAGAACGAGCTGACGCAGCGCTATCTGGCGCAGATTCCGGTTCGCGAGACGATGCAGCGGCGGCTGATGGAGCTGATCAACTTTGAGCGATACACGGCGCCTACGCGGCGAGGCACTCGGTACTTCTACTCGCACAATAGCGGGCTTCAGAACCAGAATGTTCTCTACTGGCAGGAAGGGCTCGATGGCGAGCCGAAGGTGCTGCTAGATCCGAATACGTTCTCAGAGGACGGGACGGTTGCGATCAGCGGCATCAGCATCACCGACGATGGCCTGCTGGCGGCATATTCCATCACAGACGCAGGCAGCGACTGGCTGAAGTGGCACGTACGCAACGTGACGACGGGCGAGGATCTGCCGGATGTCGTCGAGTGGTCGAAGTTCAGCGGCGCTTCGTGGCTGAAGGACGGCAGCGGATTTTTTTACCAGGGCTATGACGCTCCTGAAGCGGAAAAGCTGAAGACTGCGAACTACTTTCACAAGGTCTTCTTCCACAGACTGGGCACGCCGCAGGGCGAAGACAAGCTGATCTTCGACCGGCCGGACGATAAAGAGTTGAACCTCGGCGCGCATGTTACGGACGACGGTCGCTACCTTCTGCTGCACCAGAGCAAAGGGACGAGCCCGAACAATGAGCTGGCGGTGAAGGATCTGCAGGACCCCAACGCGCCGATTCTGCGCCTGATCGATTCTGCGGACGCGACCTACGCGCCGATCGACAACGACGGCACGCTCTTCTGGCTGCTGACGACACTTGACGCGCCGAACGGCAGGGTTATTTCGATCGACCTTAACAACCCCGGACGCGAGCACTGGAAGACGGTGATTCCGGAGAGCACGAACAAGCTGAGCGACATCTCGATCGTCGACAACACCTTCATCGCGAACTATCTGGCAGACGCTCAGAGCCAGGTGGAGCTGCGGCGGCTTGACGGCAGCCTGATCGAACGGCTCGCCCTGCCCGAGATCGGCACGGCGTATGGCTTCAGCGGCCGGCGCGACGACACCGAGACCTTCTACCAGTTCAGCAACTTCACCACGCCGGGCACGACCTACCGGCTGGACATGAAGACCCACCAGTCCACGATCTATCGCCAGCCGAAGCTGCTCTTCGATCCGGCGCTTTACGAGACGAGGCAGATCTTCGCGACCAGCAAGGACGGCACCCGCGTCCCGATGTTCATCAGCCATAAGAAGGGCCTGGTGCTCGACGGCACAGCGCCGACACTGCTGTACGCGTACGGCGGCTTCAACATCTCGCTGATGCCGGAGTTTGCGCCGTCCCATGTGATGTGGATGGAGATGGGCGGGGTGTACGCCCAGGCCAGCCTGCGGGGCGGCGGGGAGTACGGCGAGGCCTGGCACGAGGCCGGGACCCGGGTGAGAAAACAAAACGTGTTTGACGACTTTATTTCCTTAGCAGAGTGGCTAATAACCAATCAGTACACATCGCCGGCGAAGCTCGCAATCGCCGGGGGAAGTAACGGGGGCCTTCTGGTGGCTGCGTGCGAACTGCAGCGACCCGACCTTTTCGGGGCCGTGGTGGCGCAGGTGGGCGTGATGGATATGCTGCGGTTCGATAAATTCACCATCGGCTGGGCGTGGAAGGAGGAGTACGGTTCACCGTCCGAGGACGAGGCTGAGTTTGCTGCCATCTATAAGTACTCTCCTCTCCATAACATACGGCACAGTGTGAGTTACCCCGCGACCCTGATCATGACAGCTGACCACGACGACCGAGTCTACCCGGCTCACAGTTTCAAGTACGCCGCTGCCCTTCAGGCTGCGCAAGCGGGGCCGAAGCCAATCCTGATCCGAGTAGAGACCCGGGCTGGACATGGAGCGGGGATGCCGCTGAGCAAACGCATCGAGGGGACGGTCGATCAGTACGCCTTTATGGCGAAGGAATTGCAAGTAGAAGAACAGAAGCGCTGAGGAATGACCTCCGTTTGATGTGATGGAAGTGTGTAGAAGTGTGTATACGAGAGCGGGAAATTCAGGTGACAACCGGCCGAATCTGGCCCATACTGCACTCATTCCCCCGTTCGTTGTACTACTCAGGACGCTTGCTTTGGTGGACGTGCTGGCCCAATTTTGAATCCGGTTCAATGTCCTGCGCGTCTTATGGAAGAAGGCGGAAAAGGTTGCTTATGCGGCTGAAGATTTTCATCGCGTTGTGGCTTGCGCTGGCTCCGTCCTTAGCCTTTGCGAAGCCAAAAACCGCGACGACCCGTATGCATCCGCAGTTGTTCCGCGATCGAGCGCCGAAGATTAGAACACGAGAGGTTCGGGCACGCGGACCACATGGCGCGCCCGTGAAGACCCCTCCGGTCCTTCCGCAGGGTGATCCCTACCAGTAACCCTTACATCTAGGGTTGTTCTCTGTCTTCGTCAATTTCTGAAAACCCGTGTCCGGGCACTAAGCTGTTGCAATTTGCAAGCAGATATCCCCTCTACGTGATAGCGGCTGAGAGCGGAATTCCTCTAGCAAGTACGACAAGTGTTTTTTGCCTTCGAGCAGCAAAGCGGCGGTGGAGTCTATGCGGACGCAGTTACTCTAAAACGGTCTGCCGCGGAACAGGTACACCAACTCGATCACCAGAATGATGACAACTGTCAGCTCCAGGAAGAATGCCCGGCTCTGGTTGAACTGGTCCACCATGAAACGATACAGTTCCTCGGCGGTGCCAACTTTCCGGGTCACAAGATCCTTGTAGTCGGGCACGCCTACCTTCAAAGCCGCCAGCTTATAAAGGCGCGCCGAAAACATATCACTGAGAAATTTGATGGCATTATCGGCGTGCTCCGTAAGCTCCGCCACATCGAGCAGCACCGTATGCAGTCGAGTCGCAGACCGCGCCAGCCGCCATTGCGAAAAGAAACCTGTTCCTTCGTCCAGCAGCGTGTATACGCGTTCCAGCTCTTTCGTCAACAGATCGTCATAGTGCCGGAACTCGAGCAGTTGCGAGTTCGCATACTCCAGTAATTGGATCGCTGTCTCTGCGCCCGCGGTGCTGTCATAAATGAATGCGGCATTCCATCCGACCACTGTCAGGTCGTTCGCATAGTAGGAGATGCGCGACTGCAGCACCTCATTGCACTCACTCTCGGCCAGTTGTCCCATATCTCCGCGAACCACCTGCGCGATGCGGAAGCCGTGCTGATGAATCAAGTCGGTGACGGAGGGTGAGCCGGTAATTTCCCGGATATGAAAGATCAGGTAGTCTTCGCTCAGCCACTCCTTGTATGGCTTCACCAGCGCAGGTGCGGCGCGTTCGAGTCTGCCGCGGACAATCTCCGTCGCCTGCGCCGCGAAGTCGACATCCCACACCCACCGGCTGGCGAGCCGAGTCAACTTGCTCCAATCACCCATAAAGGCGAGCTCGAAGACTAAGCTCAGCACGCCGTAATCGTAGTACTTGATTTCGCCCTGCAGCCGTTCGCCGCTTTCCAGCACCAGCGTCTCCACTGGTTCCACTACCGGCGGTCTCTGGTAGCGAACATACCCGGGCGCGGGATGCTTCAGGCTCGGCTGCTCGACCGTGCGGGCGCGAATGAGCTCCTGCAGCCGGTCCAGGCGAATGGCCTCGCACACGTCGAACTGCAACAGCACCAGCACTGATCCGTGCAACATGGTTTCAGCGGATTGCATACCAGAATCCGACATGATGGGACGATCTTACCTCGCGGTATCCCGTGCGGCGCGGATGAAGGCGGCGAGCCTTTCGGGGCTTTTGCGGCCAGGTGATTGCTCCACTCCGCTAGCGACGTCGACGCCCCAGGGATTCAGCCTGCGGATTGCGTCGGCGACGTTTTCCGGTCGCAAACCGCCTGCCACAATCAACTTCACCGCTACACGCGCCTCGGCAAGAGTGGCGCCAGCGGCGTCCCAGTCGAAGGAGATGCCGGTTCCGCCGAGGGCCGAGCCTACCTTCGCATCGATCAGCACACGGGCTGCTAGACCATCTGTGTCGATCTGTCGAAGTTGCTCCACCACAACCCCAGCGTTTGCGGCGTCGGCGTCCACCTGCCAGTGGATGGTCTGGATCAACTTGACTTGCCCGTTGAATATGTCGTCGAGTTGCCTGAGTAACTCCAGATTGACGCCACCCTGGAGCTGCACCGCAGTCAATCCGCACTCCTGCGCGATGCCGGCGATCTCCTGGGCTTCAAGGGCGGGGAAGACGCCGACACATTCGAGGCTTTCCGGCAGATGCGGGGTGATGCGCGCAACCTCGGCGGCAGTCACTTGACGCGGGCTGGACGCAAAGACGAAGCCGACAGCATCGGCTCCCAGCTCGGCGGCGAGCTGTGCATCATCGAGGTTGGTGTTCGCGCAGATTTTGATCCACATGGCGTGATAGTCGAGTCGATTAGATGTCGGAAGAATATTCGCGATCGAGCAGGAGCGCCAAGGCGGCGGCGGGATCGGGCTGGCGCATCAAGGCTTCACCGACCAGGAAGGCGCTGTAGCCGGCGTCGCGCAATCGGGCGATATCTTCTGCCGTGCGGATGCCACTCTCGGCGACCATCACGATGTCCTTGGGCATACCCGCCGCGAGTTCCATCAGGATCTCGGGGTGAACCGAAAAGGTGCGCAGATCGCGGCTGTTGACGCCGATGAGATCGAAGCCGAGGGCGATGGCGCGATCCATCTCCTTGCGGTCGTGGGTCTCGCATAGCACGTCGAGGCGCATGCTGTGGGCCTCGTCACGCAGATCGCTGAGCCCGGCATCGGTGTGTGCGGAGACGATGAGAAGAATCGCGTCGGCACCGGCGGCTCGGGCTTCGAGCACCTGAAACGGATCGAGCATGAAATCTTTGCGCAGGCAGGGAATGTTGACCACCTCCGACGCTTGTTCGAGGTACTCGAGTGAGCCCTGGAAGAACTCTTCATCGGTCAGGACCGAGAGCGCGGCGGCGCCAGCCGACTCGAAGGTGCGCGCCAAGGTTGCGGGATAAAAATCGCTGCGAATCAGGCCCTTTGAGGGCGAGGCTTTTTTGATCTCAGCGATAATGGCGGGGCCATTTTGCGCGGCGGTGCGGAGCGCTCGGGTAAAACCACGCGGAGTGTGGGCGGCAGCTTTGCGTTCGAGCAGGCCGAAGTCGACGACCGCTTTGCGGGCCTTTACCTGCAACAGCGTGTGGGCAAGAATCTGATCAAGCTGTGTGGACATAGTCCCTTTGCGATTTCGCGGTAAGAGTGAGGCGAACAGCTCTGCCCCGAGTGTGAGCCCGCCAGAATCGATGTGGGCTCACACTCGATTGCTGCCGGCAGTCGCTTGCCGTCGCCTCAGTTTCTAGAGGCTGAAAACTTTGGTGCCGAAGGGGGGACTCGAATTGCGCGCCCCCGAACATCTTCTATTTATTGGCAGTTACGCCTCTAAGATTATGATTCAAAAGAGACTTACTATATCGCTCACTCCAGCTATTGCCAGCGGCGTCCAGCCGTTGACAACATTAATACTACGCATGATTAGTAAAACAGTAAAACGTTATCGCGGGGCGGTTCAGTAGGTGTCAGTCCTGAGTCGGTTCAGGTCGACACCTTCCTGGAAATGCGCGCCCGCCATTTGCGGTTTCTCGAACCGTACGTTATCGCCGATTCGAATGCTGGAATACACTGCGCCGTACCATGTCATTGATCGCAGCTCTTCCGAAATCAAAAAACTCGCTCAATTGGCGAACATAATTGCGTGGTCGATTGACGGTATGGCGTTCAATTATTGGAATTGACTCTCCTTTCGCTCGCTTTGCAGCGAGGTTTGCTAAGGTTGACGTTTGGATGTTCAAGCTCGCTTGCCGGCATAGTCATGGCAGTATCTGCAAAGCCGGACTGATCGACTCCGTGCATCTCGCGTTGGTGCCGGTTCTCCTCGGTCAGTGCGAGCCGCTGTTGCACGGTCTGGACCTGCCTGCGCTCGGTTTTTGCGTAACCGGTCGCAGGGCTTCGGAATACGCGACGCAATTTGTGCTGAAGAAAGTAACAATACAGAGCTAACGACGAAGGCCGACGAAACGAAAGTCAAAAAGGACAGTTCCGGCCGCCTGGCTTGTAGGTTCATTTAGAGATGGAAATGAACCGCACACCCATACCTTGTGCTCTTCTCGGCCGGCCTTCCTTTTCCCTCGTCCAGTGCCCGGGTAATGCAGTTTTGCATTATAATCAAGTTTGAAGCATGAGGATTTAGCCATGACCACTTTGACGGTAACGGCGCGGGGGCAAGTCACATTCCGTAAGGATGTGCTGCAACATCTTGGTATCGAGCCGGGAGAAAAAATCGAGTTGGACAAGCTGCCGGATGGCCGGGTGACCCTCAGGGCCATGCGGCCTGCCGGAACAATAGACGGCTTCCTCGGCCTGCTTGCGGGCAAGACCAAGAAGATCGCGACTCTCGATGAGATCAACGAGGCGGCGGCGGCCAACTGGGCCGGGCAGGAATGAAGATCACCCCGGACACGAACATTCTTATCCGCGCCGTGGTGCGTGACGACGTGAAACAGGCCCAGGCTGCAACCAAGCTCCTCAAGGAAGCCGAGCTGATCGCCGTTTCTCTGCCATGCCTCTGCGAGTTCGTCTGGGTGCTGCGTCGGGTTTACAACTTCGGGCTGGGGGATATTTCCGCCGCCCTCAATGCGCTGCTCGATGCCAGCAATGTCGCTGTCAATCGTCCGGCTGTGGATGCCGGATTAGCGATCCTCAATGCTGGCGGAGACTTTGCGGACGGCCTGATCGCCCACGAGGGTAACTGGCTGGGCGCCGAAACCTTCGTTTCCTTCGACAAAAGGGCCGTTTCACTGATCACCAAGCAGGGACAGCAGGCTAAGTTGCTGACCTGACGAACAGTGATAACCGAAGTGGGAATCTAAGGCTCGCGAGATTGTCTCCACTAATTTGGCAGGAAGCGAAGCCGCGGTTCCTCGGTACTGGTTTAGGTGTCTTTCGGCACAGCAGTTTCCGGGCCCACTTCACGAACTTCTCCGGCAACCCCGTTGAGTAGCTCGGGTGGAAGAAACTTGGCGTAGGTTGATCGTAGCAAGGCCAGAGACAGTGTGCAGCAAGGAACAGTTGGAAGAAATTATGCGAATAACTGGATGGCCGCTTGATCAGCCGTTTCCTGACACCTTCGAGTGGGTCTTTTTTTATTCGCCTCTGGCCGGCGGGCAACGCGGACGAGGCGCAGAAATCTTCCTCACCGCCTGGCATGAACCGAAGCTTGTGATGGGCATTGCTGCCATGCGTGGAATGAACTGATTTGAACTTCATATACTAAAAAACCCGTGTCAATGGCGGGTTTCATCAGGGCGTAGTTAGGGTATGCTGGAAATTTTATAAAACGCAACATCTTTTTATGAGCCAGTTAGACCCTCTCCCTCCTAACCCCATTATTGCGTAGAATGCAAGGGCGCGACAAACCATGCAATTAGGCCCGATGGAAGTAATTACGCGACTTAATTTCGTCCGAGGGTTAGAGATGAAAATCAACGATGAGATTCCCCCGATAACCAGACCCGGCTACCAGAATCCGACCCCGGTCAGCGCGGTCTTTCCGGATCACAACTTTATCGATGATGCTGACACTCACGTAATCCAAGGCCATTACTGGCGCCGTGTTAAAGCAACGAACGTCCCCTGCGGAAACTCAGCTTCCGTCGAAATAAACGAGAAAACTGGCGTTTCTCGCGCATTGCTTGTTGAAGTGGCGAACGCGCTGGAGGTCGCTGTTGTACCCCTGAAAAACACCTTGTCAATGAAGATGAGCGTTACCGACACGTTCACCGACGAGCGAACGGTAAGTTTTAAGATGAATATTGGACCTAAGGAATGTATCGCAATCACATTCGCCGAATGGCAGCGAATCGTGCAAAGTGTGCTCCGGAGGCAGAAGTATTTTCTTTGGTTCAAAACGAGGATTGCTAAGCGCACTCTTGACATCGCCACCGAGGAATTTCAAAGTGACCAGTTCGAATACCTTGATCCGAATTGCTGCCCGGAAAAGATTGAAGAAGCCGCGGCCAAAGGTTTCACAAAAATCCTTTGCTTCAATTTCGGCCGCGTAAGCTTTGCTATACAGGCAAGGAAAAAGGACAACGGAAAGGTCTCTTTATTTGGAATACCCGGGGAATTCACTCCTGGACAGGCAGTCGCGATTGAAGATGTGGGAGCTTATCTGCGCTCTTACGGGCACAACCCTGAAGGGGAGATAACGCTGAGCAAATCGTTAGGCACCGTCGACGAGTTCTATGGTTGGACCCGAAAAGAGCGCGGAAGACCTAATTCTTTGCCTTGGCTCCTTGTGCTGGGCACCAGCTCCTTGCTGGCATACTTGTTGCGCCCGACGAGTAGGGGTGCATCTAAACCGGATGTGACTGGAGCCGCCAGCGATGAGACGAAATCGAAAGTCGCCGCGGCCCTCGAAAAGGTCGATTCCTATGTGTCGAATGCGAAACCAGAGCTGCGTCCAGCAAAGGCGCATGAGGAAAAGAGGGAGCTTACGAATTACGACTAGGGCCGGCACTTCTCTAATCGATCGCGAATCTGCTCGCGCGCTTCACCGAGCGCCTTATCCAGTTCCTCGAATGCGTTTTGGATGTTTGGGGCCAGCTGGTAAAGCATTGTGTAATCAGTGGCGCTGAAGTAATTCCCATCCATGTCTGGCGTCCTGAAGCAGACGAGCTCTACCATTCCATCGGACGCTTCGGCATTTTCCCGCAGGTCGTGACATACAGCGTCATAGCATCTATTTCGCCGTCACCCACGCCGAGATCGTTGTAAATCCGTCCCGAGACGCGTCCGAATGTGCAATCGCGGATCGTCATATTGCGCTTGCCGCTATCCTGATGGTGTTCTTCAATGATGCCGCGGCGGAGCAGTTCGTCAATCGGATGTTTGCTTTTAACACGTATGCTCTGCTTGTTGTATTCAGCGTGTCCGCGCTCCACCATACGGTCCCTATAGTTGTGGACTTGCTTTAGGCTCTCCGAGGCTCTTTCGCAAGCATACGAAACGGGGCAGTTGAGGGGAACCAAACTGGCCGCCGCTCGGCGACTTATCGCGAAGCGGGTTGAGAAGAGGCAGAAGGAGGGCAAAGCGGAAGAAGTTCGCCGCAAAGTCACCGGAAACATGTTGGTCCAGGTGTATAAGCAGCGGGTTCGCGAGCAAAAGGCCCTTATCGCAAAGGCGGAACTGACAAAGGAACGGCTTCTGCTAATCACGTCGGTAATGCGCCAACTCCTAGGCGATTAGGAGATCCACCGATGTCGAACATCCCAGTAAAGGCAGCTTGCGAGAGGCAGGTTGTTGTGCTGCCACTCGACATCATCGTTCCACAGAAGGAAGTTACTAAGGGCCATATACCAAAATTACTGTCCAGATCAGAGCGCAACATCAGCGGTTTCAGCAAAATAGGCGGTTGTTAAAAGTTGCCAGAATTACTCGCCCGATTTGTAAAGTTGCCAGAATAGTTGTCACGTTCCACTCCCTCTTAATTCGGGCTGCTGGCCCGTGTCAAAGCGTCAGTTCATGGAACTGTTGTCCGTCACCAGTAGGCGGAATATTTGTACAGTAGGCAAATCTATTATTCAGTAGGCAGAATAATTATTCACCTCCAGCTGGCGGAGGATTTTAAGTGTCTCCGCACAGCTCACTCTGCGGTTACGCTGTTAGCTAGGTTTCAGGGTTGGTCTACGTCGGAGACCCATATAGGCCTTGGGAAACAAAATGTCCCATTCGAACCCTTCGAATGGGACATTTTTGATGGCATGTGAACCCCAAAACAGACATTTCACCCTGGACATGCTCAGTAAACATCTTAGTATTAGCTACTTACATGGGACACAGCCACTTTCATTTTATCGATCTCTACTTTCATCGAAAGTGGCTCCGTACAGAAGCTGTGCGTTGACGTCTAAAGTGAAAGTTTCGCTTCTGTGGGTTCAACAACTTGCGATGGAGGAATTCACTTTCGATGAAAGCAAGTGGCTGTTGAAAAACTCGTCTGCTGGAAGAGGTCCCGAATTGCGTCGCGTCAGGATGCCTTACAAACGATTTTCTCGGGTCGCCCAGGCATTTTCTATCCCCCAAAACCACGCCGTTTTTGTGGATATCGACTTTTTCAACACCCACAGCAAGTGTCCGCATGCGATGAAAGTTCCGGCGCCTATTGGCGCTTAGTGTGAAAGTTTCCTCGGCCCTTTATTTGGCGGAGGCGATATGTAGCTTATTTTCAGTAGATTACGCATTAAACTCAACGCCCCGGAAATTTGTGCGAGAATTGTTGGCATACCAATGGAGACGTCTACTACGTCCACAAACACGCCTCTTCCCATACGCGCAGCGCAATACGTGCGCATGTCTACTGAGCACCAGCAGTATTCTCCTGAAAATCAACTGGAGGTGGTCCGTCAATACGCTGCCTCGCACAATATGGAAATTGTTCAGGAATACTCGGATCACG
>JAOAPF010000071.1 GCA_025462755.1 Edaphobacter sp.
GTAGCGTACGATTTTTGACGTTTGGTGTGGTGACCCCTGGTAGGCCAATAGAAGACCGAAGTCTTCTCCTCCCGACATACCCAAAAGGTTTGTCTGTATATCGGTGTCATCGCCATCCATTGCTGGAAAGTTTCAGCATAGGACACCTGCGGAGGCGTCAAGCGAGACTGGGGATAAAACTATTGATGGACGACCGGATCGTCATCCCTTCTCAACACGAGTACCCAAATCGTCGTGATCGCAAGCTATTCCTTCTCGGTACTGTTGGCCAATATGGCTGGTAGGGTGCTGATACCCAGGCACTCGAATCCGCGCGGGCATCATTCAAAAGCCCACGCAACTTTCTTCAGTCGCTGAAAGGAACGGCAAATGTCAGTGAAGCGGTTGTGGGCGGCCGATGCTGGGAACCGATCACGTGTGGACTTTTTCCCATTGCTTTCCAGGTAGAGTATGCGACTTCATTCATGTAAAGTAGCCTAATCTCTGCACTGCTTTCGCCTCTTTGGCTATAGATGCTTATTCGAGTCAGAAGCTGCGTCTGCTCGGTCTGAGATATGAAAGTGCTCATACTTATGGCTGGAGCGTTCTGCACATCCTGCACCTCTTGCTCACTTTGCGCGATGATCCGATAATTCAGTGAGGGCTGCGGGTGTATCGCATCGAGCCGAAATAGCACGTCGTTGGACGTGTCACCTGATTGGTACTGCGGATTTGTCATATTTCTCCTTCCTGCCGGTGGCTGATCGTCACACTTAGTCTCAACTTGTTGCTTTCCGTGCGTTAAAAAAGCCGTAGTACCTTCGCCAGCAGTTGACGCAGCGAAGCGGCCGCAATGAAAAGAAGGCCAAGGGCCTATCCATAGGCTGCAATTCCGCCTCAGTGAACTCAAGAGACGTACATAGTGGACATGTTCTGGGCGACCAAAGGAGCCGCGGTAGATTCATAGGCCAGCTAAAACGAGGTGCATTCATTCCGCTCCTACCAATACCGCATCCTTTGCGTTTAGATGTCGCTCGCCTGCAACAAAGCGATGAGAGGCGGGAAGCAAAGAGCCGGGCCGGTACTTGAGCTAACCATACGCCTTATTAGTCAGCTGTGCGGCGCCGTTTCATGACGGAATAGTCTTCAGCTCCGGCGGCAATCTAGCCAGACGATACATAAGCTGCACTATCGGAAAAGCAGACGACGTCGCGCAGAACGTCGTTCTCCCGGAACTTCCTATCGATGGGGACAACTGTTGGCGCTCTCACGCGTTATCATTTCGGTGTGTTTCCAACCCATCGCGGCGTATCACCAAGCATCGGAGCAGCAAATACATGAAGCCTAATCGGCGCGAATTCAGTCTGATGGGAGCGGGCAGCCTGGTCGCAACTCTCTCGACGCCGCCCTCCGTTCTGTCTGTTTTGTCCATCGATCCAGCGGCCGCACCTTCAACAGGCGCAGCCGAAACTTCCTGGTACCGTCGAATCAAGCGCATTGGACAGACTAACTTTAATGAAAAAGACCCGCAGTATGGGAATGTTGAAAAGTGGGCCGACTACTGGGCTTCGGCCAAAGTCGGGGCTGTTGCCCTCTCCGTCTCTGGCCCAGTAGCGTTCTATCCAACAGAGGTTCCCTTCTTTCATCGCAGTTCTTATCTCAACGATCGCGACTTATTTGGAGAGTGCGTCAGGGCAGCAAAATCCAGAGGTATCCGAGTCTATGCGCGCATGAGTCCCGACATCCAATGGCTTGATCCCAGACTTTTAGAAGTCCATCCGCTATGGTTCAGGCGCAATCAGGATGGAAGTCTTCAGTACTCAGCACCCAACATCGCGTTCACTTGTCAATTCAGCGGTCATTACTCAGAGCAGCAGCCTGCCATCATCCGCGAACTTAATAGGCGCTATGACATCGACGGTGTGTACATGAACGGTTGGCCCGGTCTACAGGTCTGCTACTGTGAGAACTGCAAGAAGATCGGGGACCCACACTCCGAGCAATACCGGGCCTCCCTCATGGACGGTGCAGCCGATCTCATCAACCTCTACAAGAAGGTTGTGCTCGAAAAGAGCCCGAATAACTTCTACAGCTGCAACCTTGGCGGCGGTCTCAAAGAATCCGGTTTGGACCAGTGGAAACTTACACGCGAAGCCCTCTGGTACACCGCAGATAATCAATCGCGCTCCGGCCTGGTCGCTCCGGTTTGGCAGGACTCTCAGCAAGTCAAGTTCGCACACGCGCTCATGGGAGATCGGCCCGTCACCGCTGTTACTGCAAGCTATTCGCGCTCTGGCCATATCATGTGGCGCCAGGTCACCGACACGTCAGTCGAACCCGAGTGCCGCATGTCGCAGACCGCAGCCGCAGGCGGCATCGTCTGGTATCACTGGCTGGGCATGGAGCAAGGCCTTGAGGAGGATCGCCGCTGGCAGGGTCCGGGTCGCGACTTCCTAAGCTGGCACGCACGTCACGACAAGCACTTCCATAACATTCGTTCTCTTGCGAAGATCGCGATTGTCGCCTCATCAAAATCAGTGACTCTCTATACGGCCCCTACTGCGGAAGAGAAAACAGATCATATTGAAGGCATGTACTCCGTCTTGACGGAGGCTCGAATTCCGTTTGACTTTGTCCATGAAGAGGATCTCAACGAGAAACGCCTCTCGCAGTACTCAGCTCTCATACTTCCCAACGTTGCGCTGCTAAGCGACGCACAGTGCCATGCACTTGAGAACTACGTTGAGAGTGGTGGCTCGTTGCTGGCAACTTTTGAAACCGGGCTCTACTATGAGACCGGCAAACCGCGCGCCGATTTCGCGATCGGCAAGCTCTTTGGCATTAGCAAGGTTGGAGATCGTCAGCGCTCCGAGGCGAAAGCTACCGATCCTATCACCTCAGTGCACCTCCAATTGATTAAGCAACGCAACTCCCTTACCAACGGCTTCGAAGAAACCGCCTGGATCGCCGGCCCCGTGTGGAGCGTTCCTCTTGCTCCGATCACAAACCCCGTGATGACCTACATTAGGCCGTATCCCGTCTATCCTCCCGAAGCAGTCTTCGCTCGGGAGGACCCGTCGAACATGCCCTCTGTCGTGCTGCGCGAATTAGGCAAGTCACGCCTCGCCTACTTCGCTGGAGACATGGACGCTACCTACTGGAGGACGGATAACGTCGATCTTGGACGTCAACTCCTCAACGCGGTGCAGTGGCTCATGGGTGATAACAATTCCGTTCATGTGCAAGGCGAAGGACTGATGGAGGTGATCGCCTGGGAGACAGAGCCGGGCTTCGCAGTCCACATGCTCAACTACAACGGCCCGAACGCCTTCCGAGGCCGCATGCGCAAGCCAGTCGCTCTCGGCAACCAGACGGTTCGCGTTCGCCTGCCGCGCGAGGTAAAGATCAAGACGGCCTCGCTTCTGCGCGCAGAGACAAATGTTCAGTTCAATCAGACTGGCCGCATCGTCGAACTCACTGTGCCATCGATCCAAATCTATGAGGTTGTAGCCCTCGAGGTATGAAGCCCACGTAGCTTGCACTTCCAATTCGCCTTCCTGGTGAAGTTGCGCGGCAAATAGTTTCAGATCGCCCAAAGCAAAGAACATCGACCAGCGGTTTTCATGTTGAACTTGTTCCGGTTCGCAGGTTCTGTCGCATTAGCTTCCGTATGCCGTAGTAGGCGGCGATACTCTCCGCCTTTAGGGTCTGGGTAACAGCAAGTTAGAGGTGTTGGGAGCAACACAATTACGGTATGAGTGTCAGAGCTTGACCACAAGCGGGTGCTCGTCCAAAATGACTGTTTTGGTGCCTGCAATTCCAGCCACTTCGATCACTAGTGATCTACGGGCGGCAGGTTTCTTCGGAGCGGACTTTGTCTTGAGAGAAAGAGTGCGATCGTGGTCGTTCCATGCGCATTCGAGCCTTGTGAAGTCTCCATGCTCGTACCCGTAAGTGATCCCATCATCTTCGTAAAGGCTAAGGTTCCCATCTGATCCTGGGTATACCCTGAGTGTAAGAGGCTCGGTGACCTTCTGATCGGCATATTGCTTAATTGGTCCTATTGGCAGAATTGAGCCTGCCTTGACGTAGAGAGGCATGGTCTCCAGGTCCACATTTCGTATTACATCCTTGCCCCCCTCTATTTCGGTTTGCGTCCAGAAGTCCCACCATTGTCCTTGTGGCAGATAGGTCTTCCGCTGCACGGCCCCCTTTTCGATCACTGGAGCGACCAAAATTGATGTCCCCCACATATAGGCGTCGTCGGTCTCTGTTGCCTTAGGATCTTGTGGATAGTAGATCCAAAGTGCGCGCATGATGGGGAGGCCGGTCTCATGTGTCTCGGCCACTGTTGAATAGAGGTAGGGTAGGAGCTGGTAGCGCAGGTTCAAATATTTTCTGCAAATGCCCTCTACCGCAGTGTTGTGCAGGTCCTGTGGTGGAGGAAGTGTAGCCGACTCAAATTGACCGTCATACTCGCCAGGTTCGTACGTGCCGAGGTCCCAACCCCATGGTAGACGCAGCTTCCACGTACGACCGTGGCAGCGAAAGGATGGGCAAAATGCGCTGAATTGGAACCATCGCACAAATAACTCCGCTGATAATTCTTTCGTTGGCACGAACCCGCCGGTATCGGTCCCCCAATAGGGAATTCCTGAAAGGCCAGTAGTGATTCCGACCATGATTTGGGCAGCGAGTGTCTTCCAAGTGGAGAGTGTGTCGCCCGACCAAAGCCATACGTAGCGCTGCATGCCGGCATAGCCGTTGCGATGGAGCGAGAAGGGTCTGGTGTTCGGCTGAAACAATTGCGAACCCTCCCAATACATCTGATTGCGAGCGAGGCGTGAGGGTGGCGGGAGTTCGTCGCCCTCATCGGGCCACCAACCATCCACGCCCAGCTTCTGGATGTCCCTATGTTGCAGCCAATACTTGGCTGCATTGCTAGGATCCACGGCGGCAGCACCAGTGTCTTTGACGGAGCCATGCAGATCTTCCGGTGGACTAACGACGTGAAGGATGACCTTGAAATGCTCTTCATGCATCTCTTTGAACATCGCTGCAGGATCGGGAAACACAGTCGGATTAAAGACAAAAGCACCATGCTCCGTATTCCAGCCTGACGGGCAAAATCCGGTGCCTAGATAGATCATGGCGTCGCACGGCAATTTCTTTTCGCGAAAAGTTTTACACTCATTCAACACCTCGTCCCGGCTTGCCAACGTGCGATGGGACTGTTGAAAGCCCAGCGACCATAGCGGTGGCATGTGCGGATGTCCAGTGAGATCGGCCCATGCCCCCAACAACTCTGAAGGCGTATCTGCGAGTAAGACGAAGATGTCCCGAGTCGGCGTGTCGGGCGACGGCACAAAGAGTCCCGGCTCTCCGGTCAAGTCAAACGTACCAGCGGGGTGGGCAAAAAAGAGTCCCCATCCCTCCGTACCGATCAGCCACGGAATTGGAACCCGGGCCCCATACGTCGCCAGGTCTCCCCGGTGCTGGCCGTTGCGCACTGTATCGGTCGTGCCTCGTCTATTGAAGGGATGCCCGCCTTCGCCCATACCGTACACGGGTCCGTCGCCGAGCCGGAAATGGACTGGACCGCCCTGAGCGTCGAACCGTAATTCTTGGCACACCTTGCCCGTTGCATCTGTGATCGTGAGCCGCAGCGGGCCTTCCTGCACCTGGATCTTATTTGCACCCCACCTCACGGTCCGCGAGCCGTCAGGGTTCTTAGGTTGATCCAACAGTTTGGTTGACTCTCTCGGAACAATTCCGTATTCACTCGCCGGGCCCAGCTTCGATAGCGGGACAACTCGAACGCGAAGGATCTTGTCACTAAAGGCTACCAAGGTTAACGAACCGTTAGCGGCCCCTGCTTCAGAGGCGGGAGTAGGAGCAAAGAAGCCCGCTGCGCTGATGTTCCTGGAAAACAATAGTTCGGCGAGCCCGACGCCCATTCCCCCTATAATGTCTCTTCTGGAAAACCGGTCTTTCATCCTCACCTCGAAAAGAAAACGGCTGAGCAGATTGGAATAGATGCTCAACCGCACCTTTGGTTTGATTGATCTCTTATGGAACTAGTACTCCCTAGAAGCTGATCTTGGCCCCGAGTTGGATGTACCGTGGATTGAATGTGGAGGTAGCCTTGGCAAACTGAGAGTTCGAGAGATCACTTATAAAGCCAGACAAATTCGGACGATTGAAGACATTAAAGAAATCAGCGCGGAACTGAAAACGTAAGCCTTCTGTTAGCGGAATATTTTTCAGGAGCGCCATGTCAGTATTTGCGTATCCGGGCCCGTTGAATTGGTTCCGTTTCTCATTTCCTTCTGTTCCGAGAGTTGGAATTGAAAAGGCCGAAGCAGGGAAGAGTCCATGCAAGTATGATTGTCTATCCGTCGGTTGCGAATAACCGGTCGCGGGGGCGTTTGGAAAGTCGTAGTTATATCCATCTCCGTTGTAGTCGCCGCTACCGGCCTTCAATCCGTTGACATGCCCCGATGCATCGAAAGTTGGCTGGAAGGTAGCTGTTGTTAGAACCGTGAAGGGCATCCCGCTTTCTAAAATCACGGCACCAGATACGACCCAACCGCCAGCAAGAGACTTGACGACAAGATTGTTGTCTTTGAATGAAGGAAGCTCGACGCTCTCGCTCAAGGAGAAACGGTTGGGAACGTTGAAAGCTGTCGGTCCTCTGTACTGGGAGATATCTACGTTGGCATCGGGATATTGTTGTCCATAGTCATATGCTTGCGAATGTGTGTAGGACGTCTGAAACGTATCTCTGGAGCCAAACCTTCCGGTAAGAGTGGCAATAAAAGCGTTATAGTTCGATCGGTTGCCATTCTTCGTATAGTTGATTGCTCCAAAGCTCCGGTTAGGACGGACCAGAACATTGTTATTGACTATCAGGTTTCCTGCCACTCGATTAACATCGTTATTTGCATTGATGGTTGAAACATTGCCTTCAGGTAAATTGTAGGCTTGAGATCCTGCGTAGTTGATCCCAGCCACGATATGATGGCCAAGCTGTTTTTCTACCCCAATGGTGTAATTAAGAATGTTTGGTTCTTTCAGACTTGGGTCCGTTCCGCCGATCGAGTTTTGCTGGCCGACTACTCCGCCGTGACTATCCAGAACTGAGGGTGGCTGTGTCACCAATGTATAGCCGAAAGGATACGTTGAGCTGGTGCCAACTGAGAAGATGGGTTTTGTTCCTTGAGTGGCCAGAAACGTTGGCAAGGAATACGTAGGAAGATTTGATCGCAAGGGAACGGTTAGTTCGCCATTCGTAAACCAATCGTGGTAGAGACCGATGCCACCTCGAACTGCCCACGTCCCGCGGCCCGTTGGGTCCCAGGCAAAACCAGCACGGGGAGAAAATGCTTTCGGAGAATTGCTGTAGACGTTGCTAGTGTTCTTCAAACTGCCGTTCGAGACCTGTATCAATTGATCAGAGCCCGTCCCAAGATAAAAGTTGCTCAGCACAGATCCGAGTGCTTTCGAAGGATAAGGATTACCGAAATTGTCGAAACGGCCACCAAGCAACAAAGTCACGCGGGGCGTGACGTGCCACTCATCTTGCACAAAGAAGCCATAGGTGGTGCTTGAGACGCCCAGGCTAAATGGTTTCGGTAAGCCGGTGAGAGGGTTGTAATAGATATTGCCCTCTGAAAATGGTGAGTCCGTCACAAAATTCAAGAGATTGGTGAAGACGAATGACGGTTGTGAATATTGGGTAGCAAACAACGTTAGCTCATCACCGTGGAAGCCTTCGAATCCCATACGCAAGTTATGACGGCCGCGAACCAGATTAAAGGTATCGCGCCAGTGGTAATTATGCTGGATGAAATCCTGACCGGCTGGTCCCACTCCTACGCCAGTACCCTGACCTTGAATCGTTGAGATGGGAACGTCAAACTGACCTGAGGTTCCGGCAATACCTTCAATCTGAAGGTATCCGAAGGCCGCTTCGTTGAGCATCTTTGGAGAGAACGTGTGGGTTTCGTTGACCTGTCCGGATCGGCTGGTCTGCGAATTGCCGAGGTCCATTCCTTGACGGGGCGAAGCCGTGAGTGTCGATAGGCCAGTGTTGTAATAGCTTCCGTAGATTCTGTCGTGGCTGAGATTCTCGTCGATGCGCACTGACCACTGGGTTCCATTCCTGTAAGGACTCAGCGAATAATTTCCATTGTCGATGACCGGCAGAGAGCAGGGGATGTTCTGGGTCGCTGGAGTTCCGCAAGTCGCACCAAAGACAGCCTGGGCTGTCTTGGCAACACTTGTAAATGTCGCTTTGGTGACAGGATACTTCGTCAGGAGAGAGGTCCCAATTGAATTGGGATCAGCTTGCTTTGCGAACTGCACAAACTCGGGTGATTCAAATGTCGTTGCTGCACTGGAAGTCGTCAGAGACCGCAGGGGCTCGACCGATGCGAAGAAAAAGGTGTGGTTCTTGACAATCGGCCCGCCAACTGTCCCGGAGAGGTTGTTGTAGTGGAATGGGGCGTATTTGCTGACGAACTCGGACCGGGTCCAAAATTGCTGCGAAGTATAGTAGTAGCTGGCCGAACCGTGGAGACGGTTTGTGCCCGACTTGGTGCTAATCGCCGTTTGGATGGAGCCGGCTCTACCGTACTCCACGGAATATGTATTAGTCTGAATGGCTACTTCTTGCACGGAATCAGGATTCGGCGAGGTGTTAATAACTCCCGGCCGCACAGAACTGGTAATGTCGAGACCATCGACAACGTATAAATTACCGTCAAACCCTCTACCGTTTGCGCTGACATTGTTCGTCGTCTCAACATTGAAATTATCGGGTGGACTCCCGGATGCGAGACCCAATCCAGTGACGCCTGGAGCCAGCGATATCAGGCTGATAACCGTGCGGCCCTGCATGGGCAGAGTTTCGATCTGTGTTTGAGGGAGTGTCGTCTGTATGCGGCTATCAGCCGTATCCAACAACGGAGCTTCAGATTGGACATCGACAACAGTTGCGTTCCCCGAAATGGTCATCTTTACAGGAACGTTCAGGTTTTCATCTGTTTGCAGAATGGAATGGATAGAAGCGTTTGCGAATCCTGCTGCCTGTATCTGTACTCGGTATTCGCCAGCAGGAAGGCTCCGAAAATCGAACACACCGGCGCTATCGGTTGTGGTCGACGTCGAAACATTTGTGCCAAGGTTCGTGAGACTGGCCTTGGCGCCCGCAATTGCCGCACCGGCCGGATCTTGCACGACACCGTGGATGCTGCTATTGAATTGTGCCGAGCAAGGCAGCACGCTTGCCATCCCAATAAAACCCAGAGTAACTATGCTCCTCGCGGCGGAGAGCATGGCCTGGCTCCGGAGAACCTTACCCCCTTTGAACCTTGTGAACGCAGTGAACTGGAGTCGCGTGAGAAAGCGTTTACCAGAATCACCGTATTTAGCCTTAAATCTCTCGAAAGAAGTTGTGGGTCGAAAAGAAACCTTTGGATCGAGCATACGGTGTCCTCAATCTGAACTTAATGTTCCGACGATCTGCGTTTTTATTAGCGACGGCAAAGGTAGTACCGATGCAAAAGGATTGTCAAGGTAAATTGTCCGTCCGCTAGAGAAAATGCCAAAGTTCATAATTCTGTGGCTTCCGCTTGGTCGTACCATTGCGAAGAGCAGATTTTGCTGCTGTTGTCCAAGGACGGCTTTGTCGATTGTGATATCAACGTTCGAGGGTGCGGCTCTGCAATGGGCTAGAAATTCCTCGGGAGGTGAAAACATGAAGGTGGTGCTTTGGGTCGCATTCCTGATCATCGTCGTTCGAGGTGCGGCAACGGAGGCAGATGTCAAGAAAGTTGAATGGGGCCGCAGCTCCGACGGTCGAACAATCGAGATTTATACCCTTAGGAGCGCGCAGCTTGAGGTGCGTGCTATGAGCTACGGCGCGCGGCTCGTGAGTATTAGGACTCCCGATAGAAACGGTCAAGTCTCAGACGTTATCCTCGGCTACGATTCGCTTCAGGAATATCTGAACGACACAACCCATGTTGGTGGGGTCGTCGGTCGATTTGGCAATCGAATCGCAAACGGCACGTTTTCTATAGACGGACAAAACTATCATGTGCCCCTAAACAATGGACGGAACGCTCTACATGGCGGCCCCACCAGCTTCGATCGTCTAGTGTGGAAGGGACATGAAATTCCGAACGGCGTCGAATTTACTTTGATCAGTAGAGATGGCGATATGGGTTTTCCCGGCAACCTGACTGCCAGGGTCAGATATACGCTGAACGGCAATTTGCTCCGCATCGATTATTTCGCCACAACAGATAAGGCAACCGTCCTCAACCTGACAAATCACGCATATTTCAATCTCACGGGAAGTGATAAGAAAGACATTTTGGGTGAGAACGTCATGTTGAACGCCAACAGCTACACCCCAATTAACGCGGACCTCATACCGACTGGAGAACAAGCTTCTGTAGCGGGAACTCCACTTGATTTTCGCCACGCTGCGGCGATCGGCTCTCGCATCGATAAGCCAGACGAGCAGCTTCGTCTTGCCGGTGGTTATGACCACAACTTCATACTGAACGGAAAAAATGGGGAGATGAAGCTAGCCGCAAAGGTACATGATCCTGACACTGGACGCATGCTGACGGTCATGACCACGGAGCCAGGAGTTCAGTTCTATTCAGGCAATCACCTGGATGGAAGTTTTGTCGGGCGTCGCGGGATGAGGTTTGTGAAATATTCTGGGTTTTGCCTTGAGACACAGCATTACCCTGATTCACCGAATGAACTCAGCTTCCCGACAACCGTTTTGCGGCCGGGAGACAAGTTTCACTCCACGACCACCCTGGCTTTCACAGTTCTAGCTGTAGACAAGAAATGAAGTCAGTTGATCCTCATCGTCTCAAGAGGTCACTTTGAACTACGCTTGGTGTAGATGTGATTTCGGGTTAGTTACTCAGGTTGAACATGGCCCCGACCAGTATTTCCACCTTTGGCAAGACTGTTTCCCTCAAGACGCGTCATCGTTCCCCGCGGAAAACCCGTTGATTCTCGCACAACCAAATTCGCTCGAATGGAGAATTCACCTTTCTTAGGGGAATCGTCCATTAATTCCACTTGTTCGCGTAAGGCAGTCACCGCGGCGCGTGCCAGATCCAAACGCGACATCTCGACTGTAGTCAGCGGTGGAATTGTTACCTCCGCGATGTGAATATTATCGAAGCCGATAATTGAGAAATCATCCGGTACGCGTAGGCCGGCGCGATAGAGCTTGTGCAGGACGCCAATGGCCGTCATATCGTTTGAGCACATAATAGCGGTAGGCATCTTCTTTGTGGAAAGAAGACGTTTCATGGCGGTCATCCCTCCTTCCATAGTATGGTCTCCCTCGACGATCCATTTCGGGTTAGGAGTGATGCCACACTCCTTCAGTGAGGCAGAAAAAGCCACTTGGCGCGACTGCGCGGAGTGAAGCCTCGCAGGACCGCTGATAAACGCGATATTTCTGTGTCCCAGTACGGCTAGATGCTGGACACCCTGGCGAATCCCATGGTGATAGTCCACTTTGAGCAGACTGATGCCCGGCCCCTTCGGACCGACGTCAATAAAAACCAGTGGCACTTTGCGCTTGGCCATCTGATTGAGTAGGGGTTCTCCAACGCCGAAGGTCATCACCGCGACGCCCTCGACCTTGCGTTCGAGCATCCGGCGAATGCAGTGCGACATGCGCTTCGGGTCGTAGTTGGTGGAACTTACCAGAATCTCGTAACCGTGTTCAACGGCGATGTCTTCAAATCCTTGAATCAACTCCGGAAAGAAGGGGTTGGTGATTTCGGAAACGATGAGGCCAAAAATGCGGCTGCGACCCGAAACCAGAGAGCGAGCCTGAGTATTGGGAAAGTAGCCAAACTCGTCGATTACCTGCCACACCCGTTTTGCCATTCTAGGATTGACCGTCGCTACCCTGTTCATGGTCCGCGAGACGGTTGCAATGGAAACATTGGCGGCGCGGGCGATGGTGCGGATATCCATCCGCTCCGACATTTTATCCCCAGGGTTCCTAGGTTTCGCTTTCATCTCATCCACTAATTGTTTGCATTTGCATCATCAACATAACTTATACATCTTTCCAACAGATTGCCTGGTGATGAAGTTTCTCCGCACAAGCGAGCCGCCAGTCATCGCAGTTATTACGCCTCATAACCCGCGCTCGGAAGACGAATTTAGATGATCCCGAATCTGGCTGACTTGAAAAATTCGAGACTCCAACCCTGGGTTGAGAAACTTCTTGACAAATCTGTTTAGGCCTAACTACTCTTCAGGGCGATTGAATTTGCGTTAAAATCCGGCTTCTTAAGAAAACGCTTTCCCACAGTATGACACGAAAACGGCGACGTTCTGCATTGGTGCAGAAAAGGTTCCCCGACAACTGGCGACTCACTGCTTAACGATCTGGGCCCACGTAACAAAATCTTGGAGGCTGTCGATGGCTATCATTAGAAAGCGCACCTTTGGTCTCATAGTTCTTTGCTCCCTCATGTTTGTCGCCGATGCAGCATATGCGCAGTTTGGTGGAAGTATTTCTGGCATCGTCGCAGATTCCAGCGGCGCCATCGTACCGGGCGCTGCCCTGACGCTCCGCAACACGGCTACGAGTGAGCAACGTCTTGCAACCACCTCGCCAGCTGGCGTCTACCAGTTTGTCAGTCTGGCTCCAGGATCGTATGAGCTCACCACGGTGATGAAGGGCTTCAGCACGTCCAAGATTGGGCTGACTCTTGAGACGAACCAGCCTCTTAACGTTCCCGTCAATCTTGCGGTTGGCAGTTCGACTGAAACGGTCGAAGTCAGCTCTCAGGGGCCGTTACTTGATACGGCCGATACGCGCCTTCAGGAAACGTTACCCACAGAGACGTTGTCCGCACTTCCACTTGCCGGCCGCAACATGATCTCGCTCGTGACGCTCGCCCCGGGTGTCACCGGGACCGGAGTCACTTCGAACGGCAGCCCCGGCTCGGGACGAGACAATTACTCAACCGAAACACAGGTCGATGCCAGCGCCAATGGACAAGGCGCAGTCGGCAACATGTACATCGTGGACGGTCTTGACGTCAGTAGTTCCATACGTCCCGGGGTGCTGAATCTCACCCCGAATCCGGACTCCATTCAGGAAGCGACGGTCCAGACCAATACTTATAACGTTGACTATGGCCGTGCCAGCTCGATCCAGATGACGATGACAACCAAGTCCGGTACGAGCAGTTATCACGGAACTGCCAGCGACTATTTTACGTATCAAAAATTTCTTGCAGCGACCGAGTTCACTCATAAGTACAATCCTTTTCACAGCAATAATATCTCCGCCGCCATCGGTGGCCCGATCATTCCTCACCACGAGGCCGGCTTCTTCTTCTTTGCGATCGAGCCTCTTCGCGCGTCAAACGCAGTCTCCTCAAACATCACATTCAACGATCCCGCCTTCGCCGCCTGGGCCGCAACCGCCTTTCCAAATACGATCGGAACCAAGCTGCTCAACACCTATCCGGTAAGCAACGTCTCCAACGTTGCTGTCATCAAGACAGCCGCTGATTTCTACCCGGTAAATACGAGCGGTACGCCTATCTGCGGCACGCCTTCCACGTTCAATCTTCCATGTAACACACCGATGCTGGATAGTGGCGGCTACTCTGATACGGCGTACCGCAACGGTCTCCAGTACAACATACGTGTCGATAAGAATTTCGGAAGCGAACGTCTGTACGGCACCTTCTATCGCACTACCCTCAACAACAACGGAACCAATCCGCGAGCCGCTTTCAAGACGACGAATAGCTTTAGCCAATACGCTTTTCAGGTGAACGAAACCCATACATTCAATGCGAACACGTTGAATGAAGCATCTTTCGCCACAATGCGTGTTGAGGGTGTTCAGCCCGCAACCGGTCTCTTCAGTGTTCCCGTAGTAAACGTCACAGGCGGAGGCCAGGGTTTTGGTTCAGGCTTCGCCCAGGGAGACTTCATCCAGCATAACTACCACTGGCGAGACGTACTGACACACACCTTTCGTTCGCACAACATACGAGCAGGATATGAAGGGCTCTTCGCCGACGACGTGGAGGTTTTCAACGGACCCTACGATCAGCCCACCTTCAACTTCAACAGCCTGCTCGACCTCGCCCGCGACAATGTGTTTACTGAGACTGGCGTTGCCTACAACCCAACCACTGGTCAAAAGACCCAGTACAGTTGGGACGCCGCGGGCCTGACCAACGGTGCTTTCATCGAGGACACCTGGAAGGTCAACCGCAAGTTGACTCTTAACTATGGGCTCCGGTGGGATGACTTCGGCAACCCATACTCTCGCACCCCCAGCACAGTTTTTGGAAACTTCTTCATGGGGCCTGGCCCGACACTGCAGGATCAGATTGCGAATGGGTCGGTCATCCAACACCACCATGCTTTGAATCGTTCAATTACAGATGTTTTCAGCCCGCGTGTCGGCGTTGCGTGGGATGCGGTGGGAGATGGCAAGTGGCTTGTCAAGGGCGGATTCGGATTCTTTCATAATTGGCCGACCCTTGCGAATCTCCAGGAGCAATATCGCGGCAATCCTCCTGGTAACATCTTTCCCACCTTCCAGGCCAATAGCGCGTCACCAGCGCCGATCTTTGGGTTAGGAACCTCCAACAACAAACCATTCAACTTCCCTTATCCCGCTCTGCCCGCAAGACCTCTGAATCCCAAGGGAGGAATTACTGGACTTCAGTTCAACATAGGCGGTATCGACCCGAACCTTATCTCGCCAGTGACCTACACCTATTCCGCTGCTGTCGATCATGAGCTTGGAAGGCATTTGGTAGCTTCCTTGATATACACCGGCGCCACTGGTCGCAACCTTCTTTCAGGCGGCGGCCAGGTCTTCAACGTCAGCTACGGGCAAGACGTCAATGTACAGGCCGGCGACCTGATCGCGCACAACAGCCTCGTTCCTACGAGGCTCAATACCAGCTTCGGTCAGGTCAACTATACGCAGAACGATCGTGAGTCGGGTTACAACGCCTTCATCGCGGCCTTGCGGGGAAGGTTCAACCGCGCCTTCTTCAACGCCTCCTACACCCGCTCCTCATCAAAGGACGATACGCAGGTCTACCCCACATACATCAATCCGCATCAGTACTATGCTCCGTCGATCTGGGACTCTCCAAACCGGTTCTCGCTTGCATGGAACTATGAGTTTCGCGGCTACAACAACGGCGAGGGTTTTGTAGGGAAGGTAGCAACGGGATGGCAACTCAGCGGAACAACCATTGCGCAGAGCGGCAATCCGATCACTGTTTCCACCAACGCGCCCTTCGCACCTTTGAAAAACGCAAGCGGTCAGTTTATCGGCTACGCCCCAAATAGCGGAGACTACAACGCAGATGGAGACAACCGTGACTACCCGGATGTGCTTAGCTACAGCTACAAAAACAGCAGACAGGACTACCTGAACGGAATCTTTACCAAAGCGAACTTCGCCCAGCCGGCGTTTGGCACTGAAGGAAATGAACGGTACAGTGCCTTCCGCGCGCCGAACTTTCAGCAATGGGACGTAGCACTGCTAAAGAACACGCCCATTTGGGAGTCGGTCTCCTTCCAGATGCGCTTTGAGTTCTTCAACTTCTTCAATCATCCCAATCTGACCAATGTGGATGTCAATCTGCCTGACGGCAACTTCGGCAAGGCCACAGGACAGGCGGTTCCGCGTTTCATCCAGATAGGCGGAAAGCTCACCTTCTAACACAACAACAACCGCTGCGGCCGGTCCTGTGCCGGTCGCAGTCTTTTCCCGTCATGAAAGAGTTATCGTAGAGTTCATGCAGTCGGCCCGAACTAACGCGCCTCTCGCCGCAGCGGCCGTCCTCCTTTTCTCGCTTCTTCTCGCCTCGTGTTATAAGTCCTTCGCCCAGCAAACTTCAACGCAGAAGCAGGAGATATACAACCTGCTCGCCGCCCATCGCTTCCAGCAAGCCGAACAGGCCGCGGCAGCATACTTGGCTGCAACGCCAAACGATTGCAGTGTGAATGTTCTCCTCGGCCTCGCTCTTCGCGGCGAAGCAAAGCTGGAGCCGGCGTTCAAGGCTTTCCGCGCCGCGATGAATCAGTGCCCGCAAAACCTCGCCGCGCTTGAAGGTGCAGCGGAGACGGCGTTTCTCCTAAACAATTCTGAAGCGAAGGACCTGGTCACCCAGGTCATCAAGCTTCGACCGGCAGACGAAACCGCTTATGCGATGCTCGGCGCAATGGATGCACGCACAGGAGACTGCACCGGCGCGGTCGAAAACTACGCCAGGGCCCCCACGCGCGTCAATGGAAGTGCCGCAGCATTGCGACAGTATGGAGGGTGCCTGGTCTCTCTCGGCCGACCCGCAGATGCGGTCCCGCTACTCACCCGTCTGCTCGCCCTGCAGGACAACAGCACCAACAGAATTGCGCTCGCTCGGGCCGAGGCAGCCGCAAAAGACCGGCCCGCGGCACTCGCCACGCTCCAGCCTCTGCTCGGCGCCGATGCTCGGAACAGTGCCGCCTTCCTGCTCGCAGCCGAGCTCGCCGAAGCCGACAACCACACCCCGCAAGCCGTCGAATGGTTCCGCAAAGCGATCGAATTAAACCCCCGGGACGCGACCGCATACTTGGCATTCTCTGAGATGTCCTTCAATCACGGTGCCTTCAAAGTTGGAGTGGACTTTCTCACCCTCGGCATTCAACAGCTTCCATCTGAGGCGCGTCTCTACCTGGCTCGCGGCGTTCTCGAGGAGCAGATGACCCAGATGGATGCTGCCCTTCGTGACTTTGAGGAAGCGCATCGTCTCGATCCCCAGTTGTCCTTCGCCCAGGATGCCATGGGCATGCTTTTCAGCCAAAAGCACGACAGCGCCGCCGCTCTGGCCCTCTTCGCTCAACAGAGCCAGCTTCATCCCGACGATCCGCTGCTGCAGTATCTATACGCCGAAGCGCTTTCGCAGGTCGAGAACGCGGACCAGAAGCTCACAGAGAAAGCGATCGCCACCGCGCAGCGTGTCGTGCAACTCGAGCCCAGCTATCAACCTGCGCGAGATCTCCTGTGTGTCTTACTGCTTCGCCACAACGATCTCGCGGGCGTCATCGCACAGGCGGAAGAAGCGACGAAGCGCGACCCCTACGACGAAGTAGCCCTCTATCAGCAACTCCTCGCCGAACGTAGATTGAATCACGCGGACAGAACTGCAGCCCTGGTCAAGCAGTTTCAAGCCGCAAAGGCGCACAACCAGGAAGCGAAGACGAAGTACATTCTTCAGGAGGCGCAACCACCGCAGTAGTCCCATATCGAAGAGGGCCCCAACAAATGCAACCGCCATTAGCCTTCGCCTCGCCGGAATTATTTATGGATTTACACCCGTTATTCCGTAGTGCTACTCTCAAATCGCTTCTCTTACAGGTAGCTAAATGCGCAAATGAGAAAACGATTTCTCGGTTCTGCAAAACTGCCAATGAGCATGAAAAAGGATTTCATAATGTCCAAACCAAACCGCCGAGCTTTCTTAAAGAACAGTGCTGCCCTCGCTGCCGGCACGGCCGTTCTTCGCAACGCGCACGCGTTTGCCACGCCTGCCATCGCCACAACGGCCACCACCCCGCTCACCCAGTTCGACTATAAAGACGTACAACTCCTCGACGGCCCCATGCTTGTGCAATTCCAGCAGAACCATGCTCTCTTCCTCGGCCTCAACGAAGACAGCATCCTCAAGCCCTTCCGGCAACTCACCGGCCAACCCGCTCCGGGCGAAGATCTCGGCGGCTGGTACTCTCCCTCCAGCCTCTTCGATCCACCCAAAAACATGACTGGCTACATTCCGGGCCACACCTTCGGCCAGTGGCTCTCCGGTCTCTCGCGCGCCTATGCCGTCACTGGCGACAAGGCTACCCAGGCAAAGGTCCAGCGTCTCGTCGCAGGCTTTGCCCCAACCATCAGCGAAAAATTTTACAAAGACTACTGCATCCCCGCCTACACCTTCGACAAGACCAACTGCGGCCTCATCGACGCGCACCAGTTCGCCCAGGATCCGCAAGCCCTGGCTGTCCTCAACCGCGCCACCGACGCTGTCCTGCCTTTTCTCCCGCCCAAGGCCCTCGACCGTGAAGAGATGAAGGCGCGCCCCCACAAAAACATCTCGTTCACATGGGACGAGACATATACGCTTCCCGAAAATTTCTACCTCGCCTACCAGCGGGGAGCCGGCCCCCGCTACCGCCAGCTCGCCCAGCGTTTCCTTGAGGACGACACCTACTTCGGCCCGCTCTCTCAGAACATCAACATGCTCCCCGGCCAGCACGCCTACAGCCACGTCAACGGCCTCTGCTCCGCCATGCAGGCCTACCTCACCGACGGCAGCCAGAAGCACCTCACCGCAGCCAAAAATGGCTTCGCTTTTGTCCTCGCCCAGAGCTACGCCACCGGAGGCTGGGGCCCCAACGAAGGCTTCGTCAAGCCCGAGACTGACGAACTCGCCGAAAGCCTCACCAAGACCCACAACACCTTCGAGACACCATGCGGCGCGTACGGCCAATTCAAAGTCACCCGCTACCTCATGCGTGTCACCGGCGACAGCCGTTACGGCGACTCCATGGAGACCATCCTCTACAACACCATCCTCGGCGCCCGCCCCATCCGCACCGACGGCGTCAGCTTCTACTACGCCGATTACAACAACAAAGCCAAAAAGGTCGACTACGACCAGAAGTGGCCCTGCTGCTCCGGCACCTTCCCCCAGCTCACCGCCGACTACGGCATCAGCTCCTATCTCCGCAGCGCCAGGGGCATCAACGTCAACCTCTACGTTCCCTCCCGCGTCTCCTGGCAGCAGGGAAGTGCACACGCTTCGCTCACCCAGAACACCCAATACCCGGCCAATGGCGACACCAGCATGCACCTCACGCTCTCGCATCCGGAGCGCTTCACCATCGCACTGCGCATCCCCGCATGGGCCGGGAGCAAAACAAAAATCATGGTCAACGGCAACGCCGTCGACGCAACCCTTACCCCCGGCGCATGGGCCAATCTCGACCGCACCTGGAAGGACGGCGACCGTGTCGAACTCTCACTCGACATGCCCCTCCGCCTCGCCGCCATCGACGACCGCCACTCGCAGATCGTCGCTCTCCTCTACGGACCCGTCGCCCTGTTCGCCATCGAGCCCGGAGCCAGGACCATAACCCAGAAACAGCTACTCGCCGCCCAGCGCATCGGCAACTCCTCCGCATGGGAGGTCGCATCCGACGCCGGGAAAATCCGCATGCTCCCCTATCCAGACATCAAGGACGAAACCTACCGCCTCTACCAGCAGACGTAACAACAACGTAACTCCATCTCCGTCGAACCGGAGGAGACTCGACCTTTAGTAGCAGCTCACAAGAGAATCCGTCACGATCTTCGACGACCTGCATGAAAATTCCAACCGGCCTTCAAAGATCATTACTGGGAAGGTTGAATGTCTGATCTAAGGCTACTCGGAACCGTAGCTGCAGCTTTAGCGCTGTCTCTGCTGACAGGATCCAATCGTCCGCTCTTGGCCCGCTCCGCAACTCGCAGCTCAGCGATGCCAAGCACCAGTGTTCCGGCTGCTTCAATCGATCAGAACCAGTGCAAAAAATGCCACGCCGAAGAAGTGGCGGGATTCGCGCGATCAAAGATGGCCCATTCCATGCGAGTCGGTGGACAAGAACCCGCCGGCGTGGTCACCGCACCAGGAACAACAATCACCATGCATTCCGACAAGGCGGGATCGTGGCAAACGCTCAACAGCCACGGCACCACAACCACCTATCACGTCGACTACGTAATAGGGTCGGGCACGCACGCAAGCGGATACATCATGGACCTTGGGGACCATCTCTTTCAGTCGCCGGTGGCCTATTACCTAAGCCGCTCAGCCTATGGACTGGCGCCAGGCTACGAGGACAAACCAGATCCCGACTTCACTCGCCCAATCGCGACGGGCTGTGTGTTTTGCCACGCTGGATCGTTTGACGCAGTGGATGGATCTCAGAACAGATACGCATCCCTCCCGTTCCCTCATCTCGCAATCAGTTGCAATCGATGCCACGGACCTCTGGCAGCACACCTCGCCAAACCGGGGCCAGGAAACATCGTCAATCCTGCTGATCTCGAACCCGCCGCCCGCGACAGCGTATGCGAGCAGTGTCATCTCATCGGTGTCGCGCGGATCCTGAATCCCGGAAAAAAATTCACCGACTTTACCGCCGGGAAGCCTCTCGAAGAAACGTTCACGATCTATCACAACCAATCACCAAAGGGCACAGAAGCCGTCTTCAAGGTAATAAGCCACTCCGAGCAACTCGCGCTGAGCAAATGTGCACGCAGCAGCGGCGGAAGGATGTGGTGCGGCACCTGCCACAACCCGCACAATGAGCCAACGGAACCCATCTCGTACTATCGTGGGCGCTGCATGCTCTGTCACTCGAAGACAACCTTCGCGAGCGGCCATCCTGACAGGACAAGCAACTGCATCGGCTGCCATATGACCAGGAGAGAGGCTGGAGATGGCGGACACAGCGCCTTCACAGACCATCGTATTCAACGGCGACCGCAGCAAACAGTGGCAGAGGGTTCGGAAACTGTTCCCGCCATTGTGCCCTGGAGACAACCGCCAGTCGAATTCGCCACCCGCAATCTAGGGATAGCTCTAACGGAATATGGGCTGGCGCAAAGATCGCCAAAGCAGATCCTGAGCGGGTATCGGACCCTGACCACAGTGCAGCAGCAATTTCCCCAGGACAGCGAGTTGTACAACATGCTCGGTACCGCACTAATCACGGGCAAGCAGTATGGAGAGGCGGTACAAGCCTTCACGTTGGCCGTCCGATTCGACCCGATCTCCTCGCCAAAGGAAGCCAGCCTCGGCCAGGCCTATATGGCCGCCGGGCAGGAGGCGCTCGGAGAACAACACCTGGAAAGAGCAATGGAACTCGATCCTTTGAACCTCAGCGCGGCGGCTCTCCTCATCGACGCATATGACAAAAATGGGACACCCTCAAAGTCAGACCAGTTGTCACAGAAAATCTCAAAGCTTGTGCAATCGAAATCCCGCGGTCAAAAATAAATTTGAAAATAGAGGAAAATTTTCGGCGACGAAAGAGCGACCGTCAACAAACCACAATTCACCACAATTCCACCACGAATTCACCATCAAAAAGCCACGCAAAAACGCACTCTTTTCCAAAAAACCCCTGCAAAAACACCACTTCACCATGCCAGCAAAAAAACTCTAAGCATCTTTATAGGGAATCCAAACCTGCATTGACGCCGACTCGCGATTTGCCCAGGCGTAGTAGGGAATCAGCTTCACCGTAGTCGGACTTTCCGGCGGCTTCGGAGTCGAAGCAGGGAAGTACAGCGCCGTATCTGTAGCAGTTTTGCTGATCGTAGCCGGATGAGTCAGGACTACCACGCCATCCAGCAAATTAGCATCGAAATGCTCCGTAGTCGCGCCTCCGGGCAGCACAGTATAGCCCGCAAGATTCATCCCAACGCCATGGTCCGGCTGGTCCAAGTGCTCCATACAGAACACAATGGGCCCACGCTGAAACGCCACTCGTCCGCGATCTTCCGTCACAGCCGGATTCGCCTTCAGCAGGTGCGTCGTCATATCGAAATTCAAATCAATCGTGTCATTTGCCGCCCACCGCCTGCGAATCGCCAGGTATTCACCCGGCTTCGCACCTGCGATCTCCTTGCCGTTTACCTTAACGCTGTTCTTGGTCGACCATCCCGGAATTCGAACATACATGACAAACTCGCTCGGAGCTGCCGGGCTAACGGTAATCTTCACATCGCCGCTCCACGGATAGGTCGTCCTCTGCTGGACCTTCAATCCGGTCCCGTCATGAAGGTGCCAATCCATTACTGAGTTGTCATACAGATGAACGTAGACGCCGTCCGCATTCGTGCTGTAGAAGTACCCGGAAAGCGAGGCAAACGTCCTCTCCAGGTTAGGGGGGCAGCAAGTCGTGTCGTACCACGCATTGCGGATCTTGCCATCTACCAGATGCCTGTCCCTGGACTCGCCAGCAGGGTCAAACGCCAGCGGATTGCGGTAGCAATACGTTTTGCCGTCGAGCGACATACCCGAATTAATTCCGTTATAGAGCGCCCGTTCAATCACATCGGTGAACTTAGCATCCCCCGAAGCCGCCAGCATGCGCCAGTTCCACATCATGTTTCCGATCGCCGCGCAGCTCTCGCCATACGCCTGCGCATTGGGGAGCTCATACTGATCGCCAAAGGCTTCGCCGGCTGCACGCGCTCCCACGCCGCCATTGACATACAGCTGATGCGCAGTCAGGTCGTTCCAAAGTACATTCAGCGTCTTCCAATAGGCCTGATCTCCTGTCTCCAGGTAGTAGTCGGTGGCGCCGCAACACGCATACATCGCTCGCACCGCATGCCCTTCGAGCTTCGTGCGCGATGTAAACGGAATCCCACAATACATATAAACAATCTGCTGCGGCCTTAACGGGACCCGTTCATCCCCATGCAGAATATACCCCGCCAGTTCAACATATTTCCGATCGCCCGTTGTCCGAGACAGCTCTATCAATGCCATTTCAATCTCCGGATGGCCCGACACAATCGCCTTCTGGTTTGCACCAGGTCCGTAGTTCGGGATCAAAAAGTTATCTACGAATCGAATACCTGCATTGAGTAGTGTCGGATCTCCCGTCGCCCGATAATATGCAATTGCGCCCTGCAACATGTGGCCGATACAGTACAGTTCGTGACCGGTCGTCTGCGTGTCATACTGCATTCGCAGCGATTTTCTGTCGCCGTTGTAATATGTATTCAGGTACCCGCTGGGCTCCTGGATCGCCACGACATCGCGAATCATCGCATCGGTTGTCTTCCTCAGCTCAGAGTCGTCAGCAACCTGCAACTGAAACCCGACTGCTTCGGCCCACTTGTAGATATCCGAATCAGAATAGACCGGCCCTTTCTGCGGATCAGATGATTTCCCCTGGAGTCGCAGAAAGTTATTCATTCGGCCATGTTCCAGCAGCTCCTCGTGCATGCTCGGAATGCTCGCCGCCTGGTTCGTCCTGCGTCGTTGTGACCAGAAACCATCCTCGATAGTGACCGCCCTCACCGGCACCGTTTTCAGCTTGGCGTAGGGAGAGTTGTTCAAGTCGATCACTCCGGCGTCCTTCCAATCTGTCTTCGAAGGTTTTGCCGGACCTGGTTCATCTCGGAGCAACGCGAGCAAGCCGCCACTCTTTGGCTGAGCGTAGGCGATTGCCGACGGTACTATGGAAAGGGCGGCGGAAGCAATAAATCTGCGACGGGACAACCTGCGTTTCATGGCCGTTCTCCTCTGAATTCTTCAGCAAACCTTTTTATTCTTCGTTAGGACTCCTCGTCAAGAGAACGTTTTCTTAATTCCTAAGATTAACGTCTGGTTCCCGCATTGTTTCTTCGGGAGGAACTCCGATTTCAGGATCCTTGCGGCTTTTGATTCAGCAACTTGCGACTTCTAATGAGCAACGCCCCGCCTTTTCGGTCTGGCGCAGTCTCCCGTGTTCTTTGCAACTGCTGTGGATGCGACTGCGAGCCGTAGGTGCGATGTGATGCCGGAAAGCCTTCTCGCCGGGAACGTACATGTTGCGGGAGTACCACTCGTTTCCGAATGCCGGAACGGAGAAAACGCCCCAGTGCAGGAAGATGCCGAACTTGGCGTCGCGGAACCAGTCGGGCCCGCGATAGGCGGAGAGTGAGTCCTACGTGGCGATGAAGGGCGTGAGTGCCGAAGGTTGGAGCCGTCAAGGCGCGAACGCGGGCGATCTGCCTGGCGATGCGTTGCTTCTGGCGCTGCGACCGGGGAGCGGCCTGCTGTGCGAGCGTGACCTGCGAGACGGCGAGTGCGAGGACGAAAAGAGAATGAGTTACTTTCACGGCGACACGACACCAAAGATGCACTTAGGATGAGAGATTGTACGGGGAGATGAGGACGGATGTCTGGTGGGTGGCGGCAGGTGGTGCGGATCGTCATTGTGTTGGGGGTTGCGGCGCAGGATTGCGTTGGGGCCGTAGGGCAGGGGCGATTGCGGAGCGCGGTGGAGCTTCGATGCGACGGTGTGGCGCAACCACTGGCGCTGGAGGAAGGGCATGCTCGGCTGACGTGGCAACTGGAGGCTGTCGCGAGTGCGCGCGATGTGACGCAGAGCAGCGTGCGTGTCGTGATCGGAACGCGGCGGTCAGAGGTCGCGCGGGGGCGCGGCGATGTGTGGGACTCGGGTGTGCAAGAGCAGCGTGAGCCTGCGATAGTGTTCAAGGCAACGCTGCAGCCCGCAACGGAGTACTGGTGGTCGGTGCAGGTGTGGGATGAGCGCGGGGTGGCGTCGGCGTGGGCTGCGCCTGTGAGGTTCGTAACAGCGGCAAAAGACTGGAAGGCGCAGTGGATACAGGCTCCGTTCAGCACTGAGCAGGATGGAGCGGCACTCGATGGATCGCATCCGATGCCGGTCTTTCGGAGAGCGTTTGCGCTGAAGCGTCGGCCGGTGCAGGCGCTGCTGGCGATTGCGGGGCTGGGGCAGTATGAGGCGCATCTGAACGGCGCGCGTGTGGGCGACGCCGTGATCGCGCAGGCGTGGACGGAGTATGGCAAGACGATTACGTTCGACACTTACGATGTGACAACGAAGATACACCGTGGAGAGAATCTGATTGGCGTCCTGCTGGGCAACGGGATGTACAACGTGCAGCAGACTAAGGGGCGATACACGAAGTTCGAAAGGAGCTATGGCGCTCCGAAGATGATTGCGGAGCTGCGTGTGCGATATAGCGACGGGAAGTGCGAGACGATTGCGACAGATGCGCAGTGGCAGGCGGCTCCGGGTCCGATCAGGTTTTCTTCGACGTATGGCGGTGAGGACTTCGACGCGCGGGCTGTGCTGAAGGGATGGGATCATGCGGCCGCGGATACTTCGGCGTGGAGTGCGGCGCAGGTGACACAGGGACCGGGTGGAAAACTGGTCGCGGCGATTGCGCCGCCGATGGTCGAACGAGAGCACTACACCGGACGCACGGTAGAGAAGCTGCCGGCTGCGGAGCCGCATGGGGAGCGCACCGTCTTCGATCTTGGGCAGAACTTCGCGGGGCTGCCTCACATTCGTGTGCATGGCGCGGCGGGCGCTGTGCTGCGGATTACACCTGGCGAGCTGCTGCATCCGGATGGCTCGGTGTCGCAGGAAAGTTCTGGCGGGCCGCAGTGGTGGAGTTACACCCTGCGCGGCGGTGCGGAGGAGAGCTGGCAGCCGCTGTTCAGCTACTACGGATTTCGCTATCTGCAACTGGAATGGGTGAAGGGGACGGGCACCGTTTCGTCGGTGGACGGAGTGGCTACGAACTCGGCTTCGGCGGCGGGAAGCTTCGCCAGCTCGAGTGAGCCCCTGAACCAGATTCATGCGCTGATTGTGGCGGCGATGCACAGCAATGAGGCGAGCCTGTTTACTGACTGTCCGCATCGCGAGAAGCTGGGATGGCTGGAAGAGACGCACCTCGTGGCGCCGGGGCTTCTGTTCAACAGCGATCTTGGAGGTTTGTATCGCGCAACGGCACAAAATATTGCCGATGCACAGGACGCGAACGGTATGGTGCCGACGATTGCGCCGCAGTACACGCGCTTTGGGCCGAAGTATCCGGTATACGACGACTCACCGGAGTGGGGTTCTGCGACGGTGCTGGCCCCGTGGTGGAGCTATCGCTTCAATGGCGACCGTGATGTGCTCGAGCGCAACTACGCGACGATGCAGCGGTATGTGACTTATCTGGAGGGGCGCGCGGTGGACGGCATCGTGGCGTATGGGCTGGGAGACTGGTACGACATCGGGCCGAATCCGCCGGGGTTCAGCCAGGATACGACGCTGGGTGTGACAGGCACGCTGATGCTGTATGAAGACGCCACGGTGATGGCGCGCATCGCAACGCTCTTAGGCAAGCCGGAAGATGAGCAGCGATATCTTGAGCTCGCGGCGCGGGAGCAGTCGGCGTTCACTCGCAGGTTCTTCCACCCGGACACGCACACGTACGACACGGGGAGCCAGACGGCGAGTGCGATGCCGCTGGCGCTGGGGATCGTTCCGGAGGAGCATCGCGCGGCGGTGCTACAGCAGGTGATCGACGACATTCATGCGCATCAGGATCACGTGACGGCGGGTGAGGTTGGGTATCCGTACATGGTGCGTCTCTTGCAAGAGGAAGGGCGCGGCGATGTGCTGCTGGCAATGCTGTTGCGGCGGGATGCTCCAAGCTACGGCTCGCAGATTGAGAAAGGTGCGACAACGCTCACGGAGGCGTGGGACGCCAACCCGCGCAACAGTCAGAATCACTTCATGCTGGGTGGTGCGGAGGAGTGGTTCTATCGCGGGCTGGTGGGGATCGATCTGGATTTCTCGAGAGACAAACGCGACGAACAGTTGACGTTTCGTCCGACGGTGCTGCGGGGTGTGATGTGGGCGCGGGCAAGCTATCGGTCGGCATGTGGAGAGATTCGCAGCGAGTGGCATGTGGAAAAGAACGAGATGACGCTCGCTGTGACGGTACCTGCTGGCATGGAAGCGACCATTGTTCTTCCCGCAGCGCGTGAGACGGCTCTGCAGGAGAACGGTGCTCCGATAGAGAGAGCACGGGGTGTGTCTGTGCGGTCGCGCGAGGATGCGCGTGCGGTGCTGCATGTGGGGTCGGGTAGCTACCGTTTTACGTCGACGCTACCAGGGCTTTGAGCGGGCGATGGCGATGCCGCGAATCTCGTTTGGATACTTGCCGGAGACCGCGCAGTAGAAGTGATACAGCATTCCCTTGTGATAGATAAGTGAAGGCTTGTGCGCGAAAGTAGAGTCAACAGTGCCCGGTGCGCCGGTGTCGATGAGGACGTCAGACACCTTGTGGAAGTGGAGCGGATCGTTGCCGAGGGCGAGCAGTTCGCAGGCTCGTCCGGGTCGCTCGTAGTTGTAGCCGAAGTAGAACATGGCGTACTGCGAGCCATTCTTTATAACGAAGGGATTGGAGGCGAAGTGGCTGTCGCGCGCGTCTGGCGTGGGGGGTTGCTGATTGTGAAGCGGATTGGCGGCGGGGTAGGTGGCGGAGCCGCGGGGGCCATTCCGCAGGAGCGGGTTGAAGGGCGAGCGGGTCCACGTCTTCAAATCGGTGCTGGTGGCTACGCCGGAGCGCTCGTGCCAGCCGCCACCTTCGGAAGGCGGTAGCGTCTGGGTCTTCGCGTTGTAGTAGAGATAGAAGGTCCTGACGCCGTTGCGCTCTTCGACCATAAGGTCGGGGCGGTAGAGGCCGCCGCGCTCCCAGTCAGCACCTTCGTCGGGGCGAAGGATTGGCTCGGTGAGTGTCCAGTGGCGGAGATCGGGTGAGCGAGCGAGGCCGATAATGGCGGCACCTTCCTCATAGCCAGCGTTGGGATAGGCGTTCCAGGCGGCGAGGTATTCGCCGTTCATATCGATGGCATCGCCAGTGCTGTGCAAGTTTTTATCGCGCAGGATAGAGCTAATAGCGAGGTTGTATCGCGTATACTTCGACGCTGCATCGCGAGCGCCAACGAGAGCTTCGCGCTTCCATGAGACGAGGTCGGTAGAGTTGGCAAGTCCTGTCTGGTAGCCGGTGCCGTCAAAGCCAATGTAGAGCATGCAGAAGCGGCCGTTCGCGCGAAAGACGATGGGGTCGTCGACGCTGCGTTCATCGAAATCGCCTGCTTTGCGGGTTGGGCCGAGCACCAGCTTCGGATACTTGTACGGTGTGCGATAGGGCGCGATGGGGTCACCGGCTGCAGGGAGCGGAAGCGCGTGAGAGGCAGCGGCAAGGGCGCCTGTGCGCAGCATGGATCGTCGGGTGAGTCTCATGGACCGGGCTCCTGATTGTGTTGAAAACTGCGATGCCTTGCGGCGGGAGCTCGAGTGTCCGCAGCCCGCAAAACCATCTGAAGATAACAGACGATGTAGAGAGTTTGGAAGCGAGAGGCGGGCTGTATCTCCGCGATGGTCATCCTTGAATCTCTCACTTCGTCACTGCGCCTGAGGCGTGAAAGCGATGCTGTGCAGTCCTGTTCCGAAATTCGGAAGCGGCGTTCCTTCTGGGGTCGTGCGTAAGGGCGTGACTGCGTGGCCGTCTACAAGAACATAGGTGCCGGAACGAGGCGGCTCGAGCAAGATCTTCGCCTCGTCGATACCGGACGGAATGTCGAGCGTGATGTGTTGGTTCTTCGCTTCTTTACGCACAGTGACACGAAGGCCTCCGTGCGGCGTGGGGACGGAGCCGCGCGCCCACGCAAATCCCAGCAGGTGCGGCCCGATGGTGACGGAACGGTATCCGTTGCGGGGGGGTGCGCACCCCGGGGGACCTGCTCGCTAAGCCATGTCGAGGGACCACTGGACCACCCGTGGGCGAGCGAGACGAAGAAGCCGCCGGTGCTTTCGGCCTGAGGGGAGAGGTGCGGTGTGTCCTTGGGCCAGCGCAGATCGTATGACTCCCAGAAGCTGGTCGCGCCTTCCGCGAGCATGCCGCCCCAGTAGGTGCGCATCCAGTCAAGCGCGGAGCGGGGATACCCCAGCCACGTCATGGCGCCGAGCACGACCAGTAGCCGCCCGGCAATTTCGCGCCCGAAGTCGAGCACCACCGAGGGCGCATCGGTATGGGTCGGCGGTGCCGTGTTCGTGGGGGAGAGGATCGCGAAGGGCTCCGCAGGTTTTGCGTCGATGAGGGCTTCAGTATTTTGGAAGGTGGTCCCGCCGGTGAAGCGATGTGTGACGGCGACGGGTAGCACATCATAGGTGCCGAGCGACGAGGACACTCCCTGGTAACCGGGCCACGCATACATACCTGCGTCGGCGGACCACTGAAAGAGGTTGCCATCAGACTCTACGGGCGCCGAGCGAAGAGACGCACTTCCATGCGCTGTCGTTGAACGATGGCTGCGCCCACTCCCGGGTCTTTGTGTTGTCGTTGTTGGTTGATGCGACGGAGGAGCGCCAGCTCTTGTCGCTGATGGTCAGAACCGAGCCTTGCCGGTTGGGGCGCTGCGGCGAGCAGCTTTACGACGAGAACTTCTCCGTAAGCGACCTGCTGCGTCGCGAGCGAGCCGTCGGCCGCGACGATGCCGCGTCCGCGAACGGCTTTGATGGCGATTTGGTTGGTTCCGGTCTTCAGCAGGGAGGCTGCATTAGCATGGAAGACGCGGAAACCGATGGGCGCGTCAATGTTCGAGGCGAAGTGGCCGAGCAGGTGCCCGAGAGGAAAACCTCGGCATCGCGCGGGCCTGCGAGGTAGAGCGTTGCTGCAATGTGCTGAGCTGAAAGGAGCCGCGGAAGAAGTGGGTTCGATGCGCTTCTGCTTCGCGTTCCACGGATAGCGAATGTGGTCGGGACGCAGCACGTGACGTCTCCTGCGGTCCAGAGGTACTGTTCCGAGAGGGAGCTTTGTATGACGGGACGGAGATTGCGTGCGACATCGAGCGGTGAAGGGATGGGACGATGATGCTTGCTGTTCTCTCAGAGGGAGAAGCACAGAGAACGGAACCGTAAGCGAGATGAGCATTGCCAAACGCATGGCATCTAATTTGCCTCATTCGACTATCAAGGAGGAAGCGTTTTCCTTGACGGGCGAAGTATCCGCGAAGGCGCACCTTCTTGAACAGGCTGCGGCTCTCACCCAAAGATGTCATATCGCATGGCCACAATCTCTCGTAGGATGACCGAAGCAGCTGTGTTCCCATTCTAACGGTAACAAATAATGAATCTAGAGGATCCAAATCTATGTTAGATCAGCGCGTCGATGCCGCACCATCCTCAGTCCCAGATCCGACTCGCCAAGTCATTCCACACCTTTGCTGGGCGATCGGAGTACGATCGGCAAATCACTGCTTATCAAAGGGGAGATTACCGGCTCAGAATCCCTGTACATCGAAGGGAAGATTGAGGGGTCTATTAACCTACCGGGCGATCGGGTGACGGTGGGGCGAAACGGCCGGGTTTCAGCTGGTATCGCAGCGCGGGATATCGTAGTCTTGGGCGAGGTGCTTGGCAGCTGTAAAGCAAGTGATCATCTTGATATTCGCAGCGAGGGCTCCTTGTATGGAGACGTCGTAGTCTCGCGGATTTCCGTTGAGGATGGAGCCTTGGTGACAGGGAGCATCGACATACGAAAGCAATCCGTGCTTGATGCAGTGGAGGATGAGCAAGTTGAATGTTCGCGGGTGAACTAAGGTCGCGATCCTACACGGTCGGGCGCGACACGGTTCATGTTATCGCTGACAGAGGAGAACTCCGCGTTATGGACGGTTGACTGCGTTCGATCCGCGAGAGCGATGAGAGATGCGGGAGAGAGACAGAGAGAAACGCGCGACAGGAGTCCGATCTCGTCGCGTGAGTCGTTGTCGTTGCTTCTTCCAAGGATGTGGATTTGGCGGTAGCGCCCCCGCGTACGCTGGGCTGGGAGTTGATGGGCTCGATCAATCCAAGCGCGTCTCTTGATAGAACGTTCAGGGAAGGGGTCACTTCCGAGCAACCATTTTACGAAGCCAAGTTAGAGTTGGAACAACGGTTCACTGTGGTTACGCCATCAATCGCTACGAATGAGAACGAGCAAGGAGTCTCCTCGTCCTAGGACCTTCTTAAAGACTTCTTCTTCTGAATACCTCTACGCGGCACGTCGGCACTTCATCGTTCTTCATCGGAGTGCGACTCTATTACTTTCGTAAACACGCTGATGATGACCGAGCCGGGATCCGGGCTGATCGTGTAGAGGTATTTTTCGTCTTCCACCAAGACGAAGTACGTCGATGAAGTGATCCCTCGGGTTAGTGAGCTGTCGCAACACCCGATAAAATCTGAATTTACCGTGTACGTGCCGCTGAAGGAAAAGAGACCGTCCATTCCATCGATGCTGATGTAATTCGTTGTGGAGAAGTTTCCTGCGCCTTTCGAAGGTCTATGTGCCTACCGCCGCGATATGCTGGGAGCTGGCTCGACGCTGCTACCGTCGATTTTGAATCCGTACTGTCCACGCAGCTTATTGATGGAGCATCTATGACCCGGTCCCTGGGCATGTGCAGCGCAACCAACCAGAGCGAGAACTACGAGATCGAACGAGATCTTCCTAATGACGGCGGTTGCCTGGTCCGGCGGGGAGAAGATCGTGTCAGCAGCGGCCATGTGAACTTGTCCTCGCCGTCGGAGATTAAGAATCCATCGACGAAGACAGTATGTGAAGTTTGTTCTAGGCGAGTCTTGAACGAAATTGCTGAGAGTAGCGGCCCGGAGTTGAGCCCACCAAAGATAGGAACACGCGGTGCAGATGGTTCTGGTCCGCGAATCCACATTGCGCAGTTCCATCAGCGATCGGTAGAACCCTGAGCAACTGCTTTGCACGCAGGATTCGGTGCTGCGGTTGGTAGGCGTGCGGAGTCAGGCCGAATCGCTGGCGGAATACTCGAACAGGATGAAATTTGTTCACTCCGGCAATCCGAACGAGTGCTGCGAGAGAGACACCGCGGACGAGACGCTCATGGAGGTAATCTCCCGCCTCTACCACCGTCGCGAGATCCGAAGTGGAAGTTTCCGGCTCCCTCCACGAACTGGCAATCGCCAGCAAGTAAGCGAAGGCGTTTAGGGAGCGGCTTTCGACCTCCGCAGGGGAGCCCCGGAATCAAAGCTCCTGTGCGCCGCGAGTAGGCAATTCCTCGCATGAGCGTTGTCCAAAACGGCGGTGCGGTGATGCAGGTTTCCTGATCCGCGGTACCGAGATGGTGGAGCTATCTCCCTGAAGGTGCTCTCCGGACATAGAGCATGCGGAAGCTAACTCCCCGTGCGTCGAAGCCTGGTCCCGTATGCACCTGTCCGGCATTCAGAAGAACGACTTCTCCCGACGTCGCACGGTGAACCGCTCCTCCATATTCGAACTGTTCGACTCCGGCTCAATCAGACCGATGGCGAACTCGTCGTGCCAATGCGGTGCGAATGCGCGATCAGAGTAGCGGGCATGAAGAACCTCAATGTGTCCGGCAATGTTGACGGTCGAGCATCACGTCTGCTCCTTCATGCCCGCTCCACGAGAAATTTGTTGCTCAAAGTTTAGATGCCTGGAATCACTGCAAAACCGCAATTTCGTACAAGACGAGCCTTGCTGCTCTACCGACGTGCCGGTAAGACATTCGGCGCAGGTACTGGATCCTGGCCACTACTGGATCCCGAATGAGTGCATCGATCTGTTATCGCCGACTGAGAGGCCCATTCACATGGAAGAGCTTGCCAGCGAGGTGCGGGTGAGCCCTCCCGCTACGCATAGCCGGTTTAGCCCAGTTACTTCGATGAGCCCGCTTCAGTTTCAGAATTAGTTGCGGCTGCAGGAGGCTCGCCGCCTCTTTCTTTCGCAGTCTCTCGATGCCGGCACAGCCTGTCGGCGTGTAGCCGGATCCATCCGACATCTAGCGGACCGGGGGGACAGGGCAGCCGTTGCAGATGGCGGTAAGGAGAACCAACTGCTAACGTTAGAGTCGCGGAAGATTCTTCAGGAGACTCAGGCGGTGAATAGCAGAAGCAATTTGTCTTTGTTGGTATTGTCGGTAAGGCGGTCGATGAGAGCTCAAGTGGTTTCTCTCTTCCAGTTCTGCAGGCATCACCCGGACTATGGCTTGCTTGCCTTCCTAGCGGCGGCTGTGCTGTCTCCAGTCTGTGCGCTGGCGCAGCAGTCCAGTGCACACCGACCGCCCGCAGCTCCGCTGATCGCTAACGATCCATACTTCAGTGTCTGGTCGATGGGCGACAAGCTGACAGACACTCCGACGAAGCATTGGTCGGAAGCAGCACAGCCGCTGACGGGGCTTATCCGAATTGATGGGCATCCGCTTCGCTGGATGGGTACGCAGCCTCGTCAACGTCCGAACTTGCCACGCATCGATGCAATGCAGCAGGATGCGCTGGAGGTGACGCCTCTTCACACTAGATACCGGCTTTCGGCGTTGGGTGTCGAGTTGCAGGTGAGCTTTTTCACTCCATCCTTTCCGCAGCAGCTCGATGTGCTTTCGAGGCCGGTCACCTATCTCACATGGTCTGCGCGGTCGACGGACAATTCGGCGCATCAGGTGGAGCTGCTACTCGACGTCAGCCCACAGATTGCAGTCAATGGGAATGCGCAGCAGGTAACGTGGGGGCGCTCCCGCGCGGGCACCTTGACGGTGTTGAACGTGGGTACGCAAGAGCAGGCGAGTCTGCACCAGTCCGGCGACCGGATCCGCATCGATTGGGGCTATTTCCACCTGGCTGTGCCGGACGCGGAGAGTGCAACGCCAGAGATATCCACGACCGCGATGACGGAGTTCGTAGGCGAGGGGACGCTCGCAGACGTCGACGATCTAGACATGCCACGCGCGGCTGATAGTACCCGTGGTCCGGCTGCCCATTTGGCGGTAGAACTTTCGCTTGGCAAGGTGACATCGGCTGCGGTGGAGCGGCACATCCTGCTGGCCTACACCGAAGGCGATGCGATCGAGTATCTTGGAAGAAGGCTGCGGCCCTATTGGCAGCGAAACGGTATGACTACCAGCGCTATGCTCTCGCAGGCGGAGCAGGACTACTCTTCGCTCGAGAGCCGAGGTAACAAGTTCGATGCCGAGCTTACGGCAGACATGGTGAAGGCTGGAGGCGAAGAGTATGGCTATCTGACTTCGCTGGTATTTCGCCAGGCGATTGCCGCGCACAAGCTCGTCGCTGACGTGGACGGAACTCCGATGCTGTTCTCTAAGGAGAACGACAGCAATGGCTGCATCGACACGGTGGATGTAACTTATCCGTCTTCTCCATTCTTTCTGCTGTTCAACCCCGAACTACTCAAGGCGCAGTTGGAACCACTAATGCGCTACGCAGCGCTCCCGCGCTGGCGGTTTCCATTCGCTCCGCATGATCTGGGAACGTATCCCCTGGCGAACGGCCAAGTGTACGGCGGAGGGGAGACGAACGAAACAGACCAGATGCCGATTGAGGAGAGCGGCAACCTGATCCTGATGATCGCCGCGTTGGAGCGCAGTGAAGGGAACTGGGACTTTGCCCGGCACTATATGCCTGAGCTGATGAAGTGGGCAGCCTACCTTGCGAACAAAGGCATGGACCCGGAAAACCAGTTGAGCACCGACGACTTCGCGGGCCATTTGGCGCACAATACAAACTTGTCGATCAAGGCCATCGAAGCCCTAGGAGCGTTCGTCGAGATCGCGAAGAATGTTGGAGACAGAGAACTTGCCGCGCGTTATGAAAGGCTGGTGCTTCCGATGCCTGCGCGCTGGGAAGAGATGGCACGTGACGGCGACCACTACAAGCTGGCGTTCGATCAGAAGGGAACGTGGAGCCAGAAATACAATCTCGTGTGGGACGACATTCTGAATCTGCATCTCTTCCCTCCAAAGATTAAACAGATCGAATGGGCGTTCTATTCGAAACAGATGCAACCGTACGGGCTTCCACTGGACAATCGCAAGACGATTACCAAACTCGATTGGGAGGTTTGGACGGCGACGTTAGCCGATAATCCGCAGCAGTCTCAGGACCTTCTGCATCGGCTGGTAACGTGGGCGGATACAACACCTTCTCGCGTCCCCACAACGGATTTTTACGACACGGTTTCGGGAAAACAGATGGGCTTTCAGGCACGTTCAGTTGTGGGTGGCATCTTCATCAAGGCGCTTCTTGATTCGCAAATTGCGGAGAGATGGAAGTTGAAGTCCACAGCACCGCAGGACAAGTAACCCGGTGCGGCCATGTGGCTCGGTCATGATTTTTCGATAACGAGATGGCTCCGAGGCCAAGGATAGGTCAAAGAGTGCAAAAGCGAACGGATCGAAGTGGGAAATCCTCGAACCGTATTGATAGCGATCCACGCCAAAAGATGACGACACGGAGAAGCACCTACGAGAAACACCCGCGAAGCGAGCTATGCTGCGCTGCAGCGGGAATGTCAGTAGAAGCGTTGTGAATCTGCAAGGAGAATCACTAATCGTATAGGGACCAGCGCCATCCTAAGGTGAAGAAAGAGAGAGTACAGGAGGGATGTTGAAGAAAGGCACTGGCGAACCGAGTAATCTACGAGAATTCGATATACGTTAGCGCGAAACGTTGGAGGAGGCGGAACAACGTGGAGATCGCGCTGAGCAGAAATTGCGGGAGCTTAAGCGCGCGTAGGTCCAGATCGAAATGAGCGGAAGGGAAGTGCTCCCCAACAAAATGACCCAGTTCAGGACCTACGCAGGGACGCCATGATGGCACATCTGCTTGACTCTCGATCCAGGCAAAGATCTAGGGCATTACAGCCGGCTTGTTTCGCGATCGTGGCTTCTCGATTTCTGTCGGATGAGGAACTCAGCATTGGCTAATGAAGGCCAGGGATTTTAACGCTGTGAAAGCATCCGCGATTCTTCGCCCAGCTAAAGGACGGGACTGCCAGGCCGCTTTGGCGCGAACGCATTCTGCAATGGCAAGCAGAGCAGGAATTTCCGATTCTGCCTCATCCAGATGATCCAGACTGCGGGAATGTCTACAAGAGCTTAGGTTCCTGACAAATGTTATGAACACATCGACATCTATCAGGCGAGAAAGCTGCGATAGCGTCGATAGCGTCATAGAGAGCCTTTGGCTTGCGAGTGATTCGTTACTAGGCCGCAGAAGATCAGAGAGTGTTTCCAATATCGTCCCATCTTCGATCCGGGTTCGGTCTGTACTTTCAAGCCGAAGCCGCGTGGCTTATGGTGTTGGTACGCTTGGCGAAATGAGTCTGAGTGGGCCAAAGGGGCACAGTGAACTTGCCTTATCAACTTCTCGCGTTGTTTGTTCTTGCGCTTCCTATCGCATCGATTGCGTGGACGATCACTCACGAAGAGGCAGTGAGTGAATTTCGTGATATATGTGTCGGCAAGACGCAACCTGTCGGCACATTTACGAGCGTAAGTTCTTCTATCTCCTTACCTGTGAATATTGCTTCAGCCACTACGTTACCGCAATTTTCCTATTTATCACTCGCTACAACTTTATTCGCCGACTGGCGAGGGTATCTAATCGCAGGCTCTTCTCTGGTCTCGGTGGCAAATGTTTACATGAGCGCTTTTGGCAGGCTTCGACTCGATTTAAGAAAAAGCGCCTCGATATCAAGAACGAAGAGTCGAAAGCTGAGACCGGCGGTTAGCCTTTGTAGTGTGTCATGAAAGGGCTCCACGTATGTTGATCATTTAAATGCTCAGATTGATATAGATTCTGCTGGTTTGGCATGAACCTACGCAATCTTTTCTAAGTCGAGGAAGGTGGGCCGGTCTTCGACAGATCGCTACGATGATAGTGAAGATTTAGCAGTACGACAGCGCGATCACGAAACTCACCTCGGATATGGATCAGACAACGGGGGCTACCTATTCGGGTCAGACCAAGACAGAACTGGTCGCTCGAGCCAGATAGCGGCGCAGGAAAGGTGTACAACTGAAGCCGGCCTGGGATTCGGACAATAAAGAGTGGTCCCGGATCTTCCCCTGTGAGAAGGCGAGTTGGGCAGCAGGAGGAAGTCGAACCGAGCGACTGTACGGACTAGATGGCGCGCTGCCTTTTTGATATACGTTCTGGTGCATATTTCAATGCTGATTTAGCGCAAGTAGTGCGACGGAATGCAAAAGATGCTCGGTCCACGTCAGTTTAAATTCACGGACCTTATGCTATACGAGCGACTCTGCGCGACTCAATGCAGATTGTCCAAAAGTGGACCTAAAATCGGCAAATCCCAATCAGTCGTAGGGGGTAAAGTTCTCCTCCGGGCACCACCATTTCTTATCTGTAAATACATAACCCAGATAGGTCCTGTTGCCTCCAATCAGCAAACCGCGAACAGGAAAGTAGCGATCTACAGGTGAAGGCAATGGCGTTTGGGTAAAGTCCCCATCCTATTTCAACCCCAGAAACCCGAAGCCCCAGAACGATAACATCCTAGTATCAGATGTGGAGCGCGCAGCGCGTCTGATCTCGCGGAACTTTGCTCCGAGCATTGCGGCAATCAAGATTCGTTAGGACGCTGCTCCTCTGAAGGAACGCGTCCTAGGCAATGTGCGACCGATGTTGAATGCGCTTCTGGGAGCGTTGGCAGTTGCCAAATCCGCATCTGGCTTAGAAGTAGGTCGGAGCAGGAAAGACCGCCTGGTCCGGCGTCGCCTCAGACCGCGCCCTGTACGCCGCGTTCTGGTACCTTTGTGCCAGGCATCGAACATCATGGCGGAGGAATGATCGCCAACAATCTCCGAGGTGAAGCTGCCGACTCACTCGAAATGAAAACGATACGACCCCAGTCTTTCTTCAGCATCTCCGAGAGATAGTACCGCGCGAGTCTGACTCCGCTCATGACGTTGCCCTCGAAGAAACGGTACCAGTCCTGATCGGAGATCTCCGCAAACAGCCTCGGCTCGAAGATACGGACAGTTCACCAGCACATCGCCAGCGGGCAGTTTTGCAATTACCGTCTCTGCTCCCGCTGCACCCAGAAACTGCTCCCCCATCGCACATACACAGTCAACTTACCTCCGTGCGGGTCAGCCCACCAGACATGGAAATCATCTACGGCAACGCCTGCATCGGCGAGACCAGCCTTGCAAGATGGCACAATTTTTCCGCCTGAGCGAGGGAAGCTCACCATGCATTATGTCGATCTCACGATGATCGAGTGCTCCCCAAGATCCCTGGTTTGATATCGATCTCCTCAAGTACCAGTCTCAACTCGTCAGCGGGCTACACTCGCCTGACCGCAGAGACCGGCCTAGAGTTCTTTATGCCTAAGCTCGATGAGCAGACTCCCAAGAAGGCCGGCCAGAGCATCACGCTTGAATGGCAATAGACCGTAACCGTCGGCTGCCGCTTGACCTTCCGATCAAGTAGCGCTCACCTCGCTATCAGCGACGACAAAGCGAACAGGCCAAGTCACGTTCGAACGAAATCTCTCAGGAACCGTGGGAGTCCCTTACGATGACGAGCTATCCAGAACTATGTCATTATGACTGAGAACTCGGGTTATCGGCAAAATTCACACAGCGGCGGGATTCCCGAAGCCCTTGTTGCGAAAACCCGTTTCTTCTCACCGCTTGTATTTGTTATCAGTTCCGTCACTTTCGGCAATCACCAGATCCCACGGTTGGATCGATAGAACCTGACCTGGGCTCAACGATTTTTCCGTCAGCAGATCATGCGCGGGTGTCCCTGCATACTTCACATCCGTAGGAGCTGAAGAATAGTTCAGCAGATAGGTGATGCGCCTTCCGGATGCGTTTGATCCGCTCTTCACACGAACTGCGGAGTGAGAGGCTTCCGGATTAAATGGTATGCCGCTATCCTGTAGAGTCTGTTGCACCATCGCCTGCTGCAACTGCTCAGAGAGAGCTGTCCCCTCATACGTGAGTGTGCCCTTTCCGAACTGGTTCTTTGTGATCGCGGGCCAGCGTCTGAAGAACGGGTGATCGTAGCTGGCGAGCGTCTTGGCCGTTGTGGGTTGCAGAAACTCCGCCCACTGGCTCACCGTGTTGCCCTCTCCCACGTGGAAGGGATCGCCGCGAAGAGGAAGCGGCTTCTCGAGATTGGAAAATTCTTGATAGGTGAAGCCGGCTGCCTCATGCAATGGACCGGGCGCCTTCTCCCAGCGCACGGCTGAGTTCTCGTTCGTAAAGCCGCTCTTGAAGGTCATCAGTACGTGTCCGCCGTTGTGCACATAATCTGAAATACGCTTGAGCAGGGCGTCGTCTGCGACGTAGAGCGAAGGAATAATCAGCAGCTTATATTGGGAGAAGTCGGTCATTGCAGGGAAAACGAAATCCGCACCAACGTTGGCCTTGTAGAGAGCATTGTGCAGCTGTTTGATCGTGGCGCCATACGCGCCCGCCGCCCTGCCCGGCGTCCAACCGAGCTCGGCGGGCGTGTAGGGCATGAAGCTGATGGCGTTGCTGGAGTCGGGGCTGTACAGGATCGCGACGTCGTTGCGGATCGTCATGTTCACGAGCTGCGGCCCGATCTTCTGCAGCTCATGCGCGATCCGGCTCACCTCCGCATAGGCGCGGTTGGGCTCCAGATCGTGGCTCAGCACGCCCTTCCAGTACGTCTCCTGCCCCGCGTGGATTGAGTGCCAGTGCCAGTACTCGACCATGTTGGCACCGCTGGAAACGTCGGTGTAGACGTCCAGCCGAAGCTGCCCATCGTAAGGCGGAAACTGCATGGACGAGTCCCATCCAAGTGTCTGCGCGTTGGTCTCGGTGACGAGGAAGTTCTGGTGCTTGAGTGAGCGGGAGAAGTCGCCCTGCAGCGCCTGCCAAGCGCCGTCCATGCGGTCCTGAGTGCCATGGTACGGGTTGTTCGCGACGACATCTAGCACCTTCGCGACCTCGGGCTCGTTGACGTCCAGGCGCATCATGGAGCCGTAGTCCTGCGTGACGAACTGATCGGGCCTGCGATGTGCGCGCACGAGCGTGGCCTGCCATGCGAGAAAGTCGGTGACGCGATCCTGCTCAAAACGCGACCACTCCAGCTTGTAGCCGGTGCTGGTGGCATTGTCGCGGGTGGGCATGTCGTTCCAGTCATTCACATCCTGTCCCCAGTAGTTCAGGAACCAGGCTTTGTTCAGCGCGTCGGTGGTGCCGAACTTCTTCTTCAGACGTTCGACAAACTCCTGGAAGACCTGCGGGTTCGAGGCGCCATACGATCCGGTCTCGTTATCGATCTGCCAGCCGATGACAGCGGGATTGTCCTTGTAGTGGCTAACCATGTTGACAATGAGGCGCTCAGCATATCGACGGTAATTTGGGTCGTCGGTGTTCATGTTCTGCCGCATGCCGTAGCCGACGTAGGCTCCGCCAAGATGACGGGCGAGAATCTCGGGATGCGCCTTCCACATCCAGGTGGGGATGGAGTAGGTGGGGGTTCCCATGATGACTTTGATGCCGGCCTTGCCCATGGCATCGACGATGCGGTCCATCCAGGCGTACTCGAATTGGCCGTCCGCTGGTTCCCACAGGCTCCACGTGGACTCGCCCATGCGCACCACGCTGATGCCGGCTTCTTTCATCAGCGCGACGTCTTTCTCAAGACGGCCCAGCTGCAGGTCGGCCGGCATGTACTCGTTGTAGTAGGCAGCACCGTACAAAACGTTGGGCATGATCGCCCCAGGGGGCGGAGGCGTTTGCTGCTGCGCCAGCATGGCAGAAGGCAGACCGAGAAGTGCTACGACGCAGATCTGGGCGAGATTCGATTTCATCCTGGAGTGCTCCACCTTTAAACAGTACTAAGCTCAATGAGAACGACTTGCCTGGCAATGAAAGTTTGAGACCGCGGTCGAATGACATGGACTAGCTCCCACTGAGGCACATCCGACCTCTTAACAAGTGATCGTGAAGATCACAAACCGTGTTGCTTCGGTAAGTTGGAGATCTTAGCCCTCCGTTCGCTTGCCAGTCAAGCCTTCGATTTCGACTTCGGGTTTTTGAACAATCCGACACTGTCTATTTGCGGCTCTATTCTGTAGATGTTGTAGCGACTTGATCCTGACGTCCACTTCGGGGGAGAACGAAGGTGATGGTGGCCGAAACGATCATTCCGACAATAATGTTTCGGCGATGCACCGTGGTTGAAGGAATACCCGAGTGCGCGAGTCATCCGTCGGCCAGTGTACCGCTGAAGATGATGCCGAAGGCGCCAGCAGGAATGGGATCGCCGCGATCTATTTGCCGTTCGCAAGGGAGAGATGCCCCCTCTGCCTGATAGCCAGGAAGCGATGCTGCGTAGTCAGTTGCCAAAGCTCAGCATTCGTTTCCCGCTTCGAAGCAGCGTCTTCTATGCGGTTTCGTGGATTACGGTGGTCTTCACGTCACATGTGTGTATCACCCAGCGTTCCGCTGGCGACGCGGGTCCCGAATTTAAATTAAGTAGCTTGCCCGAGGACCAACAAGAGACCTTAAACAAAGCACCAGCGAAGGGAACTAAAAAGCCAGTCCCCCGCGGATCAGCCCGTTCGGTTGCGTCGTGTTATTTTTTGTGGCAAATACCACCGATTGGGCCGGTTCTGCCGATTGTGCCGACTCATAAGGGTATCGCGGTAATAGTTTACGCGTGCATCGGCACCTTCACACGGTCAAAGTCGTAGGTTGGAATTCTGCTTGTCCCCCTACAAGCCTAAAAGTTAAATCTGCAAGCATCATTTGATGGCGATCCCCTGTCGCGCATCACTTTAATCTAGAACTAGTTGCATAAATGCCTCAAGGTGATGAGGAGGCAAGCGCAGTGGAAGAAGCCCTGAAAGACGGTGAGGATGCGGTCGTAGCGGACCTGGATGTGGCGTAAATTCTGCAGCCATGCGTTG
>JAOAPF010000083.1 GCA_025462755.1 Edaphobacter sp.
GGTCCGTCAATACGCTGCCTCGCACAATATGGAAATTGTTCAGGAATACTCGGATCACGGACGAAGTGGTTTGAACATTGCTGGCCGCGAGGGCCTCAATCAACTGATGTCGGACGTGGAAAGCAAGGGACAGATTTCTCCGCTCAGCTTGTCTACGATGTCAGCCGGTGGGGACGCTTTCAGGACGTGCATGAGAGCGCCTGCGCAAGAGAGTGGGTATTGGCGAGGGTATCAGGCCAGGCCAGAAAACGCGGCATACACACCATCGCAGGAACAGATTTTCAATTGCGCTAAATCCTACTGCGTGTTTACACCTACGTTTCCTTCTGATGAGACTGCCGTCGAGCCTGACTCACATGCTGGAAATGACTTCACGTCAATCTGGTTCGGTAAATTCCCGAGGCCGAAGTATTGGTTACAGAGACCGTGCTCCCCAATTGCGATCACCCGGATGCCAGATGAGGCATTTCCAAGCGGTTTGCCTACCGGGCCAGTGGTAACCATCGTAAGAAAACCCGCTCTCCCCTCCGAGTTCTGATGAAGATGGCCGGCGAAGTTATATCGCACACCTGCACCATCGAGAATTGCCAGGTAGCGAGTACGAGCGTCATGTGGAATATTGAAGTATTGATCTGGCTCATCTGCGGTGTGTAAGAACCAAGGGATATGCTGGAACACTACGATCGACTTGACTCCGTTCGCCTTGGCTGCCCTGAGTTCTGTTTCGAGCCACTCCCGCTGTGTTTTCTCTTCATCCATCACTTGCTCCGGATGCTGAATGATGCTCGAGTCGATCACAATCCCTTCCATGTCGCCATTCCGAAAGGAGTAGTAGTCCTTCCCGAAGAGTCTGCGATACGCCTGTAGACTCTCATGCGTCGGAATATTGCCGACATCATGATTGCCCGCAACATTGTAGACCGGTATCTGCGGGTCGATCTCATGCGTGACGCGGAGATACTCTGCGATTTGGGATGCGTCCCCCGGCTTATTGATCAGGTCCCCTGTTATGACGATGAACGCAGGATGCAGGCGATTCGCGGTAGCAATGGCAAACTCCAAGTTTGCCGTCTCTTGCTTCAACCCCACGTTATTCGTATACATACCGAACTGCGGATCACTCATCTGAATGAAGAAGGGTTCTTGCCCGCGGACAACCCCTGACAAGAGAACGATGGCACCACAGAGTTTAAACCATTGCCGACGAATCACGCGTTCCTCCCAACCATAAGCTTAGGGATCTCCAAAACAATCTAGATGCTAGGCAGGCGACCCTGCCTTCAGCTGCCGACAGGTCTTTCGAAATTTGCTTCTACGACGTTTTCGCCTAGTAGCTGATACGGAGGCCCAGCTGCAGTACACGATTATTGCTGCCGCCTAAGATGCGTCCGAAGTTCGGACTCCCAACAGTGCTGTTTGGGGCGTCATATAAAGGGGTGTTTGTCAGGTTGAACGCTTCTGCTCTGAACTGGACTTTCAGATTTTCACCGAACGCCTGAGAGCGATTCAATCCAAGATCATAGTCTGTCGATCCGGGAGTGCGAATATCCGGCTCATTGCGACTGTCGTTTCCTAAAGTAAAGGGCGCAGCAATCTGAAATGCCGAGGTATCAAACCAGGCATTCAATGTACGTGGGGACGTGGTGAGCTGACCGCTGCGAAGTTTGCTGGCGTAAGACGTGAACCCTGAGACACCCGCTACATTTGGCGCAGAGATACTGATGGGGTATCCACTTTGAAAGCGGAAGATGCCGTTGAGCTGCCATCCTCCCAAGACCCAGGACGCTGGACCATGAGTGAGATACCGTTGCTTCGCTCCAAAGGGAAGGTCAAACACATGAGCCAGCGAGAAGACCTGCGGCGCATCAAAATCTCCCAAAGCACGGGCTGATCTTAGGTTATTGGGATCGGCGATGTACGAGCGGCCAGCAAAACGCTCGGGAACGTCATCGATCAATTTGCTCCAGGTATAGGCAGCCAGAATCGAGTAGCCATGGGAAAAGCGCTTATCGGCTTTGGCCGTCAACGCGTGATAAATCGAATCGCCCTCCGGATCGCGTTTCTGGCTTACTCCCAGGTACTGCGGATATGGTCTCAGCAACTGCACTGCTTGAACAGTCTTTGCACTGAGAGTACCTGTCGTGATCTTTCCGTAGAAAGGATTTGTGACCTGTTGCAGCAGAGCATTGCCCTGGCTGAGAACGGAGGTGCTTGGAACATCGATCTGTTGATCATTCCAAAGATGCAACCCGCGGCTACCGGTGTATCCTAGCTCAACAACGAAGTCTTTTCCGCCCTGCTGTATGCTGGCGGTCCATTGATCGTTTCGAGGAGTTACATAAGTCCAGTTGAGGAAGCTACTGATGCTGGTTCCCAGGAGGCTCGATGGGGGCTGGTTAACACCCGTGATAAAAGGATTGGACAGCGAAGCTCCTATCGGAGGCAGATAGGGATTGGAGGCGGGCTGTCCCAGGAAGAGTGAGGTTGTTGCCTGATATCCACTTCCAAACTCGCTTGGCACCGCGCCGACTCCACCATTGCCCGCGCTGTAGAACATGCCATAGCCAGCGCGGACAACAGTATTGGGATGCACGGACCACGCGACTCCGATGCGGGGACCGAAGTTGAGGTTTTCGGAGATCGTTTGCCCTCTCCGGCTTGCATTTGTTGAAGTCAGCAAGCCAGCCTGGTTCGTGACCGGATCAATCGCGTTCTGGTCAAAGTAGGAGAGCTGGTTGTATCGCTCCGTCCAGGGACTCGTATGTTCATAGCGGATACCAGCATCGATCGTAAGCGTGGGCGTTAGCTGAAGGGTGTCCTCGAGAAAATAGGCCGAGTATATTTGCTGCATCGCAAGAGATGGATCAATCGTAATCGAGCCACTCGCGGGAAGACCGAGCAACAGACTAGCCACGCCGTAGCCGGAGTTTGCCGAAGCTTGCGCAGGATTCGGCCCTTGTGTGTATCCACGAGTAAAGGAAAAGTCGCCGGCGGGCGTGAAAGGCGCAGTCGTATTGTTATGGAAGATTTCGAGGTTGGCACCGGCTTTGAAGATATTGTGTCCCTTGACCCAGGTCACGCTGCCGAAGGCCTGCCGGTTCTCCTGGTGACTATGACGATCTGCAGTTGTATCTGGTCCCAGCGAGGCAGCATCCGTTGTTGTAATGCGGGGGAATAACTGTGTCTTCACTGCACTCGCGAACGCTGAGTTGAAGCCGAGCGAACCCAGATCGAACCCCAGACTACTCGGATTGCTGTCGCTGTTTCCGCGCGTAAAGCTGAAACGAATCTCCGCCAGCAGCGAGGGTGTGAACGCGATATCGTCTGCGATCATTCCTGTATAGCTGGTGGTAATGACGGGTTCATAAGCTGTGGACGTCTGTCGAGGATAGGCGATGTTACCGGCGATTGTCGAGGTGCTACTTCCTCCCTGCCATCCATATCGGACAAAAAAATGCTGCTTTTGTCCGACGTGCTGGTCGCCGCGGACGAACACACGGCTGAGGTTGTTCACATTCGCGCCGGTAGCCTGATGATTCAGGAGATTGTTACCGGACAGATTTGGCAGAGGAAAGTAGCTGAGGATCTTGAGGGCCGTTGGATCGATTCGCGATGCGGGAATCACGTTCCCTGTGAATGCCTTCCGCGTGTAGGCTCCCGATCCCGCCGAAGTGCTCGTCTGGGGATCGTAAATCGTGATGTGTTGTCCCGGCGTGGAAAAGGTCTGTGAAAAATCGCCTTGCCTCTGTAACGCAGTCGGGACTGTATCGATGATAGTCTGCGGCGTATTTTGACGTACCCCCTCGTAGTTGAAAAAGAAGAAGGTGCGGTCCCGTCCATCATAGAGGCGTGGAATCAATACCGGCCCGCCAATGGCAAATCCATATTCATTTCTCTTGAATGCGGCGCGCGGTAAACCATTCAGGAGATTTGTGTAGGAGTTTGCATTGAACGCATCGTTTCGTATGAATTCATAGATGCTGCCATGAAATCCGTTGGTTCCAGAACGACTGATGCCGTTGAGAACTCCGCCACCGGCACGTCCATATTCTGCCGAGTACGAACTCACCTGAACCTTGACCTGCTCCACCGCTTCGAGAGGTGCAGTATAGGAGATGTCGTTTGTAGTCGAATTGAGAACCTCGGCACCATCGAGGAGCACACCGTTGGTGTTCGATCGGCCTCCGTTGATAGACGCACCGGAACCTGCGTTACCATGGACGACGACTCCCGGTGAAAGCTCAACTAGGGTGTAGGGATTTCTACCGAGCAGAGGAAGCTCCCGGAAGCTCTTGGATTCAATGGTAGTGTCCAGGCTAGCCGAAGCCGAGTCGAGCTGTACATCATTTCCCGAAACAGTCACCTGTTGCTGTACCTGTCCAACACGTAGCTGAAGGTTGATCTTCGTATTCTGAGCAACTGTGATGACTATGTCATCTTTCGTTTCTGTCTGGAAACCCACTGCTCGCACGACCATCCGATAGTGACTTGCGGGCAGCGTGAACGCATAGAGACCACTGCCATTCGTGACCGCGTTTAGTTCTACTTGCGTGGCCTGATCGGTCATAGTGACCTTCGCTCCCACTACGTTTTGTCCACTGGGGTCAGAGACAAAGCCGGAGACTTGGGCCGTTTGAGCAAGGCCGAAAGAAGCGCCCGACAGGGTGAGCAGCAAGAGAAGAAAAACTTTACGAACCATTGGAATAAACCTTTTCATAAGTGGAAGATTCGGCCGGATGCGGTCGTACTGCATTTAAGTCTTGAGCAATTGAGTCAGATTGACCGTCGTCCACGGATGCCTATCGGCATTGGCAAAGATGGATAGGGTCGCTTCACGCTGCTTACTTACATTTATGGAAGCGTAACCGCAGAAATCAGCGAATTCGTAATGCCGAATGAAGGGCTTCTCTTTTTCTAGTATCTCGATTCGAGTCTGCAGAGAGGCAGGCACAAAATGCGGTTCCAGATTCACCAGATCTGATCCGTAGGCATCGAGGCCCTTAAGATGATTCTTAACAGGGGAATCCAGCGAAGGAATCACACTACCGAGACCGACTTGAACAAGATTTCCCGACGGCGTGCTTCGCGTCACAATGCTTGTTTTGTGTAAGTGGCCACTCAACACAATTGCCTTATGCTCGGCCAGCATATTTAGCAATTCTTCTCGCTGCTGTTGTTGCTCGGGGTGCACATAGATATGCCAGTTAGAACGGGCATCATAAGGAACTACGGGAATATGGGTGCAAAAGAACAGCACTTCGTCTTTCTTGTGCTCCTTGATCACGCTTTTGAGCCAACTCAGGCCCTCTGGCTCGTTGAAACAATCAAATAATAAGAACCGGGCGTTGTTATAGACATACACATTATTTGCAGAGGTTAGAGGGCGCTTCAGCTGCTTGGCCTGCCACGGTAAAACAATCTCTTCATACACTTCTTTGGCACCCGTACCCGTGATATCGTGATTTCCTTTAATCGCGATGAAAGGACGCTGCAGTTGCTGTTGTTCGACGTAGTCGATCAATTCGTTGGTTTGTACAGATGCCAGTTCCTTGGAGCCGCAAAGCCCCTCTACGAAGTCGCCGATCTGGAGATAGAACTTCGCGTCTGTCTCGTTGGCACATTCCTTGGAGACGCGCATCAGACTCGACAGATTGTCTCGTGTGATCCGAGAGTAGTTCTCAATCTGATGAATATCGTTAGGGTATTTCTCCTTCAGATAATTCATGTCGTGATGCATCAGTTTGTCGAAATGCAGGTCACCCAGGAACATAAAGTTAAAGGGCTGAGCTACCACTCTTTCTTTAGCATTTGCCCTGCCCTGAAGAGGCAACGCAGCGGCAATCATCGAAAGATATTCCAGGAATTTTCGCCGGGACACATGAAATGAGTTCATTTGTTATTTGCCTCTTTGAAGTCGTGTCAAGTTGCAACTGCTTTAGGAAATACTGGATGTTCGTCTGGCCGCTTCGTTAGAAATCCAGCCGAACGGCGAACTGTGCCTCGCGCATGGGCTTACTAATGGTGCTGACGATGCCCACCGTGTTTGTGTTCGAGACGTTGGTGTCAGGATCGCCCCAGTTCGGATGATTCAAGGCGTTGAAGAGTGACATCTCCACCGAAAGCCGGCGCAACTCACTTCTTAGGGGAACGACTTTTCGCAGGCTCAAGTCGGCTTCATTCGTGCCCGGCCCAATGATCGTATTGCGGCCGGCGTTGCCAAAGCGAGGTAGCCCGGACGAAGGATCGAGAAGAGGAGGCTGGGTAAAGGCCGCCGGATTGAACCAATGACTCCGGCTACGCTGGCTAAAGGCGAGGTTGGGGTCGACGCCAGGCACAACGTCCGGCCGGTTCGTCGAGAGACCACCGAGTGCGTTCGTGGTTGCCGTGAGATAGCGGCCCGTGGTCCAGTGCCAGATGCCGCTGACGTTCCAGCCGCCTGCCACCGTATCGGCCCAGACCGGCATGGAAGAGCCAAGCGCGCGATCTCTTCCGAAAGGCACGGGATAGATCGCATTCACGTTGATCCCATGGCGGCGGGCATAGTCACTGTTGGCACGGTCGCGTCCGGGACTCAGGATATCGAGGGCTGCCGTCTGCACGTTTGTTCCGACGTCGTCGATTGCCTTGGCAAGGGTCCAATTCGCTTGCAAACTAAGCCCACGAGTGGTGCGCCGGCGAAACTCCAGGATCATCGCGTTGTAGATGGAGTTTCCGTCGCTGTGACGAATCGGAATCGAAGTGGTCCCGAAAGTGCTCGAGTACGGTTGCGTTACAACACCCGTCACGGAGTTCACCTCCGCCTGATTGACGTTGTAGGAACGGAACAGATGGGTCCCCTTGTTCCCGACGTAGGCCAGAGAGACAACGTTGCTGATTCCGAGTGTGCGTTGCATCGTAAGGTTCCACTGCTGGTTATTCGGCAATTGGAAGTTGCTGTCGATGCCGATCGGGCTGACACTTGCCGTACCACTGCTGGTAAAGGGAGCATCGAGCGTTACAGCAGCTTTGCCACTTGTAATCTTTTGCGAATAGGGAAACAGCCCGGCAAAAGGAGGGTTCACGAGCATTGTTTGTAGGAAGTACTGTACCGGGTAGCGTGTGTAGACGATGCCATAGCCCGCGTGGATGGAGTACAGACCTTTACCGCTGGGATCCCATGCAAATCCGACACGTGGAGCCCAATTTTTGGCGCCCGTGCCAACAAGATTGTTGGCGTTATATCCGACGGCACTGCCGCACACTACGGGAAAGATGAAGTTTCCACTGGAATTTGTCAGTTTGGAGACCACAGACGGCAAGAAATACCCCGTGGGAAGCTGCCCATTGTTACAGGCGACAACAAAACCGCCACCCCGAAGATTTGGATGGAACATCGAAAGCCTGTTCTTCACTTCGCTCGGGCTTGGCGAGTACTCGTAGCGCACTCCGGCGTCGACGGTGACCCGCGGCGTCAACTGCCAGGTATCCTGCCCATACCCGGCATATTCATTTTCTGTAAGCAGGGCTTTTGGCTTGATAGGAACCTGCTGCGTCGATGAAGGCAAGCCCATGAGGAAGTCTGCAAGAGAGTAGCCGGAAGAGTTGGCAGAGGTGGCAGAGCCGGTGAAGGTAAGGGCCCCGCGCGCATTCGTCTGTTGCAGAACGTTGAAATAGTCCCGGCGCCCCTCAAACCCAACTTTGAAGGTGTGCTTTCCTTTCACAACCAAGACAGAGTCGGCAACCGTGAAGATATTCGTCGTCATGGAGAGGGCAGCTTCGCCGAATCCGTTGGTGGGGCCGTACTTGATAGTGGTAAAAGCATCATTTCCGGCAAAGGTAATACGGGGCAGCGGTGGTACACCCAGACTTGCCTGCTCAAAACCCTGCATTCCGAGTGATGTTACTGTGGGAAGATTGCCGGGTGAATAGGTGACGATGTCGGAGTAGTTCATCCCTCCGAGTCGCAATTCATTCACGAGATTGTTATGGATAGACGTGGTCCAGGTGACCTGTCCATTGCGGCTATCTACTGGCTCGCTGAGTCCCACGCCCGGGGTTCCCAGCAGGTTTGGCGAAAAACCGCCCGAGTTGGAATAGCTGAACCGCGCCATCAGAACCTGGCCACGAGGAAGTGCCTGATCTAGGCGAACCGTAAACTGATCTGCGTTTGAAGACTCATTCGGAAACTGCACGAGGTTATTCGCAAGGCCTGGTAGATTGGGGCTTGGAAAGAAGGCTTTGAGCGCTGTTGCCGTTTTGGTGATGAGCGAGCCGCCCTTGTACTGATCCAGCCTGTTCCCTGCAATAACAGGTTTGCCGGTCGTAAACGGATCGTGGAGTTGAATGCCCCTGGTCAGCAGCGAAGAAAAGTCGCCATTCCAGAAAGCCGCAGTGGGAACCGTATCGACCCGGGTAGCAGTATCGGTCTGTCTGCTGCCTTCGTAGCTGGCGAAGAAGAAGGTCTTGTTTCTGCCATCATAGTGCGGAAAACGAACCGGGCCGCCGAAGGCGCCGCCAAACTGGTTGCGCAGGAAGCTTTCGTTGCCCGAGACCGTGTCAAATGGATTGTTCGCCAGCAACTGATTGCCACGGTAGTACTCATAAGCGGCTCCATGAATCGTGTTCGTGCCACTTTTGGTCACTGCTGAGATAGTGGTTGCGGCATGGCCATACTCGGCAGGCGGAACTCCGGAAATTACCTTGAACTCAGCAATAGCATCCACCGAGAGCGGCAATCCGGACTTACCTTGGAATGGATTGATGTTTGATACACCGTCGATCAGGTACTCATTCGAAAACGAGCGATTTCCATTGAGAGAGTAGGAACCGAAGTCAAGGCTGACGGAGGTCGCCACGGTGTTATCGGTTGCTCCGGGAGTGAGCAGAACCAGTTGGTTGAAGTCGCGGCCATTCAGAGGCAGCGCATTCAACTGCCTCGTCGTGATCACACTTTCCACAGAGATATTCTGGGGCAGCAGAGGTGCGGATTCCGCAGACACAGTAACCGTGTCCGATGAGCTGCCCACTGCAAGGCGGAAGTCCCGCACGACGCTGTCGTTCACGTCGAAGACGACGTCGCGCAGGGAAATGCTATGAAAGCCATCTTTTGTGACCCGAATTTGATAGGTCCCCGGCTCCAGCGGAAAGATGACATATTCGCCTCGGCTACCCGCGCGGACACTTTGAGTCTTACCAGTGCCGGTATTGATCGTAGTAACGACAGCACCAGAGACAACAGCACCGGAAGGATCGCTAACCGTCCCAATCAGACGGGCCGCCACACTCTGTGCCGCAGCAACACCGCTGAGACCGAGAAACGAAAAGAGTAAGAGAGCAACACACGCGATTGCAAACGAACAGGCAGGGCGTTCGGACAAAGTAGGTTTAATGCCAGAGTGAGCGTGCTTGCGATTGGCTGCTTGAAGGTTCTTGACGCTCAGTCCCATCTCACCGCGAACAGTATGTGCAGGCTGCTCGCATTTTTTGAGACCGGATACTTGTCGATAGGTTCGCATTTCGTCTCCGTTTGAATGAGTCAATATTTGAGAGCGGCAGATCGCAGTAAAGATAAAACCGATAGAGGTCCATCCGACTCTTCACTTATCTCGGAATTGTCAGAGGGAGCCTGGAATTGTTTGGGGTCGTTCCGTGAAGTACCGACGCTGCACTACCGGCGACGCGAAGATACCAATCCGATGGAAGTCGACAGCCATCGGCATCTAGAGAAAGAAAAGGTGGAGATGCGGGAAGCTCATTTTGAGCAGCTCTTGTCTTGAAGATCGCCGTTCCCTCATCAACCTCGTCGAACATGGCACTAAAGATCATCGAATTGCCAACATCTACTACGTTGAAGAATTGGCGCCAGTAAAACCGGCCACAGTCACGCGGAATTTGACTGGTAGACCGATTGTCGTCGCCGCGAGTCGTCCATAGGTTGTGCCAACTGAATCCTGGGAAGATCACGGGCATGTAGTCCACCCCCATGCGCTTGGCTTCCAGAACGTCCGGCTCCAGGTGGTCACGGCGAAATTTATCGATCGTCTCCGCAGAGTTGTAGCGACCGACCGTCCAGGGGCTGATCACGTCCACTGATCTATAGACCTTTGCCCATTCGGCGCTCTGCGCCCCTTGCTCGCTCAACGTCCTCCAGTCGGCAGGTACGCCGGCAAACATAGTGATTCCGCCGTAAGCCAGGCTCGCCTTCCTCAGTCCATCGATGAGCGCTTCAGCCAGATCGGCGCTAACGTACCTTCCGCCCGCGAAGCCCAGTCCGAAGATGCCCACCACGATATGACCGCGATGCCTCTGACAAGCGCGACTTTGACCGATTCCCTGAGCTTCGAGTGCAGACCAATCGGCAATTACGCGATCGATGCCACGGCGATCCTGGGTGCCCGTGAGGTCGTATTCCACAAAGAAGCTGCGGTCGTGGCGTTCCGCAGATGAGACAACATTGGTCAATACCTGATCAATCTTGACCTTTCGCTCAGGTTGTCCTAGCTCTGTCGCGAACCGCTGCAGGGCGGCGCCGTCGATTCCGTACTCCTGCATCCACGCGAAGTGCCGATCGACTGTCATCGGATTCTGCGCCGTATAGACGTCGACGGTCTGTCCGGCACGGTTTGTCCATTGCGTCGCACAGCGCTCTGCGGGAGTCAGCTCAGTCGGATCCGGCAACATATCTATCGTGGCTTCGCCATCCTTCATCCAGTGAACCCATTTGCCTTGAGGATGGTGAGAGCTATCAGGGCATCCAAACCATCCTTGATATCCCACAATCAATTTTCCCTGGAGCGTTCCTTTCGAGGACTGCATAGCGGTCTGCTTCGGCTCTGCCCAAGCTGACTCATGAGAGAGTGCCAGCAGCAAAGCAAACACTGCTGCAAATCTGGGGCCGTCGAAATCCATTGAGGCGATCAAGAATTTGAAGCCTCTGCGTCTCGGAGCGTGATCTTTCTTGATGTCTTCCGGCCCGGAAGACATCAAGCCGCCGATCGTGGATCGCCCATGCTTGAGAGACATTGAGGCTGTGTGCATGGAAGTACCATAACCACTGGGTGGAGAGAGCGAGGAGTCAATTCGCAGCAACTCCTACGTTAAGCGTTATAAAGAATACTGAAAGAGCGATTTACAACCTATTCACTCACACCGTTAAACGGGCCTTTGCCTCGTTGCCTGATTTTGCTCGAAGGTCTTAACGGCTGAATGGTCGTGTCATTGACGCACTGGGGCGTTCACGACTTATTAATGTCTCTCTTGTTTACTGGTTTTCTGTCCGAAAGTTTTACGGGAATCATGGTCAATACAATCGCTCAAACCGAGCGCGAGGTTCTCGCGCAAGATCCTAGGTGGGGCCTTGTGGAACGGATTGTTGCGTCGCCGTCCTTCATCAAGTCGGATCGACTATGTAGCTTTCTGATTTACATTTGCGAACTCTCCCTGACCGGACGGAAAGATGAAATAAATGAGATCAACATCGGGGCTCGCCTCTTTGGCCGCCCTGACTACGATCCATCCATTGACGGCATCGTTCGCTCGCATGCTAGTCGAATGCGCCAGAGGTTGGAACAATACTTTAGTCAGGAGGGCGCAGACGAGCCCATTCGACTAACGATCCCGAAAGGGGCGTATATCCCCGTCTTTGAGTTGCGGCCATATACTCTGGTCGCTCCTGAAGGTCTCCTGCTGGAAGGCGAAGTCCTGCCGATGTCGCCCGAACCAGTAACTGTGAATCAGGAAGGACACACTCACGACACCAAAGGCCGCTGGACTGTTCGGATCCTTGCCACTGCTCTTGGTCTGGCATGCCTAGTCATCCTCTACATGCTGCCTCTCACGCATCGCGCCGCCGTGACATCTCCTCCTGGACCAGACTCCCATCCTTTCTGGCGATTGTTCTTTGGCTCCGGCCATCACACGTTGGTCGTCTGTTCCGATACAAGCCTGGCGACGCTGCAGGATGTCACCGGCCAGAAGGTCGGCTTGTCCGACTATCTCAATGCGAACTACCGTATGCGGTTTGCCCCACCTCAAGGGACAACCATGGAGGTTGCAAGAGATATCGGCGGTCGGCGATATACAGCCATTGCAGATGTGGGCATACTGACTCGGTTCTATCGGCTCGCCGGGGCACATGCAGATCGTATCCAGTATCGGTATGCGCGCGATGTACGCCCAGACGACCTCAAAGAGGGTTCCACCATTCTGATTGGCTCCGCGTATAGCGACCCTTGGGTCGGAATCTTTGACGCACACATGAATTTTGTCTTCCAGGATGACTTAAAGCATCGAGTCTTCGCCGTAGTCAATCGCTCACCCCAACCCGGGGAGCTCGCCCAATATGACTACAACCAATTGGATGCCGCCCACAAAATATATGGTGTCGTGGGGTTACGGCCGAATCTCAGAGGCTCTGGCAAGGTTCTTATTCTTGAGGGCACCTCGATGGCTGGTACGGAAGCAGCGGCCGACTTTGTATTCGACGATACACTCTTGCTACCGTTCCTCTCGAAGATCCGAAATCCCGATGGCTCGATACCTTATTTCGAGGTTCTCCTTCAGTCGAGCAATATGAACGGAAGCGCCTCTCAACTCGGGGTCATCGCCTATCGCACCTCACAAGACTAGTGACTTAGAGCCTCGATGAGCGATTTCTCTCCAGTAACCTGTTTGAGATTCAACCGACCCGCCGTAACCGACGCGGCCCAGAACGTTCTCTACCTGCAGAGCGCCAATTCGTCTCGTCAAACAATATGAAGCGTACGAACGCGCATTGGGACGATGATCTATATTCAGCCGGACGGGACGATCTGAGTATCACCTGGTTCCGGGCGATCAGTCCGAAGTCAAACCCTGTGATCCGCGTTGCCGTCTGCGGGACTTCGGTCGTCACTATCATCGGCACCGTTATCCACAAATAAACTTCACCACTCTTGTCGCGAAAAGAACATCGCTTCGCCACTACTTATATGGAGGCATTTGAGGTCTCACCAGATGCCGAACGTCATAGTGGAATTTCGATTCTGCAAGGGTTGGTGGCATACGAATGGAGACGTCTACTACGTCCGCAAACACGCCTCTTCCCGTGCGCGCAGCGCAATACGTGCGCATGTCTACTGAGCACCAGCAGTATTCTCCTGAAAATCAACTGGAGGTGGTCCGTCAATACGCTGCCTCGCACAATATGGAAATTGTTCAGGAATACTCGGATCACG
>JAOAPF010000087.1 GCA_025462755.1 Edaphobacter sp.
GAACTCGCGAGACGGGTTGGAGATGGGGATCTCGCAGATGCTGGCGCCGTACCAGGAGGCGAGGGCCGGGATGAAGCGATGCATCTCGCCATAGAGAGGGATGTTCTGGGTGACCTCGCGGCGATAGGCTTTGAAAGTCGTGCCGAAGTCGTGGATTTCGACGTCGCTTAGGAGGGCCATGATCCGGTTGGCGATGCGTGAGGGGAGGCGGCGAAGGAGGAAGTTGTCGCCGCGATGTTCGCGCCAGCCGCTGACGACGTCGTAACCCTCCTCGAGTTTGGCAAGGAAGTTGGGGACCTCGTCGGGATCGTGCTGGAGATCGCCGTCCATGGCGAGGATGAAGTCGCCCTGGGAGTGGTCGAAGCCGGCGGCGAGGGCGGAGGTCTGGCCGAAGTTGCGGCGGAGCTTAATGACGAGAACGCGGCTGTCGACGGCGGCGATCTCTTCAAGAAGGCGGTAAGTGCGGTCGCGCGATCCATCGTCGACGAAGACCAGTTCGAAGGATTCGCCGACCTGCTCCATTACGGCTTTGAGGCGGTCGTAGAGAGTGGTGACGTTTTCTTCTTCGTTATGGAAAGGAACGACGATGGAATATTTCGGCACGGGTTAATGATACTCCTGTGGCTACGATTCCTCGGTGGGCGAGCGATGAGGAAAACGATCGTCGTCGAAGAATTGATGAAACTTCCGGAAGGTTGACGAGCCGCTGGGCAGTGAAATAGTCGGTGGGGTTTCCTGATTTATGGCAGAGGCAGGTGTCGGCATCGCGACAAAAGTCAGGCTCGTCGGCAGGTAAGGTATTCGTTTAAAGCTAGTTCGGCCATGTGACTTTTCTGCTAGAAGTGAAGGGTCAAGACATAGTCCATCATCGTCGGTTTGCCGAAATAGGAGCCCGGAACGAATTCAGCTTGCTGAGCAGCTGCAGTGGCGGCATCAATCAAAACCGCATCCCCGAGCTCCGCCCGGATATCGCCGGACTTTCCGTTCTCGAGTACGTCGATAATGAGCCTTACCTGGCCATGATTTCCGTGACAGGCCTTCCCTGCTCTGCAATCCGGCGTGGGCAGGCTGACAAGTCTGGGAGGCGTTATTGGCGGTTTGCCTTGTGCGCGCAATAGCGGCAGCGTCGCTATGAGCAATAGCACGACGGCAGCCCAGGTTTTACGCATGGGTCATAGTCTCACGAGTACAGGTGGGAGAGCCATAATTTTCGTCTGGATTCCGTTCTATCTCTGCTGGATACAGGAGAATGCCCCCAAAAAGCACTCCGGGGGGCTTTTTGAGAAGCAATTTTCGCGAGGCATATTTCTGGCGCTACAGCCCTAAAGAAACTTCTATGAGGAGTTATGCAAGATATGGTGGGCAGTGAGGGACTCGAACCCCCGACATCCTGCTTGTAAGGCAGGCGCTCTAACCAACTGAGCTAACCGCCCGTTCCGATTTCGTTGGGCTAGAGTCAGTGTATGGGAGCGGTGCGTGAGATGCAATGGTTTATGGAAGACCATACCCCAGAAGTGAGATCCTTCGGAACAAAATTTTCACTCTCGGATGAATACCCCTAGGGGGTATGTGCATCTATTCTTGCAGGAGGAGAATTTCATGCGGAACGAGCTGACGTTGTCGATTGAAGGAATGCATTGCGAAGCATGCGTTCGCCGGGTGACCGCTGCACTTCAGGGAGTAGAGGGAGTTAAGGTGGGGTCCGTCGAAGTGGGCTCGGCAAAGACGACCTTCGACTCAAATCAGACAAGTGCAGAGGAGATAGCTGCGGCTGTCAATCGTATCGGTTTTTCCGCGCATGTCGAGAAATGAGGAGGAGATCACTTATGTCGCAGACATTGAAGATCGAGGATACGGAAGACGACGCCGCTGCCGCATCGATTGTCTCGCCGGAACGCATCACGATTCCTGTTACGGGGATGACCTGCGCGGCCTGCGAATCTTTTGTCCAGCGGACGTTGGCGGGGCAGGCTGGTGTGCAGAATGCAGCAGTCAATCTGATGCTGCACAATGCGACGGTGACGTTTGATCCGGGTTTGACTTCAGTCTCTGCTTTGGTGGACACGATCCGCGGGACTGGTTACGGCGCCGAGATTCCGGCTGAGGATTCCTCGGTTCTTGCAGAGCAGACAGCACACGATAAAGAACAGCTGCGCGAATACAGGCAGCTACGGCTGAAGGCTGGCGTGAGCGTGACTGCGGGCTTTTTCGCGATGATCTTGTCGATGCCGCTGATGAGCCTTAGCCGTGCCCGCGGCATGGAACGGATAAGAGATCCGCTGATGAGTTGGAACATGCGGGCGCTTGATCCTGTCTTGCGAAGGACGCTGCCGTGGATGTATCGGATGAGTGAGGACGCTATTCGCTGGTCTCTCTTTGCGCTTGCAACATTCATTCTGGCTTGGGCGGGGCGCCGCTTTTACACGAAGGCCTGGTCTGCTCTTTTGCACAAGACCGCTGATATGAACACCCTGGTGGCGCTGGGCACTGGGGCGGCGTTTCTCTACTCTGCAGCGGGGACGATTGCACCCGGGTTCTTCGTGGCGCATGGCGTCGCTCCTGACGTTTATTTTGAAGCGGCGATTCTGATCATTGGTTTAGTGCTGACCGGCAATGCGTTGGAGAGCAGAGCGAAGGGACAAACCGCGAGCGCTCTGCGGAAGTTGGTTCAGCTACAACCAAAGACCGCAACTGTTTTGCGTGATCGTGTCGAACTCGCTCTACCTGTCGAGTCGATCCAGGAAGGAGACACGATCCTGGTGCGTCCTGGTGAGCGCATTCCTACTGATGGCAGAGTGATTTCGGGCAAGAGTGCAGTAAACGAGTCGATGCTCACCGGAGAGTCGCTGCCGGTAGATAAGACCGCCGAAGACAGAGTGATCGGGGGATCGCTGAATCAGAATGGATCATTGCAGTACCTTGCGGAGAATCTGGGAGCGGGCAGCACACTGGCGCAGATTGTGCGGCTGCTGCGAGAGGCGCAGGGATCTCGTGCACCCATCCAGCGAGTTGCCGATCGCATCAGTGCGATCTTTGTCCCGACAGTGCTGGGAATAGCGATCGTTACGTTTAGCACGTGGAGAGTTTTTGCGCCACATGCAGGCATCATGCAGGCTTTCGCGGCCGCTGTCACTGTGCTGGTGATTGCTTGTCCGTGCGCGATGGGGCTGGCTGTTCCCACGGCTGTGATGGTGGCGACTGGGCGTGGAGCCGCCCTCGGGATTCTCATCAAAGGCGGCGAAGCATTGCAGCGGTTGGAGAAGATCGATACGGTTGTACTCGACAAGACAGGCACGATTACTGAGGGACGTCCGCAGGTGAGGGATGTGGTGCTTGCTCCGCATTCGTCGCTCCAGAACATGAGTGATGCTGAAGACCGTATGCTTCGCATTGTAGCTGCGCTCGAACACGCGAGCGAACATCCTCTTGCTGAAGCTGTGGTTCGACTTGCTAAGGAACGCGGCCTAAACCTGCCGGAAGCCCAGGAATTTGAATCGCAGACTGGTTACGGTGTTGTCGGAATCGTTGAAGGCGACGTGACACTGATCGGCAATTCTGCGCTTATGGCGAGGTACAGCATCGCCACGGACCCGCTGCAGACAGCGGCGATGCGCCTCGGGAAAGACGGTAAGACGCCGCTTTGGATCGCGATCGACGGCAAGCTTGCCGGGATCATCGCGGTCGCCGACACCATCAAGGTCTCCTCGATGGTCGCTATTCGCAGGATGCATGCCGAGGGACTTCGCGTGGTGATGCTGACCGGTGACAACCAGCTCACAGCGGATGCGATTGCACGTGACGCTGGCATCAATGAGGTTATTGCGAATGTGCTGCCTGCGGGAAAAGTCGATGCCATCAGGCGACTGCAGGGGGAGGGCCGGGTGGTTGCGATGGTCGGAGACGGCGTCAATGATGCTCCGGCGTTGGCGCAGGCGGACGTGGGCCTGACGATGGCCAGCGGTGCTGATGTGGCGATGGAGGCGGGAGATGTGACGCTGATGCGCAGCGACCTGACCGGAGTGGCGGCGGCGATTGCGCTCTCGCGTGGCACGATGCGCGTGATGCGGCAAAACCTGTTCTGGGCTTTTGTTTATAACGTGATCGGCATTCCGGTTGCGGCCGGCGCGCTTTATCCGGTCTGTGGATTGTTGCTTAGCCCGGTGCTCGCCAGTGCGGCGATGGCGCTGAGTTCTGTCAGCGTTGTCACGAACAGCCTGCGGTTGCGCCGGCTAAAGCTTGCCTGAGGAGAGATATGGCTACGAAGAAGAACACGCTGAACGGCACCGTCGAGGACGTCCTCTGCAATCACGATTTGGATTCGGAACGTAAGGCAGTGGGCGTGGACGCCGGCATCAAGGCTTCGAACCTGCGACGGCTGCGCCGCATCGAGGGCCAGATTCGCGGCCTGCAGCGTATGGTTGAAGAGGATCGCTACTGCGCCGACATTCTCACCCAGGTCTCTTCTACGCAGGAAGCGCTGAGGGCGGTCGCCCGGGCCCTGATGCGCAATCACCTTTGTCACTGTGCTGCTCAGACCGTTCGTACGGGGTCAGTTGAGGAAAGAGAGGCGATGTATGACGAACTGTTGGGGATGATTTACAAGAATGCTCGATAGCGAAGATGATAACTCGGTTGCGGCTGTGTACGGCTTAGTGTTGGTTTAGCAGTAAAACGACCTGCATCGCGGCGTGATAAATTAAGGTTCCCTTTCCGTCGGGCCGTTATTTGGAACACTCTTCAGGGAAGCTTACCGATGAAGATCGAGAAATACCTTCTGTTGGTACTGGTGGTTTTCTTCTTAATTGTCATAGGCACTTATTTGCATAAAGTGATTCGCTGATTCTCTATTCAGACCGGGCATCTCAATCACTACTGATACCGCATACCTTCCCCGGCGTTTTATCGACCAACAGCGATAGGTTGCTGTGCGAGTGAGGGGTAAAGAGAAACGTCTGCCGGTTTCAGATCTGGTTGCACCAGCCAGACCGTGCGGTCTTTGTAATATCGGATGAGTTCAAGGTTTTGGGCATCGTCCATTTCGCGCGCCCACACAACTTTAGAGTTGTCGATGTCCGCGGCGTTGTAAACCCATTCGTCGAGAGGATTGTGATCAAGCGGATATCTGACGATCACGAGCTGTCTTCCCGGTATTTGTTCCAGACGGGACTCAATTTGCGCGCGGGCTGTGCCAGACCGCCTATCCGAGCCATACCAGTGCGAGGCCCACGGGCCTGGCCATCCGGGAAGGCCGAGGTGAAGAGGCTCAGCACCTAGCCGAACTCCAGCCAAGACGACACAGAGACTCACAATGAGCCGTGTTAAGGTCATCCCAACGGGCTGGTTACCTGGCGTCCACAGGCGCAGATGGCGCATGGACTGCAGGCCAATCGCGTAGAACGCTGCCGTGAATGGAGCGACATAGTGAGGGAATAGGAATATCTCCACGAGCTGACCGGCCATCAAGACGAGCACACAGAGAACCAAAAAGCGGATCCGGCGATCAAGGAGCACACGTCGGAGCATGATTAAGGGGACCAGCAGCGCGATACCGGCATAAAACAATGTTCCTATCGCCGCTTTCAGAAAAGTCTGAGGGACAAAGCCGGACAGACGATGTATTTCCTCGAAGAGGTTAAGCTGATCGTGATAGTAGAAATCCCGCATTGCTTTGTGACGATAGACCGGCTCTGGCAGCTGCGACTGCCAGACAAAATACGGTGCTATGCCATATTGGGCGCGGTTTACTGTGTAAGGTAGCGTCGTGGGGCTTCCGAAGACGCGGTAGTTGTAGTACGCCATCCACGCGCCCGCGGCTACGATCAACGTCAAAGGGAGAGCGGTACGGCGAAGTAGTACAGCAGCCGCTGGCCGGTTCTTCCCAAAGAAGATCCAGCGCGCCAAAACGAAAGCTACCGGGAGGCAAAGAAGCATGCCTTCGTAAAGGCGGCAAGTGCCGAGGAGAATCACACCGGTTGCCAGCAGCAGGCCGTCGCGAAGTCGCACTCCTTTCATAAATCGGGGAAGCGCGCCGAGCACAAGCGCTCCACCTAGGGCCGCGATGGAGCCAGCACCCGCGTAGGTGTTGATCCAATAACTGAAAAGCCCCAGCCGCAGAATCGCCAGGATGCCGCCAAGCAGCGCCCACCCTGGCGGCAGCCACGCCTGCAGCATCCAGCAGATGGCGGAGCACATCAGCGCGGTGACGACCAGGATGCCAAACCATGCGTGTCCCGTTAGTACCTTGCCAGCGGCCAGAACCAGTCCCTGCGCAGGAAAGTACATGGACATATAAGTCGGCTTCATGGTGATGTGAAAACTTTCAAAGTGCACCCACATGGCGGGAGTAGGATTTGTCAGCCTTCCCGATGCATAGGTGTCCGCCGCCAACAGAAAACTAAATTCGTCATGGATAAACGGTTGAGGGATGGGGCATATGGGAAGAATGGCGAGACGCAGCAGGAGCGCGGCCAAGCCCACAACTGCGACTGACAGACTCTTTCTCTGTGCCAGACTGCCGAAGGCGCGTTCGACACGTGAGAACCAGGGGGAGCCGATCCGAGGCCAACAGAACGCCACTGCGAACGCGATCGCGGTAAGGCAGCCTTCGATCAGCAGCAGCGAAGGGCCTTGTTCCGGGACCGAAGACAAAACCATATACGAGCTATTTGCCTCTTGTGTTTCGAACTACGACCAGGTTTGGCAGTTTATGATCCGTGCGCAATCCCCGAGGAGTACGTCGAAGCCACTTTGTCACACTTGCCGAGGTCTTGGAGGATAGAGCAAAACCTGCTTAAGGAACAAGGGAGAACACGCTGCGGACTAGTCTCCCCAAAATACTAAGTGGTGTAAGTCGAGAGTTTGGTGCCAATGTGAGTAAAAGCAAGGTTAATGGAAGTTGCCAGGTTTTTCATCCCGATTGTCGCGGCCAAGGAGATCAAAGCTACCATCAGCGCGTACTCGATCAGGTCCTGACCGCTTTCGTCCTTCAGGAGCTGCAACTTTATGGACAATTTCGATAATTTATCTTTCATTAAAACTTCCCTTTGTTTTGGCCATTGGCTGGATCTTTGGGACAATGGCGAAACGGGTAGCCACTGTCCCAAAGGGACCAAAAGGCAGAAGAGCCGGTTCAACTGTTCTGACGTTCTCCGAACTAGCTGGTGTAGGTGGTTAGTTTGGTGCCGATGCTTGTGAAAGCAGTGTTGATGGCAGTTGCCACGGTGCTCATCCCGGCTGTCGCGGCAAAGGCGATCAAAGCAACCACAAGCGCGTACTCGATCAGGTCCTGACCGTTTTCGTCCTTCAATATCTGTAGCATTACGGACAGCTTCCACAACCTATGTTTCATGGGGGTCTCTCCCTTTGGATTTTTTTTGTTCTGGCAACCGGCTGGATCTTTGGGACAATGGCGGGCGGATGGGCCATTTGTCCCAAAGGCACCAAAAAGACGGAAGGGCCGGTTCAACACTGCTGATGCCGAAGGATTAGCTGGTGTAGGTGGTGAGCTTGGTGCCGATGTTTGTGAAGGCCGTGTTGATGCCAGTTGCCACCGCCTTCATTCCGGCTGTCGCGGCGAAGGCAATCAGTGCAACCACAAGGGCATATTCAATCAGGTCCTGGCCTTCTTCGCTCATCAACACGGTCTGAATCTTGGCGGATAGCTTCATCAATTTATCTTTCATTTGAGTCTTCTCCCTTAGGTGATTTTTTTTATTCCAGCCACAAAGTGGGTTAACACCAAAGTTGCAAGCGGATGGCCATCTGGGGTATCACGGTAATTATGTGTAAATAGGTAAGTTACGTTTTTGGTCATGCTGGGGCGGTGTGAACGGCTGTATACAGAGGAAGCGACAAGGGATACGCCACGTATACAGGCCCTGAAATAACGTTGCCTAGCGGACGATATTTCGTTGTTCATCAGGTGAATATTTTTCGGAAAAAGGGAAATTGTTTTCACCCGATGGAAGTGTAATGCCGTCAACAGCTGCGCTGCTAGTCCCGGTTTGTGGCGAGATCCAAGGATCGCTTCTGATCTTTGACCGTCCCCATCCGAGCGCCACCAGCGAGCAAAGGAACCTCGTAGGCATTCGTCGTGTCATTGCGTCTGGTGGCGTAGAGATACCATGCGAGCCATGCCGGTGCGAACCATATGTAGAACGCGGAATACAATGGCACATTGCCTCGAAGGCTCCAGACGCCGACTACGGCGCTCGACACTGCGAAGATAGCTACAAGGCTTAGTGAGCGGGTCCGATAGAGAGCATGTAGCAGCGCCGGCATAAGTATTACTTGATCCATGGGCCAGCTATAGGGGGACACCAGCACAGAAATGAGCAGAAGCGGCGAACCGTGTTCGATCCAATCCCAATGGTCGCGGTGCCTTCGGAAGTAAGCAATCGCCCAAACGCAGCCTATTGCCACGGGTAGATATTGAAGCCAAATGGCGTTTGGGCTAATGTTTCTGCGCAACATGACGCTCAAGCACGGAATGGCTAACCTATCGATCCACGGTGCCCTTATCATCTGGCCGTAATGCATCCATGCTGCAGGGTCGAGAAATAAGGCAATTCCGGTACTGACACCCAGAGCTACCGCAGTTCCTACCAGGAGTAGATAGCTTCGCGTGAGGATCGCCCACAGCAGCAGCGCAACGCCGAAGGGCAGAAATAAGTGCGGTTTCAGCAGACAAAACCACAGAGAGACACCAGCCAGGAACGGGCTAGACCGATGCAACCGCAGAAAGAGAACCAGCCCGAGAAGTACTAACAGTGACAACTGACCTACCATCAAGCACATGAGTGCAGGTCCGAACGAATATCCGAGCCAGTACAGCTGATTCCTCGGACGACCATGCATGGTCCAGACCATGCGCACCGAAGCCACGAGACAGGCGAGCAGGAGCAGCGACCAGAACAACAATCCGGCCCGGGGGCCCAGGAAACCAAGAGGAATTGTAAACAACAGAGCCGACGGCGGGTTTCGCACGATCAGCCCCGGATCACCGGAGGGGAAGCCAGCTGACCGCTCGAGAGCCAGGATGGCGTCCCCGCCATAGGGATTCGCGTGATGAACCAGCTGTTGCCCGGCGGCCCAGTAGACAACGAAGTCCCGTGTCCCTGCGGCACCGGTTCTAAATAGCGCCGCACAGATGCCCGCGGTAGTAAGTAGGAACGCTAGCGTGCAAATGCCCACGACTAGGAACTCGGCGATTCTTCGCGCCAGATTCATAGAGTTACCTCGCGTACCTCTGTGCACGGAGGAACATCGAATGTTTCGCTCGGCTCAGCCGTGCCGCGACGGATGCATGAGGACTGATCCTGCTATCACTCGGCGGTAAAGCAGGGGAGAATTTGAGCGTGTCTCCGGGCCTGGTTTGGGTCCTACGGATCGTGCCAGAGGCGAGTTCAAGCACGGAATGTGCGGAGAGACACGCCGACAGACGCCAGGGCGGCACATCGCTCCTGACCTTCTTTACTTTTTTCTTGCGGTCGAGATAGACGAGGTCGATCGGGAACTTCATGCCGACGGTGTGGACGGACTCACAGGGAAGGATCCAAAGACCTTCTCCGGCAGGAAGCTCGCTGCGTCCCAGCAGACCTTTTCTGCGCGTTGCGCCATTGTCGGCAACCTCCACGCAACCAGCGAGCTCGGTTTGCCGGGTGAGATTTACGATTTTCACCCGGGAGTTTGGCTTGGCGTGGCGGCCGCCGCTGGAGAAACTGTCCATGATCCGGCGCGATAAACTAGTTGCATTCTGCATAGGCCATCAGTAGACGGAAAAACCTGACCTGATTCGGATCGAATCCGTGGCTCGACCGTCTTCTCTATTGGGACTCATCCCCGCTCTCCTATTGAGGCGTTGGAGAGGGGGTAGAAGACATGGATGTGCTGCCGGATGAGCCTTGAGAATACCCCCCAGAGGAGTACGAGCCTTCGGTCGTAAGCTCTTTCTCCGGCTTCATGCTCTGGATCAACTGCTCCACGGGGATTGTTAGCGGTGGCTTGAGGCCAGTCATACTCGCGCCCGGGGTTGTCGGGGTTATTGGAGTTGTCGGGGTTGTCATGGGCATATTGGAGTTCGACGGCAAGAAATTTTCGGGATAGTTCAACTGGGGCACAGGCTGACCCGAATTGATCGGGGCGACGATCTCCGGGGTCACGATCACGATGAGCTCGGTATTGGTTCTGTTCCTTTGGATCGATTGAAAGAGTTTGCCCAGGATCGGAATGCTTCCAATAAACGGGATCTTTGTGAAGGTCTGGGTTTCGCGGTTGTCTAGCAAACCGCCAATAGCAAAGCTCTGCCCCTCGTTCAATTCGACTTCTGTCTTCACTCTACGAACAGTAATCGCAGGTTCCGTGAACCCTGAAATCGTTACGGCCTGAGAGAAGTCCAACGCGCTGACTTCCGGGGCCACCTGGAGACGGATGGTTCCGCGGGGAGTTATGGTGGGAATAAAGTTCAGACGAATGCCAAATTCCTTGAATTGGATCGTGATAGCTCCCCCGACGCCCCCGGCGGTCCCCTGTACCGTAGGGTAGGGATATTCTCCGCCGGCGAGAAAGCTTGCCTGTTTGCCATCCTCAGCAATGATGTTGGGTTCCGCGAGGACCTCTGCCAGCCCTTGTTGCTCCATCGCCTGAATGGTGGCACCTAGGTTGAGGTCGGGGCGGAAGAGAAAGATGTTCAGCGCATTCGATATGGCTGCTGCCGCTGGAGACGTCCCGCTCGGTAGGCTGACCCCTGGCGGAGAGAACTGCCCCGTCGTGACGGCTCCGATCGTGTTTGCCGCGCCTGTACTGAAAATATTTATTCCGAGCTGCTTTGACGCGTTCCGGTCGACACTGGCGAAGCGCACCTTCAAAAGAATCTGTGGGGGCGGGGGAGGAACGTTGACATACAACAGATTCACGACCTTGCCCGCACTGGAGGCCATCTGGACCGCGCGATCGGAGCTGGCGAGGTCGTTTACTGTGCCTCGGAGAAAGACTAGATTGTTCTCCGAAGAGATCGTTATATTTTGTCCTGGAAGAGCCGCTCTGAGTTCCCGACGAAGTGCGGTTAGGGTGTCTTCCGAAGCTGCACGGCTGGCATGAACCGCCACATTAAAGAATTGCCGCTCCCCGCCTTGTTCCCAAACGATCAGGCTGGTGTTGCCGGGGGCTCTGCCGTTGACCATGACCTCGGTTGGGCTCACCGCAGTAGCTTCGGCGACGTCTCCCAAACCGACCGCGACTCGTATTACTGGTCTGGTAAAGTCCACCAGCGCGGACTTGCCTACTGTAACCGAGAGATCGTTGGCGGAGTCCCTGCTGGTGCTCTGCGCTGCTGGCGGGGCAGGAACTGGAGTCTGGGCGGGGAGGATTGTCTCCGCACTGAGTGCCAAAAATAGAACACACAAAAAAACGACAGGGATTCGGCTGCGTATTTTCACTGTTTATCCTTATTCTCGCCGGCGGGGAATTTTGTCTCGCTCTTCTTCGATCCATTGAAGACTTCGACCAGATAAACGCGCGAAGGGGCTGGTTTGGCGACGGTATGCCCCGCGACGACAGGCTTTGGGGGACTGCTCTCGTTGAACAGCTGGGCCGTGGCGGTCCCGGGTGGCTTGTTGAGAGTGTTGTCCAAGGGGTTACGCAAGACCAGTTGGATACGCGTTTCATTGCTGGCCAGGCTCAGGATCTCTGCCTGGGTGGGGGTCACCAGCAGGTTGACCACTTGGACCTGCAGGGGTTTTCCTTCAGCGTCCCGTTGAATATCTGTGCCGGCTGACAGCACCTCGATGTTCTGAAGGAGTGTCCTCACCAACGATCCTTGCGCAGTAGCACCTCCGGGTGGATTGCCTGTAATCAACACGTCAACGTGCATTCCTGGAGTGACAAATCCTGCTACACCGACAACCTCGTTGACCCTCACCGCGGTTGCTCTCATGCCTTGGGGAATGGTGGCTGCGAGGCCGCCGCCGGACCCAGGTGCTGCGAGGCGGTTCTCCAGAACCGGTTCTCCCAGGTAAAGATTCGAGATTACCCCTCGGCCAATTGCGTTTTCCTTCTTTAGGATGGCGCCTTTAGGTAGAGTGCCGGTGATTTCGATTGTCGTCAGATCGGCGTCGCGGAGGACGGTTCCGAGCTTGAGATCGGTGGCGGCAGCTACCACGTGTGTGCTTGTCTGACGTGTCCCGGACAGGCGGCTGCCAACCAAACGAAAGACAATGTAACTGCATCCGGCAGCGATAGCGAATGCAATCAAGAGGATATTTAGCAGTCTTCGATTCATTCAGCGTTCCCTCGGATCCGGCTGGCGCAGCCAGTTCCGTTCTTACAACAAACATGGCAATTGCCATGCCAAAGAGAAAACTTCGTTTTTATTGAAAATCAGAGGTTTAGCTGCCGTACGACGCCGCAAGTGTGAACATGTGTATACCAACTGCGACGCCAATGTAGCTCTATAGACACGCTCGAATACTCATTGGCGCTCGATCAGCAGAGGTTTACGTGCGGTTCGGGTTGGTAAGGAAATTGCTAGGAAGTAGGAAGCCTTCCTATTGGGGGAGCACTGCCAATAACGCGTTACAGTTACTGCTGTCCTGAGGAGCGACACTTCACTTGCTCATGAAGTCTCCACCTATCATCGTGCTGTTTGGTGATCCCCCGCCCTTGCGGAGGGGGCCTTCCGGAATCCTCGTCTCCTTGTCTGTGCATGGTCTTGTTTGTGTCCTGCTTTATCTTGGCTTTCACCAGGCACGTACCGCGGACTCGACGTCAATCGCTCCAAGATTTGCTGTGCGGATTATGGAGTTGCGCAAGGAAGAGCCCAAGCTGCACGCCCCGGTACAAAGGGCGGTTTCGCGTCCTGACGAACTGCCCGACACTCACCCGACCGCTCCTGGAGGCAGTCGAGCGACAGCGGCCGCAGCACGCATTCCGCTCAACTTCATCTCGCAGAAAGAGGCGATCCAAACGCTGATCCAGCCGGACGCCCCGACCAATCCAACCATTCCTCAGATTCCACTTCCTCAAGTCTTCGTGTGGACCTCGCGGGACATTACGGTCAAGAACATCGTTCAGCCGGCAAAGCAAACCACAGCCGCGATCGACGTGCGGCCGTCTCTCGATCCGCCGAATCAAGAAACCCATGTTGCCGATATCAAGATATCGTCAACCGCCTATGATACGAAGGCGCCGTTGCCTGCCCCGAGCAAGACTTCGCCTATCAATGTGCCAGCGACCCAGCAGGCGCAGCAGATGCCGCAGACAGCATCGAAGGATACAGGCAAAGCAACACCGGCAGGCGTGATGTCCGCCTCCAATATTCAATTGCAGGAAGGAACTGCCACATTACCGCTGATCAATGAGGTTGCGCCGGCACCCTATGCAGGATCGCTAACGGCGGGGCAGCCAAAGAGCTTGTCGCAGACTGGGCAGGGCAAGGCGGAGGCTAAGGAAAATGGGGCGGGTGCCGGCCAGACCGCTGGCAACCAGGCGGGCAATCAAGCTGGCAATGCGGCCGGCGGAGGCGGGTCTGGCGGGCAGGGGGGGGCCAATGGACAGGGCGGTGCCGGTGCGGAGGCCAGCGTCACCGGCGGGGCGAGCCAACCCACCGTCGTGCACATCACGCTGCCGAAGGACGGCAAGTTCGGGGTGGTGGTGGTGGGATCTTCGCTGGCGGAAGACTATCCGGAGACGGTTCACTTGTGGAGTGGCAGATTGGCGTATACCGTCTATCTGCGCGTCGGGGTCGGCAAGAACTGGATACTGCAGTATTCCCTTCCCCGCGCCCAGGAGGTCGCCTCGACCGGCAGCGCCAGTCGTCCGGATGCGCCGTGGCCTTACGACATGACACGGCCCAGCATCGACCCGGACGCGAATACAGACGCCATCATGGTGCATGGCTTCGTCAACACGGCAGGGCGGTTCGAACAACTGGCCGTTGTTTTTCCGACGGCGCTGGCTGAAGCGAAGTTCCTGCTGCACGCCTTGCAGCAGTGGCAGTTCAGGCCTTCCATGCAGAGTGGACAAGCAACGGCGGTGGAAGTTCTGCTGATCATTCCTGCCGAGACGGAATAGGCGAGTTCCCTGTCTCAATCGAGCCCGAAGCATCTTCAGTGTTTTTGTGAAGAGACGGTGCCCGTTCTCTCCACGTCAGAGTAGACGGTTAGGGTGTGGTGCCCCCCCCACCCCGTCAAAAAGTGCGCAAAGTCTTCGAACAATTAGGGTTAGGCTTGTACTTCGGGTGGTGGCTTGGGATTTTCACAGGGGTCGCGAGGCTGGCTGGTTGCCGGGTGGTTGATTTGAAGGGCGGGTTTGTCAAGTGAACGTCTTCGATCAGGACAGTAAAATCCAGTAAGCGTGAAGATGCTGCGTGTTTCTCGTTCACGCAATTCAATCGGAGCACTGGCTATACCCCGGAATCCCGCCCATCGTTCAATTCACCAGTGCGACTTGCTGGACAACCAAGCTGGCGTTCGGATCCAGATCCATTGTGATGCTGCCCCCGCCGCCAAATGTCAGCGTCCCTACGATGATTTCACCTTGAATCAGTGTGCCGCTTCCCGAACCGCCCTGGAGAGTGACAGCCTGATAGTGGGATGAGGTCGCGGTCATTGTGGCCAGCGTATTTGTCAAGTAGATGGTTCCCGTCAAAGTCATCTGGCCACCGCCGCCCAGCGTATGCGTCTGGGCGTCGGCAGCACGATCTTCGAAAAACAGGATGCCTTTATAACTGGCGTCACCCACGCAAGGAGACCCCGAGCAAGAGCCGACAAGATTAATAGTGCCGTTTGCCGAAAGATTGATCGAGCCGGAATTTTTAGGTTGAGCTGCAGTTCCCGTGTTGTAGAACAAAACGTTTCCCGTCCAACCAGTGTTGGTACCGCTGGCTCCGTCAGCTCCAGTTCCAGTTGCCATAAACATGTCGCAATTCGCAGAACAGTCTATGCCCCCGCCCTGGATGTAGTAGATTCCAGGCTCGAACACCGGAGTCGAATTCTTTCCGTCGATCCCCCCTGCATAAAGACCCGGAGTGTAAAGCTGGCAGGCTTTCTTAGACGGTGACGGGCATCCGGATACGCCATCGGCAAGCGCCGCATGACTGCCAATCGTGGTCGGTACCGTGGGTGGACTTACATTTGCCAAGGGATCCTTAACAGGCGATGAGGGCTCGATATATTTACCTACGCCGAGAGTTAAGCCTTTGGGCAGCGGTGCAATGGGAGGACCGGCAGGACCGCCATAGGTCCCAAAATCCGCACCTGTCCCAGTGTTGCACTTTCCGTCATCCAGTGGACCGGCCTTCGAGAGATCCACGGTTGCGCTGCCCCCGGTATTGAATGCGGCCGGGTCCACGGAATTCACCTGAATGCTGCGGGCAGGCCCGCCGCAAATCTTGATCGCCGGGTTACCTTGCAGTGAGAGTGACTGTGTGAGCGTAGGGTGAGTTACCAGGATCGGGACCGGGGCAACCACATCCACGATCGCTGCCATGGCCGTCGCCCTAATCGTCGTGACAGTTGGACCCAAAAGACGCATCAGAGTGGTATTTACATTTCGCGACACGGAGACCTTGATGAGATTCGTCGGAGCAGAGCCTGAGAGGGCTACTCCCGGCGCCGCGGTGGCGGGCGGGTTGGGAAACGAGACAGTCACGGTATCGGCGGCAGAGCCGCCGAAGCCGTTGTTAAGGGCATAGATGCAGGGAGTCTTCGCATCCGCGGTCGTGCAGGTGAAGGAAGTTCCCGGGGTAGCGACGAATTGATGGGTGCCGGCGCCGTTGGTGCCGTCAAAGACGCTCATAATGCCGGCCTGGGCGGCGGCATCCGCGGCAGCCTGCGCCATCTGCCGGTGCGAGTAGAGGTTCGAGCCATCGATAGCCAGCCCGATGGCGGCAAACAAAAAGAGGCTCATTGCCACCGCTACGAGAACGATCGCCTGTCCATCTTCATCTTTGAATCGGGTAACGAAGCTTTTATAGCGCATAACGCAGCTCCTCAATAGGTGATGATTCCCTGGCTCGTGCTCCCCAGGCTTTTGTTCAGTAGCGTACTGAAGTAGTTGACGAACGGGTCATACGTGTACATCACTTTGACGGCTACAGGGGAGCCCGCCTTATTGTCGCCGTTTGGGTAAGACACCGTGATGGTCAGCGCGCTGGTGTTGACCAGACCGGCGCTGGCGAAGTTCTTGACCACGGTCTTCACAGCTGGGCAGGTGCATGGGTTTCCTGGGCCGCTTGGTGACACGGTTTGGTCCGCTCCGTGAACGATGGCGTACCTTGCGCCAGCGCGGGCTGCGTTCGCTATGGTCGTATACACAAGCACCATCCGTCCCATTTCGACGACGCCTGTCAGGACGATGACGAACATGAACGCAATGAGGGCGAACTCGATCAAGCTGCTGCCCCGGTCTTCTCTCCAACGGTCTATAAGACGCATTCTCATTGGATGGACCTCATCACGGCCCGACGGTGAATCGTCGTGTTCGGAAGAGTTGCATTGATGTGCAGATTCGGAAACGAAAACAGCGGGATAAGTGGCTTGTACGTGTAGGTGACATCGATGCTTGTCAGTACATATGTGACCGGCTCCGGATCCGACGGAATAGAGGAGCAGGTGCCCGACAGCACAATGACCGCTATTTTGCTCGTGGCTGGATCGAAGGTGCTCTGGCATACGTTGACGGACAGACTCGGATTATTTGGAAGCGAGGCAATATCGCTGGTAATCAGGGCGCCGACTTGGCTCGCGCTCACCGACGCAATATGACCAGAGGCGACCGAAGCTCCACCGAGGATCGCGTAATCCGCCGCTGCACGGGACGCGTTCGCGACAGTAACAAAAGCATAAAAGAACCCACCGAAGTTGACCACGTTGACCATCAACACAAAGACCAGGGGCAACACCAGGATGTATTCGATGAGGGCCTGGCCCTGATTCTTCAGGAGGCGCTGCAACAATCGATCTAAGTTCGGCTCCGATGCACCGGCAACCGCTGCGCCGCCGGTTGCTTTCTGCGCCATGCCTCTCTCGCGCAATACATGAGTCGCGAGGGGAGATGTCATGCATAAGGCTGCGATTACTGAAGCTTGCCTGCTCTCATCCCTCAGTCTCTTCATAACGTTCCCTCCAGGGAATGGCTGAGCCTGAATTCCTTCCCAACAATTTCGTCTTCAGCATCGCTTCAATGTAGCCACTGATCGCGTTGCCGCGGTCCAACTTTACTTGCTCTACGAATCTATTTAGGGCCCTTTTTCCGACATGTGTACTCTTCAGGTCGCCCGGATGGGCCTCAAGGGGAATAAAAGAAAAACCCACACCGTGCTCATCCAGGCGAACGACTTTCGACACCACCGAGATGTGTAGTTCTGTACCGGAGTTCTCATGCGCCATATCGGTTCGTTGCAGCGTCATCGTTACCATCGTTCCTGGAAGCCAGCGCTCCTTCGTCACTAAATAGAATCCAGACGAGCTAATATTCTGGATTGCGTGGGAGGCAGGGATAGCTCCATCCCAGTAGTATGCAACGAGAAGAGGCGCCTTCATCCGTTGAGCTTTCCGGTGCTCGGGAGATGATAGTCTCTTTATCCAACCCGTAACTGATGTCATCTCATTGCCTCGTGGCTTCCAGAGATTTTACTCACTCAGCATGTAACTCAATCACTGTCGCTACCTTGAATGCTTCAGAAGAGTGAATCAATGCATGAACCTCTATAACTGCGCGCCACCTTTTACAAATAACTTCATTGCTTCCCGTTGGCATGATGCAAATCTGTTTCTTGCGTCGATATCCTATAAGCCAGCTCGCCATCGAACCCTTGAGTCTGACCTTTGGGTTGTCCGGCGTTTCCCTTGTTGAATCGACTTGCGATCTCCTCGACCGCACAGATCAGCAATTGGTCCCCCGTCTGCGTCTGTGACGAATAGATGGTGTGAGTCGGCAATTCCAAAACGCTGGATGCCTGAGTTCTCAGGGGTGCGATACGAAATCTGGGGAAATGCTCGATAAGGTGAATCACTTGATGACTCTCATTCAGGTAAATCAAATCCAGCGGAAATAGCACGCCCAGGGTGTGAACTCCGCAAGAGGGCACAATCCAAAGCCCTTCATCGACCTTTAGCCTGAGCCTTCCGATCAATCCTTTCAGACGTGAAAAAGTCGTATCAGCCGGTGTGACACTGAGGCTGAGAAAGCATTCGCGCGTCTGGTTATATACGCAATAGGTTCGAGTAGTCATTTGTCTTCCGTACACTCGCGCGTGCAGGTGATCAGAGCTTCGTGGGCGTGACGTCACTAGTAAACCTGATGAGATCCTGCAACTCCTTTCCTTGGTGCTGCTCTGGCTTGTAATGCAAGGGCGCTTCTTCCCGAAAGAAAGGTGCAAGGAGTTGATGCATCCTCATTTCGTAAGAAGCGCCCCGAAGGGAAGCCTTGTCGATCGGTTCCGGTGGAATAGAGGAAATCGTCCTTGAGTCTCAGCCGTTCGGAAGCCGGAGACTGTGAATTCCTTCCTCTTGCGCCGGAACCGCAGGAAAAGATCTATTCAACGCGCTTGCGGCGGCGCTGAATAAGGATTACCAGCACAACGACCGCGAGGACGGCGGCAACAACGCGAATAAGTGTTAAATTGTCCATGTCAATTCTCCCTTTCTATTGAGTAAGATACTTGTCAAAACTCTCCATAATCGTGATCATCGCCGGGCCCAGAGTCACCAAAAACAGGGAGGGAAAGATAAACAACACAAGCGGGAAGACAAGTTTGACCGTTGTCTTTGCTGCCTGCTCCTCCACTTTCTGCCGACGCTGGGTTCTGAGGGTATCGGAATGAACTCGTAAAGTCTTGGCGATGCTGGTTCCGAATTTTTCCGATTGAACAAGGACGGAAACCAGATTGCGCACGCTATCGACGTTGGTTCGTTCCGCGAGATGCTTCCAGGCATCAGCCCGCGGAGATCCGGCCCTTTGTTCGAGGACCACGATTGCCAATTCATCGCAGACGGCCGGCTGAGCAATATTCAACTCCTCGGCGGTACGTGCAACAGCCTGGTCCAAGCTCAAGCCTGCTTCAATACAGATGACCAGCAGATCCAGGACGTCCGGAAGACCACGGCGAATGCGCGACTGCCGTGCGGTAATCCGGTTGCCCAGCCAGAAGTCGGGCAGAAGAAATCCGAGTCCAATTGCCGTGAGATAAACAAAAAACGGACTGTAGCTCCCGGCTCCAGTAGTAAATGCCAGCACGCAGAGAATAAGAGGAACTACTGCCTTCGCACCATAAAAAAAATGGACTGCGGAGTCGCTACGATAGCCGGCTCGGACCAGACGTTGTTGCACTACGGAAATCTCTGCCTGGCTTTTCGGCACGACACGTTCGAGGTGCTGCACCATAATACCCAGTGTGGCGCTTGCCTGCTCCATCGTCTCCCGAAAGTTTCCTTGCTTTTCGCGGGGCGTGATTACGGCGGATATCCGCTGAATCATGGCTTCACGGTAGAACAGAATCAATCCGCCGCTCGCGATGAGCAGGAAGATGGCAAGAAAACTGACGAGTGTAATTCCCATGACTCCGCCTTCAAACGTCCATGTTGACGATTTTGCGAATAATCAAAGCGCCCGTGATTGTCATAGCTCCAGCGGTATAGAGGAGCTTGACGCCAATATCCCGAGTCCATAAGAGGCTCATACTCGTGGGATTGATCAGATATAAACCGATTCCGAGGACGACAGGAAGAAACGATAGAATCCACCCTGTCAGGCGTCCCTGGGCTGTGTGGACCCGTACCTGCCGCTTCAGGCGAAACCGCTCGCGGATTACATACGCGGCTTTATCGAATACTTCCGCAAGGTTGCCTCCGCTTTCTTTTTGAATCAGGATGGCAGTGACGACGATCTTCAAGTCCTGCAACGGAACCCGTGTGGCCAGATTATTCATGGCCGTCTTTAATTCGAGGCCATAGTTCTGTTCATCGAAGCAGATGCGAAGCTCGGTTCCAATGGGGTCGGGAGATTCACTGGCAGCCAGATCGAGAGCGGAGACTAAACTATGACCGGCGCGCAGAGCGCTGACCATCAGATCAAGTGTGTCCGGCAAACCTTGTTCAAACTTGTTAAAGCGCTGTGTTCGCTTGTAGAGCACGTAGAAAAATGGCCCCGCGCCAAGCAACGCTCCGATCAACAGAGAAAAGATCACTACTCCGGTCCGCAAATAAAGAAGATAGGCAGGTATCAGGAAACAGGCAAAGGACATGAGGATCAAACCGCCCGCTGTCCATTGCAGATCGGCCTGGTAAAGAAGAGTGCGCAGGCGCGGTGCTATCTCGAGCCGCAGGAGCAAGCGATTGAGCAAGGGGACGGCGCTGAGCAGTTCTTCTTTGCGGATATCGACGATTTGATCGACAGCCGCCCGATTCCCAGTAGCCAGGGCCGCGTGAAGCACGGTCATAGTCTGCTCGGTCTGCTTCGAGGCGCCGCTTCTGCTCGCGGTCAGGAGTAGAGCAGAGACCGCGAACACGGCGAAAAAAACGAGCACTAAAAGCGTTAACATATCTTCACTCTCCCCTTCCTCAGTTCACTTCCTGCACGCGCTCAAACATGCTGGCGGGCAGTATAACGCCCGAGACACGGAGCTGTTCGAGGAATTTGGGACGGATGCGACTGGGCTGAAATACCCCGGTCACTCTTCCATCGGGTCCGATTCCCTTTTTCTCGAAACTGAAGATCTCGTGCATGCTGATGATGTTTTCTTCCATACCCGTGATCTCTGAGATGTTGACCACTTTGCGGGTACCGTCGCTCATGCGGGAGACTTGAACCACGATAGCGATGGCTGAGGCCATCTGCTGGCGGACTGTGCGTTCCGGAAGATTCAGATTGGTCATCGCGACCATCGATTCAAGTCTGGATAAAGCATCCCGCGTAGTGTTTGCGTGGATTGTGGCCATCGAGCCTTCATGGCCTGTGTTCATCGCCTGAAGCATGTCGAAGGCTTCTTCTCCGCGTACCTCTCCGATGATGATGCGGTCAGGTCGCATGCGAAGGCTGTTAATCAGCAACTGACGCTGACGGATGGCCCCGAGCCCTTCGACGTTCGGCGGCCTGGTCTCCAGGCGAACGATGTTTTCCTGAGCGAGTTGCAGTTCGGCCGCATCTTCGATTGTGACAATGCGTTCGTGTTTCGGGATGTATCGGGACAAGATATTCAATAAGGTGGTCTTGCCCGCACCAGTACCGCCTGAAATCAGGATGCTGATTCGCGCGCGCACGGCCGCAGCAAGCAGTTCCATCATCTCCGCTGAGATGCTCTTCAATTCCACCAGCTGATTGGCGACCAGCGGACCGGTTCCGAAACGACGGATGGAGAGCGCCGGGCCGTCCAGTGCCAAGGGTGGGATGATGGCATTGACGCGGGAACCGTCGGGCAGACGTGCATCGACCATTGGCGAGGACTCATCAACTCTCCGGCCGACCCGCGACACAATGCGATCGATGATTTGCATCAGGTGGCGATCATCACGGAATACGGCATCAATTCTCGTCAGGATCCCTTTCTTTTCGATAAACACATGGTCTTTGCCGTTGACCAGGATGTCCGAAATCTCCAAATCCCGGAGCAAAGGTTCCAGTGGGCCGAGGCCGAAGACTTCGTCGAGGAGGTCTGACTCGACTTTTTCCTGTTCACTCAAGCTCAATGGCACACGCTGGGTGGTGATGATCTCACCGATCATACTGGCCACCGCCTGGCGCGCCTGGTTACTGTTCACACGCGACAACTTCTCCAGATCCATCTTCGGGATCAGTGTCCGGTGTACTTCCGCTTTGAATTTCTCGAGATTGAGTTGCTCCACGTTATGCCATCCGTATTATCGATGTGAGAATTGGCCCTTCTACTTCATCCAAATAATTGAAACCGTCTCTTCTTTTCCGGGACTGCCGGCAGACCACAGGCTGTTCTGGCCATCTGACGGATTACACCTGTTATGGCCGAATCTCCAAGTGCAAGCGGAGTAGCCGTATTCTGCGCGCGCTGCACCGTGACGTAATCATTGGGAATCTTCCATTTGGGAGACATGGTCAGCGCCTTCTTGATATTTTCTTCATCGATACCCAGAGTGTTAGCGGTGAAGCGATTGAGCACGATCTCGAGCTTGGGTGTAGGCAGCGTAAAGAACTCCGAAATCAGGCGATTCGAGTTGCGAAGCTCCGGGATGCTGACCTGAGTTACGAGATAAGCCACATTGGCTCCCTCAAGCAGGGCCTTGTAATTTGAGCCCATGGTGGATCCGGCGTCGACCACGACATAATCGAAATCCTGACGAGCAACGGTTAAAAGCTTTGTAATACCTTCGTCGGTGGCATGAATTGAGGTGTAGTTATCGGGAGCCGAAAGCACGGATAACCCCGAACTATGTTTGGTCAGGAGCTTGGAAAGAAAATTGGAATCGAGACGGCTGATGTCCTGAAGGGCATTGGCCGTTGAGAACTGGGTAATAATGCCAAGATCCAGTGCTGCGGCCCCAAGAGGAAGGTCCAGATCGAGCAACAGAGTGTTCTGTTTGGACTCTTGCGCGAGCATGATGGCAAAATTACTCGCGATGGTGCTGACACCCGAACCGCCCTTGGCGCCAGCAAAGATCAATAACCTTCCAAGCGTTTTCTTGGGAGCGCGAACTGTCGGACGACGAACCGAGGCGCGAACCAGAGCTTCCGCAATCGTGCTGGGGGCAATCGGCTGGTTCAGAAATTCGCGGGCACCGGCTCGCATGCAGCGAACCAGCAGTTCTGGATCCGCCTGCGTCGAGTAAACCATCACGGTCACGGAGCTATGGCCACAGATATACTCGACCAGATCGAGCGCGTGCTCTGGATCGCTGTCCAGTTCAACAATGATCACGTCGAAGCCGGTCTCCAGCAACTGTGGGACATCATCCAATTCCGGATACGACGCGAACTCGCGTGTCAGATTGGCCTGTGACCCGGCAAGGGCGCTGGCAACCGCCTTTCTACGTTGCTCTTCAGGACCAATCAAGGCAACAGACATTACGTGAATGTCCAGCATATCCGGGCCTTGGGCAGAGGTAGACATCACAATATCGCCGCTCCTTGGTTCTCGAAACGCTCCGCGGGGTTGAAGTGAACTTGCCATATTTTTGTCGTCGTATCCATATTGCGTACGTCAGCCCTCATTAGGAAAAGAAGGAAACGATCGTTCCGATGGCAATGGCCGGAGCATACGGCATTTTGCGGGTTAATGGATTGCTTAGAACCAACTCTGGATGAGGACGCAATCCGCGCTTTGTGAAACCGAAGACCAGATCGCCTGCGCCCTGAAACAACTCCCCGAGAAATCCACCGGCGGCAGCCCAGCAGAGGACCATGATTCCTCCGGCCATGCCGGTGATGACGAGTGCGAACATCAACTGCATGGGACCAATCCATGCCCCAATGGCTGCACACAGTTTCAGATCTCCCATGCCCATGCCACCGAGCCAACAAAGTATGCCGAGGAGTACTGTGCCCAGTCCCAAACCCAAAAGGCTCTGCCCAATGCCGCTCCATCCATGAAGCCAGCCAGAGACGGCGATTCCCGCGAGCATAAAAGGAAGCACCAGCCAATTCGGGATACGCCGGCTGCGCAGGTCCGTAAATGTCGCCACGGCGAGAACGATAAGAGTCGGCCACCAGGCGATGGAGTGCATAATACAAGTCTCTTTCTCCCGCTATTGCGAGTGGCGCACCCAAGGGGATGCAATTCGCCATCCAAATCACCAAAAGCTTCCAAGAGCTTGAATTCCGGAGTCTAAAGACTTTCGCAGAGACCTCAGTGTGAACGACTGTTTACAGGCGGCATTCCGGGGTGAAGCGGAACATATACACTCCGCCCAGTCGTTAATGTCGCTTCTGGAAACAACAGAGGCAGGTCGGAGATTGAGCCGGTGACAAACTCATGACCATCTAAACGGACAGTGTGCAGGCTTTTACTGGGCAGTCGCTCTATTACCTTCTGAAGGTGCTCCTTGTAGGAATCGCCGTCCGGGAGGGGAAAGATAACAAACCGAGTATAGGGGATCGCCGGCAATGCTGTGACAAGCCGGGTGTCGCGTTCGTACATGGAAAAGATTCGCGGCCCCTCTTTTAGATGGGCTTCGGGATATTCCACGGTCAGATAGTCGGGAAGGTAGTAGCCTGCGTGGCGAAACCCGTTGAAATGGGAATCGAAACTAAGAATCAGGGTGTCGCGTGCCGACCCTACCTGGGGAACCACCGTCTTTATTCTCTCAAGCTCTGCTTCAAACCGCCGTACTTGAACATAAGAGCAGTAGAACGGCGAGGCGACAAAGATAAAAACATTGGCTGCGGCGCCGACGCCGAGGAGGGTCAACTTTAGCGATCTCGGCCATGCGCTAGCCTCATACCACTCGGATGCCCATAGACCGAGCCACATGCAAGCGGGTGCGCACAGCACTAGCAGATAGCCACTGTTGACAAATTTTAGATAGCCGAAGGTGAAGAAACAGAGGGACGGACCGATCCAAACCAAGGTGAATTTTTTCTGTCGGGGGCCGGCCGGTGTTGTATCAGCCAGTGCACGTAGAGCGGCCAGTGAAGCGGCTCCGAAGGTTAGGAGATAGATGAACAAAATGGTAAACGCGCGTGCAATGGAGTTTGCGGGAGAAGAATTGAACACCGTTCCTTTTGATGGAACCATCCGCCACAGCGAGGCCAAGGCACCAAAATAGGCGTTGAAACCACCGCTGGCGGCGATCATCGGGACAAACCAGGCGGTCAGCGTCAGGATGAGCGCTACCAGCCCTATCCACCTGCCCTTCGGCGTTGCGCTGCGCAGCGAAAACAGGAAGAGGGGAGCTAGAAACACGAGCGATGATGGCCGGAGTCCGGCGGACACTCCGAGGACAATGGCGGCGGGCAAAATGAAACCCGCACGTCCGCAATCAATGCGCCAACAAAGGAAGCCGAACAGCCCAGAAAAAAAAGCTTCGACGATATAAGTCAACGCGACGATGCCATGAAACCAGGCAAGGGGGGAGAGCAGGAAGAAAATCCCGGCGAATTGGGCCGCGGTTGGGCCGAACCAGTCCAGCGTCATGCGGTAGACAACAACTGCCACTCCGCAGCTGGCGAGAATGCTCAAAACAACGAGTGCCAGGTTGGCATCTTGAAACAAGACATTCAGCAGCCGGCCGAGACATATATATAGGAAATACCCCGGGGGATGCGGCTGGTGGACGCGAGGATCAAAACGCTGCATCGCTAGCGCAAAATTCACGGAATCCAAATCGTAGAGGTAATGACTCCGAAACCCGAACCGAGTGATAGCAACCACACTCGTCAGCAGCACGAGGAACAACTTCTGCCTCTGAATCATGCTCATAGATGGGCAATTCAAGGGCCACTCTGACGGCAATGGCGATCCAGTAACCAAGTGGCCATGGAAATTCGGTTACCAAATCCGGGTTTGACGCACCATTGCCGATAACCAAAAGGTCATAGACTTAGCGAACCTTTCTTGGTACTACTACATCGATCAGAAAAGATTGAGATTTTTCCACAGGCCTGCGACAAGAAAAGTTGTAGGAAACGTGATCGATTCCGACTCTCCCCAATGTTGGAAGGGCTCTGTTTTTGGCAGTGTGCGTTGAGGAGAAACAATGATTCGAATTGGCTTATACTCGGATGATCCCAAATTGCAGCAGATCCTCTCTTCTGTATTGGGGAAAGAATTTCAGGTTCTTCTCCAGACGACTGAAGAAGGTATTGGCCGCATGGTCGCTGATGGCGGCTGCGATGTTGTAATTCTGGACTTGGACTCCGATGACGCCTCGCTCCAGGAGAGAATCGCTTCGTGCCGGCGGATCGTTCGATCTCGCGTTTCTTCGGTCGTGATGGCCGACGATACCCTGCGTGCGACCGCGGCTGAACTCGTTCGCCTGGGGGCTCATAGTTATTGCCGTAAACCACCATCTATCAGAGATCTGAAGGCATTACTTCATAGAGCTTATGAAGGGTTTCTGATCAGTCGAAAGCCATACGGCGCGCATCAAGAGGTGGAAGAAGTCCGTTCCTGCGATCAAATGACCGGGAGCAGCCCCTTGATGCAGCAGGTCTATGATCTTGTGCATCGCGTGGCTAATCTCAATGCCTCCGTACTCGTTACCGGAGAAAGCGGGACGGGCAAGGAGCTGATTGCCAGGGCCATCCACAATCTCGGCTCTCGCTCTGGTCGGCCGTTTGTTGCGGTTTGCTGCGGCGCCATTCCTGAAACACTGATTGAAGCTGAATTGTTCGGTCACGAAAAAGGCGCGTTTACCGGCACGGTTGGCATGCGAGAAGGGTATCTGGAGCAGGCAGGCGATGGGACTCTGCTGCTCGATGAAATCGGCGAACTCAGCCATGCGACTCAAGTCAAGCTTCTCCGCGTTTTGCAACAGCGGGAATTCAATCGACTCGGAAGCACCCGTCTTATTCCATTGCGTGCGCGCTTGATCTTCGCTACTCATACGGACCTCGCCGAACTGGTGGCACAAGGAAAGTTCCGGCTCGATCTCTTTTACAGAATCAATGTCATGAAAGTGACCGCACCTGCACTCCAGGAGCGAGTGGAGGATATCCCTCAAATTGCGCTGCATTTCCTTAGGCAGTACTCGGAGATATATCAAAAAGTTGTTGAGGATATTCGACCGGGTGCGATGGCGCTGCTGCAAAGTTACTCCTGGCCCGGAAACGTGCGCGAATTGGAGAACGTGATTCAGCGGGCTATCATCGTTGCTTCCAGCGAAAGTATTTGTGAGAAGGACCTGCCTCTGAATATTCAGAGCGAAAGCGTTCTGAACATCGGTGACTACCAACCTACGAATTCATTTGAGCGGCAGCTTCGCAACTATAAGGTCAAGCTGGCGACAGCAGCGGTGAGGGATAACCACGGCAATAAAACGATGGCTGCCCGCAGCTTGAACATTTCGCGGGCCTACCTGCATCGTCTGCTTCGATTGGCGGAACAAAATCCGCTCATCGAGCAAGAGGGCCTTGATGTGGAGTCGGCTTGAGCACCGCGCTTTCTGCCATCGACCATACAAAATCTGCGGGACATATTAGTGCTCTACGACGAATTTTTTCTTTTCCGGTGATGCTGGCCTGCCTGCTGGCAGTGCTCGCTGTTCTGACCGTCCGTGAGCGGTTCGATGATCCCGACATGTGGTGGCACCTCAAGACTGGCGAGGTGATCTGGATCACCCACACCATCCCGACTACGGATCTGTTCTCCTACACGACCAACCATCACGCCTGGATTCCGCACGAGTGGCTCTCCCAGGTGCTGATCTATGGGGCTTATCGATTGGGTGGCTACTCCGGCCTGATGCTCTGGTTATGCCTCCTTACCGCTGCCCTGCTCATCGCCGGCTACATCCTCTGTTCGGTCTATTCAGGGAACTCGAAGACGGCTCTTCTCGGAGGTCTGACGATCTGGTTGTTTGGCACGATTGGTTTTGCCATTCGACCCCAAATGATCGGGTATCTCTTGCTGGTTGTCGAACTGTTGTTGTTGCATCTTGGACAGACTCGCGATCGACGTTGGTTCTTCGGACTACCACCGCTATTCGCAATTTGGATCAACTGTCATGGATCTTTTTTTTTCGGGCTCGCCCTGGCCGGGGTATTTCTATTCAGCTCCTATTTTAACTTTCAGAGCGGCTCACTGGTCGCAACAAGTTGGGATCCGCGTCGCCGTCGAACAATGACCTTGGCTCTGATTCTGTCGGTCGTGGCGTTGTTCATCAATCCCGTGGGCGTCAAGATGATTCTCTACCCGTTGAACACTATGCTGGATCCGGCTATGGGGTTCAACCCAGTCAGCGAGTGGCAGCCACTTCAGTTCAGTGATGGACGTAGCTTCGCATTTCTGGGAGTTCTTGGGTGCATCTTTCTCCTCGTGATCGTTCGTCGTACAGAGTTGCTTTGGCGTGAGCTGCTGGTGTTGGCTGTGGGTGTCTGGTTGGCCGCCAGTCATGTTCGCATGTTATTCGTTTTCGGCATACTGACCGCGCCCATTTTGTCTCGGTTAATTTCAACTTCCTGGGACGGGTACGACGCTAAGCGGGATCACCCGTTACCAAATGCGGCGTTCATCACGATCTCAACCCTCGTTGCCTTTCTGGCTTTTCCAAACCACCGAAACCTGAAAACGCAGGTGGAAGAGCATAGTCCGGTGAAAGCGGTGGAATTCATCAGAACCCAACACCTTTCCGGGCCTATGCTGAACGAGTGGGTATTTGGCGGATACCTGATTTGGGCAGCACCAGAGCATCCGGTCTTTATCGACGGTCGCGGCGATGTCTTCGAGTGGGCCGGTGTCGTGGAGGAATTTGGGAAGTGGGCGCAAGTTCAAACTAATCCCAATCGGCTTCTTGACAAGTACCAGATCAGTTTCTGTGTACTGTCGCGCGAATCGCCCATGATAGTTGTTCTGCGCTTGTTGCCCGGCTGGAAGCAGGTTTATTCGGATAACGTTTCGGTTGTATTTATTCGATCTGCACCTCCGTCTCCCAAAACTCAAAGCCTGGATTCCGGCATTTGATTCGCCTCGGTGCTCGACAAAGAACTGTCAAATTCAGCTACTGGTCGGAGGGATAGACAACATAGGGATAGACAACATTTGGCCGTCTTCTGATACACTCACAAGAGTCGTTGCGAAGAGCTTGTTCCGTATCCGCAAAGCTTTCTAAGCAGGGTCCAATGCAGCGAAATGTCCGATGCAGCAAATGATTAGCGGTGTCAAAACACAATAGCGTGAGTCACCGATTCAATGTGAAATCGGACAGGTGATTAGATAGTCGGGGGACGTAGCTCAGTTGGTTAGAGCGCTGCCCTGTCACGGCAGAGGTCGCGGGTTCGAGCCCCGTCGTCCCCGCCATAGATTCTAAAGCACTTAGAATCAAATGGCGACCTACAGTGACAGTCAAATCAGGGTCCGATA
>JAOAPF010000100.1 GCA_025462755.1 Edaphobacter sp.
AGCCGCTCCACAGCGGGTACGCCCCACGCCGGAGCGGGCTCTGGATGCGGCTGAACGCCAGGTGGTGCTCGATCATCTGCACTCGGAGCGTTTTCGTGACAAGGCTCCGGCGGAGGTCTATGCCACGCTGCTGGACGAGGACATCTATCTCTGTTCGCTTCGCAGCATGCATCGCATCCTGGCCCAGCAGGGGAACTGAAGGAGCGCCGCAACCAGCTTCGTCATCCGCAGTACAAGAAACCGGAACTGCTGGCCCCGGACCCAATCAAGTCTGGAGCTGGGATATAACCAAGCTGCTGGGTCCGGCCAAGTGGACCTACTTTCATCTCTACGTCATCCTGGACATCTTCAGCCGCAACGTGGTGGGCTGGATGGTGGCCGGCCAAGAAACCGCCGAACTGGCCAAGCGACTGATCTCTGCCACTTGCGAGAAACAAGGCATCGTGGCAGGCACTCTGACCATCCACGCCGATCGCGGAACCTCGATGACCTCAAAGCCAGTGGCGCTGATGCTGGCTGATCTCGGCGTGACCAAAACTCATAGTCGGCCTCACGTCTCCGACGACAACCCATACTCGGAGAGCCAGCTCAAGACCCTCAAGTACCGGCCCGAGTTCCCTGAGCGCTTCGGCTCCATCGAGGATGCTTGCGCCTTTTGCCAGCGCTTTTTCCCTTGGTACAACCGCGAGCACCATCACAGCGGAATAGCCCTTCTGACGCCCGCTATGCTGCATTACGGCATGGCTGGAAAGGTCATCGAGCAGCGACAAAAGGTACTCGACCAAGCCTATGCCCGCAACCCGGAACAAAAGAGCGGTCAGGCCATATCTACTACAAATGGTCACCGAAGGTTCACGATTTTTCGGTGATTTTTTGGTGATTCCGGTCTCGCCGGTTCGTGACCATGAACCCTATCAAGAGTTTGCGGTTGGCACTCGCCTTGCAGTAGCAAGGACGAGACCCATCCAAAGGATGTCACTTGAAAACTTGAGCGCGATGGACACCCTGCCTTCCGCAGATCCAACCTCGCCCTGCTGCCAGCGAGACATTCTCCGGTTCGTTCATCACCGGCTGCAGCTCCTCGCCTTCCCGACGCGGACTGCGGTAAACTGGCACGCCGGTGCGGAATCTGACGGTCTGGCTTCCTGCTCCAATTTTTCAGACACGCTCGCGCCGGAAAAGGATGGTACGTCGCGCTCGTTCTGGCCTGCTCACGATTTTGATTGGTACCGACAGGACAGTAGGACAGTTCAGGGTGATGGTCGCACAAATCCGGTGAAGACTTACCCGAGATTCTCGGACAATTCTCACAATCGCATTTCTCCCTATTCTCGAGGGAGAACCCGCTGGTGTCCGTTTTCTGGAAGGACCTTAGTTCAGCCGAATAGAAGTGTTCGCGTTGCTGCCGCCACGTCCGACTGCCGCATCAGGCTTTCACCGACCAGAAAGGTTCGGACACCGGCAGCGGCAAGCCTCACTATGTCTGCATGGCTCGATATACCACTTTCGCTAACAACAACCCGATCCTTCGGAATTTGTGCAGCCAATGCCTCAGTCGTCTCCAGCGAAACTTCGAAACTGCGTAAATCACGGTTGTTGATACCGACAAGCTTCGTTTCAAGTGGAAGAGCACGCTCAAGCTCCTGCGCGTCATGTACCTCAACGAGAACATCCATTCCGAGATCATGTGCTTCGTCAACGAGTACGCGAGCCTCGGTGTTATTGACGCTGGCCATAATGACAAGAATGCAGTCGGCCCCCCATGCGCGGGCTTGATCGACTTGATATGACTCGAACAAAAAGTCCTTGCGCAAAACAGGTAGACCAGATGCATCGCGTGCGAGGCTAAGGTAATCCGGATGTCCCTGAAAGGAAGGTTCATCGGTCAGAACCGAGAGACAGGTGGCTCTTCCTTCCACATAAGCACGAGCCAGACTAGGAGGATTGAAGTCTGGGCGAATAAGCCCTTTGGACGGGCTTGCTTTTTTGATTTCCGCGATTAGCGCGGGACGGCCTTCGGAAAGATGCGACTCTATGGCGACCGCGAAACCCCTCGGGGCTGATGCCTGCCGAGCTAACTTTCGCATCGAATCGGTAGAGATTGTTTCCTTGGCTACAAGAATCTCCCGTCGTTTATAGATTTCGATTCGGGAAAGGATATCGGGCTTATCTTGTGCCGTTTGGATTTTGTTCTGGAGTGATGAATGCCGTTTGGGGGTGGTCTGGGTGCTCATTTTTGATCTCCAATTTATGTTAAACAAAAGCCGATCAAGTTTATTCCGGTTCTCCGTCGAAAATAGTGCTTCAAGCGGATTGAGCCATGGGAGGCGTGGCAGTTATGGGGACTGAAGGCCGAGGCGCTCCAGTTTACGAATCAGGGTGCGATTGAGTTGTCCGGCATTATGTGGCGGATCTGGTAAGAGCCGGCGAAGCAGCTAAGCAGGATCAGTTGCGGGCTCGGCACCGTCTGAAGAGATTTCTGTAGGCCACGGCGGACGTCCTCCGGAAGGCTGGAAGGCCGCATCCCAGCGTGGGACCGATCACGGCACTGGCCTTCGTCCTGGTCATCGGATCTCCCGATTCGCTTCGCTTGCGTCAAGCAGATCCTGAGCTATCTGGGTCTCATCCCATGTGAAGACTCCAGCGCGGATCGTCAGCGACTGGGGCATATCACCAAGCAAAGCAGTTCTCTGGTGCGCTACCTCTTGGCCGAGGCAGCCCAGGCCGCCGTTCGCCGGGACCCCGGCTGGCGCCTTCGTGCGTCTGGCCATGCGTCGCGATCGGCGCATCGCCAAGGTGGCGATGGCCCGCAGGCTGGCCGTCAGCCTCTACTGGATGTGGTGTAAGGAATGCGATTATCAACAGACTTTGCAGTTCGGTTCGCACGCGGGAGGGCCTGGATTCGTCCATGGTGTGAAGTAAATCACCGCCCACTCGATTGGGCATCCCGCTCCCTATCCAGGGAATTCGAAGTAATAATCGTGGTCGAACGTGCGATCGGAGAGATGGTTGGGTCGGACCAAGTTCCGCCCAATAGATTACATGCGAACCTTGGTCAACCATGAGGGGTTCTTCAACCAGAGCGCAATGGAACGCTCCTTGGAGTCCACGCCGTCCTACGCTCAAAAAATGGCTTGACGCCGTCGACATTGTTAGAGATGGACGAAAAGTCGGTTACTCGGACATTGACGTGTTGCTGTGTGCCAGCAAAGACGACGAGGTAGTGGAGAATGGGCTAAGCCGTACCTTGTCTCCAGCGCTGATTGCTGGCCAACTCGCCGAACTAAGGCAGAGATCGAGCGTTTGTTGAGGGTTCGATAAGCGTTCCTCAGGGCCTCCAGGGCTCCGAAATCTGTCACGGCAGAGGCGAGGCGCACCACGAAATTGAGCACCTCCATAGAGGATCTCCCATCTGGCAGCAACAGGGGAAGGGTATCAACAGACCTGGACTGCGTTCTTCCGACGAGCAGCTTCTCTGGAAACGTCACTTTACGGCGTCCAACACCGGACACTTCCATCGTGGTGTGCCGATTGGCTGGAATATGTGTTGACGCCTGAACAGAGACTCAACGTTTCACATCGATAAAAAACGAGCTACCGAGGTTTATGGGGGAATAAGGCAGGTCATCACGTGTTTCTGCTGCAGAGGTGGGGCCGGAAATCAGGCTCTACTCAAACGCTTGTAAAGATTCAGTGAAAGAGGACAATGAATGCCAAAAACCACTTCCGTACCGGCGCCTGCCCCTCATGAACAGATTTTTGCGATCACCATGGGATTTTGGCAAAGCCGGGCTCTTGCGGTTGCTGCTGAACTAGAGCTAGCCGATCTGCTTGCCGAACGCCCGCTTCAAGTTGATGATCTGGCTGTCCGGACCAGGACCCACGCTCCCAGTCTGTTCCGTCTGCTACGTGCACTTGAAAGTGTGGGAATATTTTCACAGGTCTCCCCTCTGGTATTCGCTAATACCCCCTCCAGCGAATGTCTGCGCAAGAATGTTTCGCATTCACTATCGGCCTTTGTTCGCGCTGAACTTTCTACCGGCGGAGGTATGTATGAAGCGTGGGCAGGCTTGGGTGGAAGCATTCGTACCGGTAACAAAGCCTTCGATCAAATCCATGGTTATGACTTCTGGGAATTTTGCCGACGCAACCCGGAAGCCGGGAAAGTCTTCAACGAAGCGATGAGCGAAGCGAGGAGAGGAACTTCTCCAGCAGTAACCAGTTCTTACGACTGGAGCAGATTCTCGGTTATTGCCGACATTGGCGGTGGCCTGGGCGTTCAGCTAGGTAACATTCTGGATGCCTTCCCGTCATGCCGCGGCATTCTGTTCGACCAACCCAACGTGGTGGAGCAGGCGATATCCCACGAACGTATGGAGCGTATCGGCGGGAATTTCTTCGATTACGTGCCTACCGGGGCAGACGTATATATCTTGAATGGGGTCATTCACGACTGGACTGATTCAGAATCGTTGACCATTCTCAGCAAAGTGCGACAGGCCATGAAGCCTGACACCCGCCTTGCCATCCTCGATGACATCATTCCGGAGACGCCGCAGTTTAGTTTCGGCAAATGGTTAGATCTCCTCATGCTGACGGTTCCCGGCGGTCGCGAACGAACAGAAAGAGAATTTCGCGAACTCCTCGCTTCCGCCGGCTTCGAACTCGAGGAGGTAGTTGCCACGGCTGCGCCGCTGAGCATTCTCATCGCGAAGGTGAGAAGGTGAGGGAGGAAAGCTGTAATGAAAACCGCTCATATCGTGAATGAATCAGGACTTGACTTGACAGCTAACCTGACAAGAAGCCGCAACGCTACGAGTGGATTGCATAGATTGATCCGGGGACCTTCGGTCGAGCTATCGTCTAGCGTTGGGCTCGGATGGGAGAACATTGCGGTCGCACGTCACAGGGTAGAGCCGGGCGAGAAGCAAGAAACTGCAGTGCCCTGTCATTTGATAAAACTTGCGTCCGGAAAGCACCTATCGAACGGCGAACGGAAGGCTCGGCTGATTTGAGTATTCACGACAAACAAGCTCCTTCTCATACTTGCCGGCACCGACCAAGTAGTCAGGAATAAACCTCCGTCTTCCTTTGTTATTCCTGTGAGGCTCAAACCTTGCGCTTAATGCAGGGACACGAACACAAGGCAACGCAACTGAGAACAACAACCCCACTAAAGAAAATGTGGTCCGGCTTAGCGCGGCGGCTATCGAATGGAGACGAGGGGAATGGGACACATTCTGCACATGAGCTACATGACAGGTGACATTTTCGGGATTACCGCGGCCCTGGCGTTAGATCCGAGCCTGAAAATTGTCGTCGCGCACGATAAAGAGGATGACTATTACAGACAGAACGAAAGATTTTACAGGGCATGCAATGTGTGGGGAAACAGGATAGTAAAGTTCGATGTTCGTCAAAACAATAAGAATGCCACGGCCAAGGGCGTCTATTGCACTTTTAAAGAGCTATATGGGGGGCATGGTTCTGGAAGCTCAAAAGACCAAGAATCTGCAGCTGTCGCAAAACAAATCAAGGAGAAATATAGCGACATCGAGGAGGTGCACGCTGTAACCAAACTTGTTGCTGCTGCGTACAAAACTGACTTCAAAGGAAGCGCAAAACAAGTGCTGGACACGTGTCAGCCCAAGCAAGCTCCTCCGGAAAGTCTCAAGAAGCTCCAGGATTACACCGACAAGTTTGTCAGCAAAGGTGACAGCCAGTGCGTTGTTCTCTGGAGTCGCGAGAGCGGGAAAAGAGGCGGGGCGCACGTCGAGCTCGATTCTGGTTATCAAGGGATTAGACAACTCGTCGACAAGCTTTCGACAGGCAAAAGGAAGATCCTGCTCGGGGGCGACGACCGGATGATACATAGCACTCAAAATGACGGAACGGGGCTGGTACAGTCGAAGCTTCGTCAGATCTCGAATGGGCATCCGGGGGTGAAAGCCATGTGTAACTTCTGGAAGACGGACGACTATAAGGATATCTGGAGTGGCGACGAAGCGATGCAGCGTGTCGGCCAGATGCTCTTGTGGAAGAATCTAGAGGAAGCCAAAGGGGGCAGGCTGGTGCATGTTGGAATGCGCAGCGGCAATTTGGAAACGTTCGCCATGCTAGGGACGAAAGTCGTCTACTTGGAAGTAAAAGTCAGTCCGAGCGGGGAGCGTATGGAGCAATTTGCTGAGGCTGGTATTCCCTATCAAAGGGCCGTCATTGAAAGGGCGCCAACTAGAACCGGTCGACTAGCAGAAATTATGTCGAAACAAGACGGTGCAGGTGGAAATCACAGGAAACGTGATAAGACAAAAATTGGGAGAACAAATAGGAATGGTTTCTAAGGAAAGGTGGGAGCTCTTGAACGAAATTACCACGAGAGAGATGCAGCGATCAAAAGATGCGTGGGTAGCTGGCGGAAAGGACATAACAAAATTTAGAGCTATACCAAGTACACATCCCACCCAGTCAGTCGCGGCGCGAGCGTATAGAGAAGGTACTCCTATACCTAAAAAAGCCCCTTTTCCTCAACCATTAATCGATCACGTTCGTGCGGAGGCAGAGTATAGGTTCAAGGCGGGCACGCAGGAAAATCGTTTCTCGCCTGAAGATTTGACAGATATTTCCAGCTTGGTGGGACAAAAGCTTCTTCTATCTTCATGGAGATGCGGTAAGGAGTTGGTATGGTGACCTCAGTAAATCGACTAAAACTCATATGGATGGCTGGTCTACTCGCGCTTGCCGCTACCATGTCGCTTGCGCTGCCGGGTGCGAGGAAGCCCATCGGGCAGAAGACACTATTGCTACGCGAGAAGCGCGCATCGACGGAGGACTTAGAACTCTCGGGTAATTTGCCTGGACTGCCTGCGAATGCGGTGCGCTTCGTTTCGCACTCCGATCTGTTGAAGCTGCCACAAGTCACTGTTACGGTCACAGATGATCCCAATTTTAAGGGGAAGACGGAGATAAGCGGTGTCTATCTTGCCGAGATACTGCGCGCGCTCGATATCCCCGAAAAAGATACGCTCATCGCTGCCATCTGCGACGATAAGTACGAAGCGCACTACCCCGTCCAGTACCGCGCTGAGCACCATCCAATTCTTGTGCTGCGTATCAACGGCAAGCAGACGGCTCAGTGGCCGCGAACCAGTGACGATGGCAGCTACGGTCCGTACCTGGTTTCGCACGCGTCGTTCACTCCACGATACCGGGTACTCGCGTATGCAGAAGAGGCGCAGATTCCTAATGGGGTGCTCGAACTCCGGTTTTTGGAAGAGGAAGAGGTCTTTAACGCCATCCATCCGCGCGGAGATTTCGCAGCGGGATCGCCCGAGATGTTGGGGTATCAGATCGCCCGGGAAAACTGCTTTCGCTGTCACAACGCCGATTCTTATGGCGGGCATAAGGCGTCCATGCCCTGGAGCACCCTTGGCCGCGTTGCGCAGAACAATCCGAAGATCTTTGAGCGTTATATCAAAAACCCTCAGGCCGTGAACTCACTCGCCCAGATGCCGGGTTTCCCGGAATATGACGATGCAACGCTCTCTACGCTTACTACCTACTTTCAGACCTTCTCCACGGAAAAAGGATCGAAATGACTTTGCGTCTGGCAAAGATTTTTCTGCTCGCCGTCGTTGCGTTCTACTAGGGGTCACTACACCAAACGTGTAGAGTCGAGATGTGACGCGGTGGTTTAGGTTCGGCCTATCTGTATCCGGCCCTTTCGTCTGCCGGTGCCTCTGACCCGCACCGGGAAACTGAGCCAAAATTCGTTGGAGATTTCGGCCTGCGTGGTTCGGTTTGTGCCGGGTTGACCGGCAGAATTGCGGTGAGTGTAGCTCAAGTGAGTACCTCAAGCAACAGGGTTGAGGGGTTGTTGTTCTTTCCTAAGATTCCAGCAGTCGCCGTGCGGCGGGAAAGTGGGAAACGCGCAGCGTTTTCCAAGGCGGCTTCACCGCCGTCTTTTCCACCGCTGCATCTAACGGCGAACTCTGCCGGGGTTCGGTCATCCAGCGCGGAGTGGGGACGGTGATGGTTGTAATCCCGCCGCCCAAGATGCAGCTTACGCCGAGCGTCGGCCAGGGTGAAGAAGACCTCCACGTTCAGACACTCGTCACGCAGCTTGCCGTTGAAGCTTTCGATGTAGCCGTTCTCCACGGGTTTGCCAGGCCGAATGAAGTCCAGATGCACGCCGTTCTTGTAGGCCCAGAGGTCCATCGCCTTGCTTGCGAACTCGGTCCCGTTATCGACGGTGATCGACTCTGGAGCGCCTCGCAGAGGGACAACCTTGTCCAGAGCGATCGCCACCTTTTCGCCACTGAGGGCGTTGTCGGCGAACAGCGTCAGGCACTCCCGTGTGAACTGATCGACGACCGTCAGCACGCGAATCCAGCGTCCGTCCGGCAGCCTCTGCGCGACGAAATCCATGCTCCACTTCTGGTTGGGACGCGCTGCCTGCCCGAGCGGCAGGCGTTGCCGTTGCGCCCGTTCTCTTCGCTTCTGCGTACGCACGATCAGTCCCTCCTCGAGGTACAGCCGGTAGATCCGCTTCGCGTTCACCTGCCAGCCCTCGCGCTTAAGTAGCACTGTCAGCCGCCGGTAACCGTAGCGCACACGGCTCCCGGCCAACTCACGCAGACGAACGCGCAAGGCCTCCTGCGGATCGCGATGATGCGTGTAGCGCAAGGTCATCCGCTCGATCGGAATCAGCCTTGCCGCCCGCCGCTGGCTCAAGGCGTGGGCAGCCTGCACCCACTCCGCCAACTCGCGTCGCGCACGAGGCCTTACAGTTTTTTTGCGACGATCTCCTGAAGGATATGCCGGTCCAGGCTCAGGTCCGCCACCAGGCGCTTCAGCTTCGCGTTCTCATCGCGCAACTGTCGCAGCTCGCGCAGCTC
>JAOAPF010000199.1 GCA_025462755.1 Edaphobacter sp.
TGATCATCGGCAACCTGGCACTGCTGCGAAGCCCATACTCGACGATATTCGGGCACACGATGCTGCTGTTCGATCTGGGAGGAGCGATCGCTGCGGTTTGCATGTTCGCGACGGCGATTGTTCTGACGGTCCGCCATACGGCGCAACTCTATCGCGAGGAGCCGCTGGCGTGAAGAAGACGCTGATTCGCTGGGGGAAGTTCAACCTGGTTGGCGCAATGGGCATGGTCGTGCAGCTCACTGCGCTCGCGCTGTTCACTCGCTGGATCGATGGCCACTACTTGTATGCATCGGCTGCGGCGGTCGAGCTGGCAGTAGTGCACAACTTTATTTGGCATCTGCAGTACACGTGGCGTGATCGACGCGACGAGACTACGCGCCTGGCGCAGTTTGTCCGGTTCCATCTCTCGAACGGGATAGTCTCGATGGCTGGAAATCTTTTATTGATGCGGATGCTGGTCGATAAGGCGCGCCTGCCGGTGCTCGCCGCAAATATTATCGCGATCCTTTGCTGCTCGATCGCGAATTTCTGCCTGGGAGACAACTGGACGTTTGCCGGAGTGCGGAAGGCCGGGGCTCTATTAATCTAGGATCGGGGTAGGGCTGTCTTATTACGGGTGATTTTTGAAGCGGCCGCCGTTAAGCGCAACGACGCCGACACAATCGTGCCGGCATCTTCTGAAAAACCGAACACCGCCTCGACGTACGCCGTTGTATCGCTCAGTCTGCACCTTCATTCGCAATTTATGATGGTAAGGGCGAGGCATGTGCTTATGTTTGTTCCCCAGCCGATTGGATTTGTGAGCAGTCCTTACAAAGCTACCGCCGAGATTCCGAAGGGTCTCAACACGAAACACGAGGCAGAAGGTGTGCTGAAGGTTCTGCCAGAGTTCGAGCTCGGTCTCAGCGACATCGAGGGTTTCTCGCATCTGTTCGTCATCTGGGAGTTTGATCGATCCAGTGACTTCGACTTGTTCGGCACACCGCCTTTCGACGAGAGGCCGCACGGCGTGTTCGCCACTCGATCCCCCCGTCGGCCGAACCCCATTGGTCTTACGGTCGTCGAACTGCTTCGCCGCGAGAACGCACAGCTGCACGTTCGAGGCGTTGACATGCTCGATGGAACGCCGATTCTCGACATCAAGCCGTACCTATCCAGCATCCCTGTGGAGACGTTGCGCCGAGGATGGCTGGCAGAAGCTGAGGCACGTAAAAACTAAGCTCCCATGCCCCAGGTCTGTGTAATTCAGAGTTTGTAGGCTTTTCGGACGAGGTTTACGGTGAGGTCGAGGACGACTTCGAAGGCTTCGTCTTCGTCGAGACGATGCTCGGCGACGAGGCGGCCGAGGAAGGCGCAGTCGATGCGGCGGGCTACGTCGTGGCGGGCGGGGATGGAGAGGAAGGCGCGGGTGTCGTCGTTGAAGCCGACGGTGTTGTAGAAGCCGGCGGTTTCGGTGGCGGTTTCGCGGAAGCGCATCATGCCCTCGGGCGAGTCGTGGAACCACCAGGGCGGACCGAGTTTGAGCGCGGGATAGTGTCCGGCGAGCGGGGCGAGTTCGCGGGAGAAGGTGGTCTCGTCGAGGGTGAAGAGGATGAAGGTGAAGTTGGGCTCGTTGCCGTATTTGGAGAGCAGGGGGCGGAGAGCGCGGACGTACTCGGTTTGTGAGGGAATGTCGGCGCCTTTGTCGCGCCCGAACTTTTCGTAGAGCTGGCGGTTGTGATTGCGAACCGATCCGGGGTGGAGCTGCATGGTGAGGCCGTCCTCGACGCTCATGCCAGCCATTTCGGTGAGCATCTGGGCACGGAAAATCTCCTGCTCCTCGGGGACGGAGCGGCCGGAGAGGATGCGGCCGTAGAGCGAGGCGGCGGTGGCGGGGTCGAGATCGGCGGTCTGGGCGGTGAGATGGCCATGGTCGGTGGCGGTGGCGCCCATGGACTTGAAGAAGGCGCGGCGGTGGCGGAGGGCGTTGAGGTAGCCGTCGTAGCTGGCGATGTTTTCGCCGGTGATCTCGCCGAGCTTGTGGATGTTGCCGAGGAAGTTGGCGTAGTCGGCATCGATGACGGGGTCGGGTCGGAAGGTGGGGATGATGCGGCCTTTCCATCCTGAGTCGCGGATGGCTTTGTGGTGCTCAAGGGTGTCGAGGGGAGTGTCGGTGGTGGAGAGGACTTCGATGTTGAATTTGTCGAATAGGGCTCGGGGACGGAACTCGGGGGTTTGGAGCGCGCTTGCGATGATGTCGTAGTATTCGTCCGCGTTTTCTGGGCTGAGTCTTTTGGTGAGGCCGAACTGATTTTCGAGAGCGTAGTCGAGCCAGAGGCGGGTGGGGGTGCCGCGGAAGAGGTAATAATTTTTTGCGAAGATGCGCCAGACTTCGCGGGGATCGGCTTTCTCACTGCCGTCGAGTTGGGGAATGCCGAGGGATTCGAGCGAGATGCCCTGGGAGTAGAGCATGCGGAAGATGTAGTGGTCGGGTTGAATGAGGAGGGCGGCTGGATTGGGAAAGGGCTCGTTGAAGGCAAACCAGCGTGGGTCGGTGTGGCCGTGCGGGGAGATGATGGGGAGATCCTTGACTGTCTCGTATAGTCTCGCGGCGATTGAGCGCGCTTCTTCATCAGCAGGAAACAGCCGGTTTGGATTCAGAATCTTCATCTATACCTTTCAGAACCAGTTTGCGTTCGAAAACGTTGCACTGGAAGCCTATCAAAGATTTCGCCGCACCTCGAACAAATGCGAAATTCTGGAGGGCTCGTCGTTGTTGTCGGGGTGAGTGGCTCGGTTTTGATGAACGGCGCGGAAGGGTCTGTCTCCAAGAAAAAAGCACCCCGACGGGTGCCTTTTTCTTGAATGCGGCAGGAGGTTTAGGGGATGTAGTAACGCATCCCGGTGAAGACCATGTTGTTGGTCGCCTTGGGTTGGCCGCCGACACCAGCCCATGCGTCGCGGGTGAGGTAGCTGTAGGTACCCTGATACTGGAGGCGGCCATATCTGGGGCTGTTGTAGACGCGGTAGGTGAAGCCGAGGGTGCCCTCGATGACGACACGGGTTGCGCCCGTGCAGTTTGCGGGGACGCCCGGGTTGTAGGGAGCGCCGCCGGCGAAACCATTGCCGGTAGAGGTGGGCAGGGTTTCGATGCCGCAGCCGGTGTTGTTGGCCGTGATGGGAGCGTAGCCGACGAGCCTGGTTGGAGTGTTGAGCGTACTGAGATAGACGGTGCGCTGTGCGTACTCGGCACCGTAGTAGCCAAAGACGTCGAGCTTCGGCGTGGGGTGTCCTTCAACCGAAATCAACCCCTGGTACGCCTTGATGGGTGCGAGTGTGCCGTCGGGATGGACGGTTATGTCAGGCAGGGTGGCGGTGCCGTAACGGCCTACGCCCGTGCCGCCGAGGCCGTGGACACCTACATCGAGATATTTGGTGGCGGGCATGCGGATGTTGACGAAGCCGCCGCCGCCCATTTTGGTGTTGTTCTGACCACCTGCGGCGGAAGGAACGACGAGCGTCTGGTTGGGATAGTAGCGGTCGCGGAACCAGCGGCCGAGGGCGCCGACTTCAAAGTGCCCGTACTTCGAATCGGAGGTGCCCTTGAGGATGAGATCGGGGGCTACGTCGTTGGAGTAGTTGGCGAGGACGTTATAGAGACCGCCGCCGGCACCGGCATTGCCGATGAAGAAATTGCCGTTTGCGCCGGTCGCCGAGTAAAGGTACTCCGCCTGTTCGAGCGCTAAGGCAGCGGTGAAGCCGTTTTTGAAGGTCTGCTGGAAACGGATGCTGGGCTGGCGCTCCCAGCTGAAACCGACGTGGTATTGCGCGTCGACCGTCATGGGGAGGTTCTCCGTGCGGTTGTCGGTGCTCTTCTTGGTCTCGGTTACGAGAGACCACATCTGTCCGCCGGTGACCTTGAAGCCTTTGCTGGTTGCGGCCTGACCCCAGATCTGGCGCTGTCGAAGGGTGTAGCTGTTGCTCTGGTTGTCGTTGCTGGTTGCGCCGGCGGAGAGGAAGTCGGCTTCTACGTAGCCGGAGAGCTTGAAAGGGCCGGTGTTGCCTTCGAAGAGGCCGCCGACTCGGCTCTGACGGCCGGAGAAGTTCAGTTCGCTGGTGTGCGCCTGGGCCGCGCCGGGATAGGGGGTAGTGTTGAACGGCGTGTTGACATCGGAGTTCAGGGAGCGCTGACGGTATACCGTTTCAAAGGCGAAGAAGGCGACTGGCGTGATGGTCAGGCCCTTGTAGCGCAGGGCGAGAGGGTTATCGAGCTGATCGGAGATGGACTTCTTCGTGTCGCTTAGGGTCTGGGCGAGGCCGACATTGGTCGACTTGATATCGGTGACGGTGCTGTTGAGAGTGGCGACGGCTTCGGTGTTCGCCGAGAGGCTGGTGCTGATGGTGTCCGCCTTGGCGGCCGCGGTGGCTGCAGCTGCCTCCGCACCCTGCGCTGATTGCTGCGCTGCGGCTAGTTTCGCGTCTTTTTCTGCACTCTCCCGTTTGAGAGCGTCGATTTGAGCCTGCTGGCTCTGCATCTGCTCACGCAGCTCCCGGATCTGGCGTTCGATCGGACTTTCGACAGGCGCCTTTTTTGTGGCGGGCTTTCGGGCTGTGGCTGGCTTTTTTGCCGTGGTCGTCTGCGCCGGCAACGATATTGAACTGATTACCAGTATCGCCGCCATGGTCGCTCGTAGTTGCTTCGTCATGGATCCTCGCAAGATTTGGGAAAGGGACAAGGACAACAGGAGAGCCGTTCGGGCCGTCAGGCCGCCCGATTTCTCCCCTTACTCTTTGAGTTATGGTCCCAAACAAATGTGAACACAGGAATAATTTGTCCGGAGTTCATGGATTTTTGATCTACATTCCTGAAGCAAAGGAGCGTTTCGGGTTGCGGTTCCAGTCTGGGTTTTGCTTGATGTGGTCCACCTGCGGGACGGGATCTATCGGCGGTGAATCGGTGACGACACGGGAACGCAGAGGACGCTAAGGTTTCGCGAGGGCGCAAAAGTGCCGTTGCGGTCTTTGCGTTGAACGTTCGGTTTCCCTAACTGGCCGCCGTACCTCTCTTGGCTACTGCACATTCTGGGGAGAGTGGGTTACCGTTATCCCATGCACCTTCATCGCATCTGTCTCGTTCTGGTGGCTCTGGCCACGTTAGCGTCTGCGCAAACCTCGGTAAAGCTTATTCCTATTCCACGTGAGGTTCGTGCAGCAGCCGAGCAGCCGCTTGCCCGCGGTGTCCGCATCGTGTGTGCCGCGCCGTGCCCGACAGAGGACAAGTTTGCGGCTGATGACCTGAAGGCGGCGTTGCTGGCTCGTAACATTCCCGTAACAGAAGCGGATGGGATTCTCGTGGAGCTGACACGGCTGTCCGCCCACCCGGATGAGAGATTTACCGATGAGATGAAGGCGGAGGGCTACATCGTCCGTGTGACCTCAAGCGGTTTGACGGTGATTGGCGATACCGCTGAAGGGGTGTTCTATGGGGCCCAGACGGTCAAGCAGTTGATCGAAGGTGACGGCAAGCGCGCTGTGCTGCATGCGGCGAATATTCGCGACTGGCCGGCGATGAAATATCGCGGTCTCGACGACGACATGTCGCGTGGTCCGATTACGACGCTGGAATTCCAGAAGCGGATGATTCGCACAATTGCGACGTACAAGATCAATCTTTATTCGCCGTACTTCGAGCATACGCAGCAGTATGTTTCAAACCCGTTGATGGCTCCGCCGGGCAGCATCACGGCGGAGGAGGCGATTGAGTTGGTGGCGTATGCCAAGCTTTATCACATCACTGTCATCCCCGAGCAGGAGGCCTTTGGGCATCTGCACAACAGTATGGTGTGGGAGCAGTATCAGCCGCTGGTGGAGACGCCGCATGGAGCAGTACTCGCTCCGGGACAGGCGGGATCGGTTGCGCTGATCAAGCAGATGTTTACTGAGTTGGCCACACTCTATCCGGGGCCGTTTTTGCATATTGGAGCGGACGAGACGGTGGATCTTGGGCTCGGGCAGACGAAGGGCGACGTGGATTCGCGCGGACTGGCGGCGGTGTATCTGGATTTTATGCAGCGAATTGTGACTGCGCTGAAGCCGCTGAATCGCAAGATTCTTTTCTGGGGGGATATTGCGCAGGATGCGCCCGATCTGCTGAAGGGTCTGCCACAGTCGTTCAAGGATTCGACGATCGCCATCGCGTGGGTCTACAACCCCGAGCCTCGCGGGTACGACCGCTTCCTGACGCCGTTCACGAAAGCGGGATTCGAGACGTGGGTCGCACCGAGCGTTAATAACTTTCGCAGGGTGTATCCGGATAACAATATGGCGCTGGCAAATATCCAGCGTTTTACCGCGGATGGGCAGCGGCTGGGGTCGACGGGGCAGATGAACACGATATGGAATGACGATGGCGAGGGGCTGTTCAATCAGGATTGGTACGGGATTCTGTTTGGAGCGGCGGCTGCGTGGCAGAAGGGGGAACCGTCGATCTCCGCGTTTCAGGATTCGTATGCGCAGGTGTTTCATGGCGACGCCACCGGCGACTTGAACGAAGCGCAGAAGGAGATGATGCTGGCACATGCTGTGCTAAAAGATCAGGCCAAGGTGGGGAATGGATCGAACAGCATCTTCTGGCTCGATCCGATGTCCACTGACGGCTTGAGGATTGGGGGGCAGGTTCGTCCGTTTGCGCGGGAGTTGCGGCTGCACGCGGAACGTGCGCTGACCTTGATTGCACAGGCCCGGGCGGCTGCGCCGGGAACCCCTAAGGTGCATGCGGGGCCGGCGGTTTATGATCCGGCGGAGTCGTATCCGTCAGTGCCTACTGGGTTGCGGGAGACTGCGGCCATCGATGCGCTTGAACTGGGGGCACGGCGTATGGATTTTATCGGGCTGAAGTTTCAGCTTTCGGAGGAGATTGCGGAGGGATATCAGCACGCTTTTTCCTTACAGAACACCAAAGACAAGAAGCAGCGCATGGAGGTCAGCCGCGAGCTCTCGGAGATCAACGGCGTCAACGGGCGGATTCAGGACTACATCAATTCCTACTCGCTGCTGCGCGATCTGTATGAGCAGGCGTGGTACCGATCTAATCGCGCGTATGGATTGCGGTCTGTGCTGGAGCACTATGACTACACGGTAGGGGTGTGGGAAGGTCGGAGTGACAGGGTGCGGAGTGCGCAACGGCAGTGGGCTGACACCCATACATTACCGACGGCTGCTGAACTGGGCCTGCCGGCGCCGCTTCCGCCGATGCCTCCTTCGACGCGTTGAGGTCTCGGGGTTGAGTTTCGCGTGTATCAAAGAACACCTGGGCCGAAAAATCTGGCAATCTAAAGAACTATGCCTTCGACGCACTCCAGCGGCCCCTCGATCGGAATTGACTTTGGCACTACGAACAGCTCCATCGCGCTCGCGGGACCCGGCGGCGGTGTTGAACTGGT
>JAOAPF010000412.1 GCA_025462755.1 Edaphobacter sp.
TGAGCGCCGCTGCGAGCGTGGCCAGTACTGAAAATGTGAATCTCTCGTCTGCCGAGAGCAGTATCCGCTCGACCAACTACGGTCAGGCCACCAGCGACCTGGCCAAGTTCCAGGTGCTGAGCCAGACCGGTATCAGCGCTCTGGCGCAGGCCAACAGCGTACAGCAGGAGATTCTGAAGCTGCTGCAGTAAATTGCATTGGAGTGGCGGCGATCGGGCGTGGTCGGTCTGGTCGCCGTCGTTTCACTTTGGGATGCTTAGCTTCTTCCAATGTTTGAGCGGCGAGATTGGCCCAGGTATTGCTTCTGTTTTGGCGAAGGAAAGTGGGAAGGTGAGATGGGAACAGTCGGGATAAACTTCGGATCGGCAACGAGCGGCCAGGGGTTTGATGTTGCTTCGACGGTGACGCAGATCCTGGCGTCGGCGCAGGCGATCGAAACTCCTTGGAAGAACCAATTGACTGCGCTGCAGGCTCAGGACACGGTATTGTCGACGCTGGGAAGCGACCTAGCCAAGCTGACGACGAGTTTGCAGGCGCTGACGGATTTCAGCGGTGTCTTCTCTGAGAAGCAAGGGTCTAGTTCCAATACCAATGTGCTAAGTCTTAGCTCCGCGAACACCTCGGCATCGGCTGGCAGCCATACTATCGTTGTGAATTCGCTGGCACAGACGTCGTCGGAGGCGTCGAGTGCGATCGCAGATCCGAACGATACGCTTTCCGGCAGTTTGATCATCCAGGGACAGACCTTCACTGTGGACAGCGCACACAATGACACAACGCTAGCTTCGCTTGCTTCCGCTATCAATTCGGCCGCCATCGGTGTGAGCGCCAATGTCATCACGGATTCAACTGGGTCGCGGCTGTCTCTTGTCAGTAAAACGAGCGGCCTAGCGGGACAGCTCTCTGTTACCGGATCGATCTCGGGCGCCTCCGCTGGGCCTATCGCCTTCTCGATCAGCCAGCCTGGGCTGGACGCGAGTCTGAAGGTGGATGGTGTGGCGATCACGACCAGCTCGAATACCGTGAGCAATGCGATTCCCGGGGTCACCTTTCAACTGCTGGGTTCTTCGCCGGGAACGCAGATACAAGTGGAGATTACGAACAACAATACGGACATCGACACTGCAATGGGCAACTTCGTGGCTGCCTATAACGCGGTGATCAATGACATCAACGGGCAGGAGAAGAACGACTCGAGCGGGAAGGCTGAACCACTGTTTGGGAATCCAACGCTGTCTCTGATTCAGAGCCAGATGGCGGGATCGCTCTTTAGCGGGGCGGCAAGTGGGGCGATCACGAATATTACGCAGCTGGGGATCGGGCTGAACAATGACGGAACGCTGACCCTGAATGCGGACACGCTGAACTCTGCGCTCAACTCCAACTTCTCGGACGTGACTGGATTTCTGCAGAACTCGGGCAGCTTTGGGCAGACGCTGGCCTCGTCGCTGAACCATCTGGGCGCACAGGCGCCGAATGGCGCGGTCTATCTGGCTCAGCAGCAGAACAGCGCTCAGGAGAAGGCGCTGAGCACGAGCATCAGCAATGAAGATACGTTGCTGGCTGCGCAGAAGATTCAGTTGACGAATGAACTGAACACGGCTAACCAGATTCTGCAGTCGATTCCGAGTCAGCTGAATCAGATAAATCAGATCTACAGTGCCATTACCGGCTACAACCAAAACCGAACTGGATGAGCGCATGGATGAGATGAGTTATCAGCAGCAGGCCCTTGCCGGAGCGACCGGCGTTGAGTTGATCGTGGCGCTTTATGACGGATTGATTCGCTTTCTGTATCGGGCGATGCAGTGTGTCGAGGAGAACGATGTTCACGGGCGGCGCGTGGCGGTGAAGAAGGTTCTTGATGTCCTGATGTATCTGCAGGCCCGGTTGCGGCCGGATGTGGGTGGAACCGTTGCCGCTTCGCTTGCGGATTTTTATTCAACGATGTTTACGTTGACGCTGGAGGCATCTCATCTTGAATCGAAGGAGCAGTTTCAAGAGGTAATTTCTCTTGTTCGCAACGTTCGTGAGGCGTGGGTGGTGGTGGCTCGCGATCCAGAGGCGGGCAGGGTGTTGCCGCGAGAGTTGCGAACGCGAGAGGAGAGATTTTTGCCCGCTCTGGAGGTACATGCGGAAGCCGGCGAAGGTGGCGCTTCGCGGTGGTCGGCTTAGAATCAAGTCTTCTGGTCCGGTCATAGCTATGGTTTTTTGTTGTGCCGCTTCAAGCGCGATGCGTGGGTTCTTCCCCTTCCGGCAAGCTCAGGGTCAGAATGATAATTCGTATTTCTACTTCAGTGAATTCAAGGCTTAAGTTGCCACCGCCAGCTCTTCTTCCAGGCGTTGCTTTTCGAAGAGGCTGGTGTAGTAGCCGTTGCGGGCGATGAGCTCGTCGTGAGTGCCGAGTTCGGCAATGCGGCCGGCGACCAGAACGGCGATCTGGTCGGCGTTGCGGGCGGTAGAGATGCGGTGCGAGATGAAGACAGTGGTGCGACCCTCCATGTTTCGCTTGAGGCCGCTGAGGATTCGCTCTTCGGTGTAGGTATCGACACTGGCTAAGGCGTCGTCGAGGATGAGAATTTTAGGCTCGCGGATGATGGCGCGGGCAATCGCGGTGCGCTGTTTCTGGCCTCCGGAGAGGGTGAGTCCGCGCTCGCCGACTTCGGTGTCGAACCCTTTGGGAAATTCGAGGATTTCGGTGCTGATGTGGGCGACGGTGGCGGCTTCCTCAACCTGCTCGAGCGACGCGTCAGGTTTGCCGAAGGCGATGTTCTGGCGGATGGTCTCGGAGAAGAGAAACGTCTCCTGTGGGACGAAGCCGATGCTCTTTCGCAGCGTTGACAGGGTGTAGTTGCGGATGGGCTGGCCGTCGATCAGTACAGTTCCGGGCGGGGCGTCGTGGAGGCGGGGAATTAGAGACACCAGGGTGGACTTTCCGGAACCGGTGGGGCCTACGACGGCGAGACTGGTGCCGGCGGGGATGCGCAGGTTGATGTCGTGGAGAACAGGTGGGGCGTCCGGATAGGCGAAGGTGAGGTTGCGGAACTCGATGTCGCCGATGACGGGTGCGTCGGTGGCGGTGGGTGCGTCGGCGATGGAGGGTTGCTGCTTGAGGAGCTCGTCGATGCGGACTACGGAGGCGGTGCCGCGCTGGAAGAGGTTGACGACCCAGCCGACCGCGATCATGGGCCAGGTGAGTTGCACCATGTAGACGTTGAAGGCGGTGAACTGGCCGACCGAGATGCGGTGGGAGACAACCTCGTGTCCTCCGACGAGAAGGGTGATCATGAGCGAGAGGCCGAGGACGAACTCGAGTGTTGGCCAGAGCATGGCCATGAGGCGAACGAGGTAGAGGCTGCGCTTGATGTACTCGAGGTTGGCGGTCTCAAAGGAGGCGATCTCGGCCTCTTCCTGGGCGAAGGCGCGGATGAGGCGGGCGCCGGAGAAGTTCTCCTGGGCCTTGGCGGAGATGTCGGAGAACATGGCCTGGATGCGCTCGAAGCGGCGGTGGATGCGGGCGCCGAAGTACTGGACAAGAATGGACGCCATCGGCAGCGGGACGAAGGCGAAGAACGTCAGCTTGGGGCTGATGCGATACATGAAGGGCAGCGCGGCCGCGGTGAAGACGATGGTGTTCGCCGAGTACATGATCGCGGGGCCGAGGAGCATGCGGACCGCGTTGAGGTCGTTGGTGGTGCGGGCCATGATGTCGCCGGTGCGGTGGGTGTGGTAGTAGCTTGGCGACTGGCGTTCGAGGTTGGCGAAGATGTCGTTGCGAAGGTCGAACTCGATCTCGCGCGAGGCGCCGATGATGACCTGGCGGCAGATGTAGAGGAAGATGGCGGAGAGCGCCGCGATGAGGAGCAGCAGAAGAGCGTGGTGGCGGATTTTGGCTTCGGTGATGCCGTGCTGCATGTCGTCAATGGCGTGGCCAATTACGACGGGGATAAGAACTTTAATGACGTTGTAGAGGATGACCGCGACCCCGCCCCAGGCGAGATGCTTCCAATATCGCCTGAGGTAGGGAACGAGCGGTTTGAGTTTTTCGAACATAGGGGTTCGTCGTGCAGGTCTTTCGATCAGATGAGCTTAGAGGCTCGGGGGATGCGGAGTGGTTTCAGGTTTGGTTGGGTCTGTGGGGGGTGGCGGGGTCGGGGGCACGGTCTGGGGCTTCGATGGATCGGCTGCCGGATTTGCAGGGGCATCCGCAGGCTTGGTTGGTGGAGGCGTGGGGTTTGCCGGGGCGGCCGGGGGTGCCTTTGGTGCGGGCGGTGTGTCGGACATTGAGACGAGTTCGATGTCGAAGATGAGGTCGGATTTGGCCGGGATGTGGGGCGGGCGGCCGGCTTCTCCGTAGGCGAGTTGATAGGGGATGAAGAGACGGCGTTTGCCGCCGACGTGCATGTTCTGGAAGCCGGTGTCCCAGCCGGGGATGACGCGGTGCGCGCCGGCAGGGAAGGTGATGGGTTCGGCGCCGGGATGATCGTCGGAGGAGTCGAACTTGGTGCCGTCGGTGAGCCAGCCGGTGTATTTGACGGTGTACCACTTGATCTTCGAATCGGCTTCGGAGGTGCCTAGGATGCTGGGTTCGGCTACGGGGCCGGTGCCGATGACGACGTCGATGTAGCGGAGGGCGTAGGCGATCTTGGGGATGCCGGCGACTTTGGGGATGTTGGGTGGGGTTGTCGTGGTTGCCGCGGTGGTGGTGCGATGGGTGGTCGTTGCGGTTTTTGGCGTGGTTTTCGGTGTGGTCGTTGGGGTGGTTTGGGCAGTGGCGGCTGTGGTTAGCGCGGCTGTTGTGACAGCGGCCAGGAGAGCTATTGAGGGAAACTTGGAGGTCATCGTGATTCCAGTGTAGGACGCCTTTGGTGATTTCGAGGTGTCGGAATTGGTGATGACGTCATTTCGTTTCTTTCTTTGGTTGTCTTCGATCCAGGTGAGGGGATACCCCTCCCCCCCCGGGGGGTATTTTGGGCGTAAAATCTCTGGATTCAATGGCTTGAGAGGAAACAGTGCCTGTAAAATATTCATAACAAATGAGTTGCCAGCAAAATACTTGTTATCAATTAGTTAGCCCCGCAGGGTATCCGGGGCTCTGCTTGTTTTTCGATCTATATCCATTATAGCGGATTGAGCGTAACTAACGTGCCACGAGGATGTTTATGAATCGCAATGAGTTAGATGGTTCAGGGGCTTGACATGCGATTTTTGGGCTGAAAATGCAGAAAAAAATTATATCGTCGCTTGCCCTGTGGGCTTCGCACCGGCCTTCGGCAGAACGGGGCGCTTCTGCGGCATGCGTGAACGCATGCCCTTCCATTTCGATGAATTTTCACATGGCTGAAGGTTGCAAAAGGGGGCAGGGTCTCCGCGGTCTGTGCTAAGGTTGGTATCCTCCCTAGAAACAACGAGGTCAGAACTTTTTGAGCAATTCGATCCGGCGCCTGCCCCCGGAACTCCGTTTGTTTTGCGTGGTGACGCTCTGGGCTACCGCAGTGTCATGGCTAGTCGTATTGATTTGCCACAGGGTCGGCTTTATCTATATTTGGCCGCTGTATACACCTTGGCATTTTCGTGGAGACTATTACCTCTACTACCAGCGCTTCGACCTTCTCCACCATGCAAACTTCTTCACCGCGAAAGGGTTTCCCTTCGCCTACATGGCACCCGCCGTTCCTCTTTACAAGGTTCTCTATCTCTTCGGGGACGGAGGATTTGTCGTTTATCTTGCTATCACCATTACAGCAACATTGTTTGGACTAGCCAAGGCAAGAAGAATTATGCTTCGAAGGGGAGTGAATAAAACCGGCGTTGATGCATTCTGTTTCACCGTACTGCTCACGTCGTACCCGCTGATGTTTTGTATCCACCGGGGTAATATCGAGATACTGATCGCCATCGGCATTGCGCTTGGAACATGGGCCTACTGGAAAGAACGGACTTGGACGGCTGCCATCCTGTGGGGCGTCTTCGGCTCAGTGAAGCTTTACCCGCTGCTGCTGCCCGCCATCTTTCTCTCCTTCCGGCAGTATCGCCAGTTCTTGGTCTCGATCCTCGCTGCCATGACCACGACTTTTCTCTCGTTGCTTTATATTGGACCCAATCTAAAAGAGGCATACAAGGGAATATCAGGAACGATGAGCGCGTTCCTCAACCTCTATACGCTGCGGTCCCATCAGTGGATGGGCTGCGATCACTCGCCCTTCGCGTTGATCAAGCTTTTTGTCCATAAAGTGGCGTTGCCGTCGCTGCTGACCGGCTACATGGTTTCTCTCGCAGTCATCATGCTCGCACTTTATTTTGTTCGCATACGAAAGCTTCCCGTTACCAATCAACTCCTCATTCTGACGGTAAGCTCCGTTCTACTTCCGCCGACCTCGTATGATTACACGCTGCTTCACCTCTATGCACCCTTCATCATCCTGGTGTTTATTGCAATCGACGCGCGGGAAAAGATCGCCGGATTGTTCCCCACATTTGCGTCGCTCGGCCTTCTCTTCACTCCCACCAACTTCTTCTTTTATTCCGGTCATGGAGCCAGCGGTCAGGTCAAATGCCTTCTACTCCTCGCGCTGATGACGATTGCGTTGATTTATCCTTTCCCCTCTAAGAGCGCGAACACATTGGGGGAAAGGGAACTCATCGCGGCAGGATAGGCTGCTTCGCCAAGTGGGGAACGGTGTCAGAGGCAAGGTACTCAAGAGATAAATCGATCAGAGAAGGGTTGCGGCTTTGAAGAGAAGACCCGTGGGGGAAGCCCGATTCTTTGCGAGGGTTTTGTCGTAGGGCTTAAAAACCCTCGCTTAACCTCGAAAGCATGGCTGAACAGGCTGGCGAAAAGTTGCCGGCGTCGCAGCGGCCTGTGTTAAGGTTGGTATTCTCCCCCGGGAAACAGCGAGGTCAGGACTTTATGAGCGATGCGATCCGGCGACTTCCAGCGGAACTTCTCTTGTTTTGCCGGGTAACGCTCTGGGCGTCGGTAGCAGCATGGTCACTTGCCTTTATCGCAGGGAGTGTTGGGCTCCCATTCCCCTATAACTGGCCGATGTTGTCGACCGACGCCCTGCACGACTATTGGAATTACATTGACCGATTCAAGTTGCTGCACACATCTGCGTTTTTCACCGCGCCCGGATATCCCTTCACCTATCCGGCGCCGGCCGTCGTGCTCTATAAATTCCTTTATTTCTTCGGCATGTCAGGCGGCTTTCTCGTCTATTTGATTCTGATCCTGGCGGCGCTGGCGTTCGCCTTCATGCGGATACGCGACGAACTGCTGCTTCGGGGCCTCCCGAAAGCGTTGGCGAAGGGCCTTCCTCTCCTAATCCTCGTTGCCTCCTATCCCATTATTTTCTGTATTCAGCGGGGCAATCTCGAGATCCTGATCGCCATCGGTCTCGCGCTTGGAACATGGGCCTACTGGAGAGGGCAGACCTGGAGGGCTGCGATCCTCTGGGGCGTCTTCGGCTCAATGAAGCTTTACCCGCTGCTGCTGCTCGCCATCTTTCTCTCCTTCCGGCAGTATCGTCAGTTCTTCGTGTCGATCCTCGCCGGCGTAACAACCACGTTTCTCTCGCTGCTCTACATCGGGCCAGATCTGCGCACGGCCTTGGCGGGTATCCTGGGGGGCCTGGATGCCTTCCTCAAGCTTTACAGCCTGAAGATCGATTATTGGATCGGGTTCGACCACTCTCTCTTCGCGTTACTCAAACTCAACCTGCGCAATATCCCGTTGCCGGCGCTGCTTCATGGCTACATGCTCACGCTTGCTGTCGTGATGCTCGCGCTCTACTTTGTCCGCATCCGGAAGTTGCCGGTCGCGAATCAGTTGCTGATCCTGACCATCGCTTCGATTCTGCTGCCGCCAACATCATCGGATTACACCCTTCTTCAGCTCTATGCACCCTTCATCCTCCTCGTGTTTGTCGCAATCGACGCGCGGGAAAGGATTGCAGGCCTGGCTCCTTGTCTCGTGCTTCTGGCTCTACTCTTCACGCCAACTAACTTCTACTTCTATTCCGGTCATGGAGCCGGCGGACAGATCAAGTGCCTACTCCTTCTTGGGCTGATGACGATTGCGTTGATTTATCCCTTCTCCTCTGAAAGCGCGAGCGCATTGGTGGAAAGGGAACTCATCGCGGCGACGTAGGCCCGCTTTGCCAAGTCGAGGGGCGGAGGGTGGCTGATTCTGGATTCGGGAGTGAAGCGAGGGCTAAAGGGCAACAGCAGATTTCTCCGCTTCGCTGCGAAATGACATGCAAGAGAGCGGAAAACAGCAAAAACAACATCAACGACAATAGCAACGACAACCGCTTCCGGTTGTTCCACGCTGTTCCACGCAATTCCACGCAAGGGGGATGTAACCATTTGGGTATATGGCCGGGGGTTCTGGAAGATGCTCTAATTCTTCTCTGCGGGGGAGATATGCCGAAACGGCTGGCTATTACGATTGCGGGTGCGGTGTCGCTGGGGAGTTATGAGGCGGGGGTGCTGTATGAGGTGCTGGATGCGATTCATCAGCACAATTGCGTTCCGGGAACGCCGGATGAGGAGCGGATTGAGATTGATGTGCTGACGGGGGCGTCGGCCGGGGGGATGACCGCGGCGATTGTGGCTCAGAAGATGTTGTATGCGGCGGATGAGTTTCGCGATCCGTATGACAATCCGCTGTACAACGTTTGGGTGAAGCAGATCGACTTGAAGGGGCTGCTGAATACGACCAATGGCGGGTCGCCGGAGAGCGAGTCGCCGTTGCGTTCGATTTTTTCGTCGAATATGGTGGAGCGGATTGCGGCGGAGACGTTGACGAAGCGGTATGCGAACGGGGAGCCGCCGCCGCGGGTGACGCATATGGCTGCGGCGAAGTCGATCTCGCTGGGGATGACGCTGACCAATCTGAATGGCGTGGACTATGGCTACGACATGCAGCCGAATGGGAAGTTTATCTTTACGCAACATGAAGACCAGTTGACTCGGGTGCTCTCGGTTGGCGGAACGGACCACAAAGAAATATGGGCGGAGATACGGGATGCCTCGGTGGCTAGCGGGGCGTATCCGTTGGCGTTTCGAGCGAAGGAGATTAACCGCGGAAGGGCGGAGTATACAAAGGCCAATCTGGAGCCTTGGACGGATAATCCGATGCGGTTCACGTATACGGACGGTGGCGTGCTGCAGAACGAGCCGCTGGGGATGGCGAAGAATCTGGTGAACGCGATCGACGCCCACTGGAACAATGACAGCCGCTTCTATTTGTTTGTGTCGCCGCATGGGAAGAATTCGAGCGCGGACCAGACCTTTCGCGAGGAGAATGCGGATTACTTTCACATGATGAAGCGGTTGGCTAAGGTGCTGCTTGGCCAGTCTGAGTTTCAGGACTGGATTACCGCTGTGGAGATGAATGAGCAAATTGCGCTGATGGATGCTCGGGCTACTGAGCTGGTGGAGGGGCTGCGCTCGGGCGAGTTGAAGAGTGGGAGTCTGAAACGTGTTGCGGACGGTCTGCTGAACGTGTTGTTCCAACAACCGAAGCGCGCAGGGAACAGGCGTGTGGCGAAGATTCCTACTGAGACTTTGAGTGATGCGAGGCGGCGGATCGAGCACCAGTATCAGGAGGAGATCGCGGTTCTGGGGGAGGGGACGTATGGTGCCGATGCGTTTCGCGATACGGTGCTGGCGTTTGAGACGGCGGCGAATCTTGGCGAGCGCGACTATATGCGGATCTATGGAATTGCCGTGTCGGAGGAGTTGCTGGCTGGGGCGGAGTTGTCGGCTTTTCTGGGGTTCTTCGATCAGCGTTATCGCGACCATGACTATGATAGAGGGCGCATGGTGGCGCGGGGCGTGCTGACCGATCCGGTGCTGAGCGAGCCGGGGGAACTTGGGCCGATACGGTACTCGCCGACGCGGACGAATGCTATTGATACGAGCTTGAATGGGCTGTTGCTGAGTCAGCTGCCGATCGAGGAGCAACAGGTGTTTCGCGATGGGGTGAAGAAACGAGTGAGCGAGATGG
>JAOAPF010000220.1 GCA_025462755.1 Edaphobacter sp.
GAGTGGATGTCGGCGAGGGTGGCGGCGATGACGCGGGCGGCGAAGGTGCTGGCGTTGAGTTCGTGGTCGGCGTGGAGGATGAGCGCGATGTCGAAGGCGCGGGTGGCGGTGTCGGAGGGCTTCTCGCCGTTGAGCATCCAGAGGAAGTTGGCGGCGTGCGAGAGGGTGTGGTCGGCTTCGACGATGGATTTGCCTTTGCGGATGCGGTCGAAGATGGCGACGATCATGGCGATTTGCGCGGTGAGCCGGTAGGACTTGCGGACGTTCGCGTTGTGCGAGCTGTCGGCTTCGTCGGCGTCGTAGATGCTGAGGAGGGAGACGGCGGTGCGGAGGACCTGCATGGGCGTGGCGTTGGTGGGAACGCTCCGGAGGAGGTCGATGATTTTGGGATCGAGCTTGCGCGCCGCGGCAAGTTGTTTGGTGAAGTCGGCGAGTTCGGCGGCGTCGGGGAGCTTGCCGAACCAGAGGAGATAGGTGGTCTCTTCGAAGGTGGAGCGCTCGGCTAGTTCGTGAATGTCGATGCCGCGATAGGAGAGGACGCCGGCGTCGCCGTCGATCCAGCAGATAGAGGAGCTGGTGGCGACGATGCCTTCCAGGCCTTTCGGTGCGACAGCGGTGGGCATAAGACGCTTCTCCAGACGGAAACTTAGTACATCTGGTTATAGCGCAGCGGAGAAACGGTTGTCACGGCAGGCCGCGCGAATATCGGCACCGTTGTGCGACTAAGGTGTTATGGGCGTTGGGGCTTTGCGCGAGCCGGAGAGAAGGGTTCGAGGTCGATGGAGAGGGCAATGTCCAAGATAAGTTGCGCCATGACGTGCGCGGTGGCGGGGGCCAGGAGGATGCCGTCGCGGTAGTGTCCGGTGGCAATGAAATGGTTGGGTTGAGTGGGTAGAGCGCCGAGGAGAGGAAGGCCGTCTGGAGTTGCGGGGCGCAGGCCTGCCCAGGCTTCAAGTTGCGGGGCGCCGGCAAGAGGGGGAAGGAGGGCGGCGGCGAGGGAGCGCAGATGGGCGATGTCGGAGGGGTGGAGGGTCTTGTTGAAGCCGGCGTCTTCTATGGTCGCTCCGATGACGGCTCGACCGGCGTTGGGGCCGGAGGTGCGAGGGACTATATAGATGCTGGGAGTGCGGACGACGACGTGAAGGGGAAGGGAGGATGGCAGGGAGACCGCGAGCAGCTGTCCTTTCTTTGGGGCGACCTGGAGGTTGGGAAGGCGGGAGGTGATGGAGGCCCAGGCTCCCGTGCAGTCCACAAACTGCTTTGCGTGGAGGATGCCGGCGGGCGTTTGGATCTCGACGGCGTTGTTGACGGAACGAGTGGAGAGGACGGGCGTGTTGGGGCGGAGGTCGATCGCGGTGGCATGTATGGCGGCGAGAAGAGCGGTGGCGAGTTGGCGTGGGTCGACGCTGCGTTCGTCGACGAGGAGGAAACGGTGGTCGCCGGGGTTGAGCGCCGGAAGGAGATGGGCAAGGTCTTCAGGCGTGAGTTCGTTGGTTGAATTGAGGACGCCGGGCGGGATAGCTTGCAGGGTGTTGTGAGTCTGGAAGGGAACGCGAATGCCGGAGAGAACGTGGAGGCTGTCGAGGAAGGCGGGATAGAGGGACAGGCTCAGGTCAGCGAGGGATCGGAGTTGAGGTGGATTGTGGGGATCGGCGGCGGCGAGCATTCCGGCGGCTGCGGTGGAGGCTTCGCCGAGGGGGGTGGCTCGATCCAGCACAGTGACGCTGGCACCGCGGTGTTGGAGTTCGAGGGCGAGGGAGAGGCCAATGATGCCTGCCCCAGCGATGCAGATGTCACGATCCGAAAAGCAAGGGTGGTGCATGGAATAAGTTTAGTTCGCCTGCGGAGAGGTTATAGTCTGGTTGTACCGGTTCGCTGGCGGATGAGTGGTCGGCGATCGGCAACATGGTTTGTGCGGGATGAATAATCAACGATGTGAGCCAACACCAGAGGCTGTAAACCAAGACCAGGAGTTGTATGACCCCAGACCAGGGTCTGGAACTCCAATACCAGGGGCTGCAACTCCAAGATCAGGAACGAGGAGAGTGAAATGAGCGACGAAGAGTACGTAGAACAGAGGTCAATCTCGGGAGCATTGCTTGGCGTGGTGGCGGTGGCGTTGCTGGCCGCGCTGGGAGGACTGGTATGGTCTTACGGTTTACAAAATCATCTCACCGCTGCGGAGCAGAAGATTGCGGCGGCGGATCAGAAGAACGCGGAACTGGCCCAGCAACTGGAGGCGACCAATGCCCGGCTGCGAGCGACGAGCGAGACGCTGGGGCAAAGCGTGGGCATGACGCAGAAGCAGCTTGAGCTGCGGGCGCAGAGCATTATTGCGGCGCAGAAGGCGGCAACGTCGAAGCTGGAGCAGGCGCAGGAGGCGACGACAAAGCAGATTGGCGCGGTTTCGACCGACGTCGCCAGTGTGAAGACCGATGTGGGAGGCGTGAAGACGGATGTTGCGACGACCAAGTCCGACCTGGAGGCGACCAAGACGCAGTTGACGCGCGTGATGGGCGATGCGGGCGTGATGAGCGGGTTGATCGCTACCAATCACGATGAGCTTGAGGTCTTGAAGCATAGGGGAGACCGTAACTATCTTGAGTTCACCCTGCAGAAGGGGGCGAAGCCGACGCTTCTGTCGACGATCAAGCTGCAGCTGAAGAAGGCGGACGAGAAGCACTCGCGCTATACGCTGGTGGTGAGCTCGGACGATCGCAACATTGAAAAGAAGGATAAGGGGCTGGATGAGCCGGTTCAGTTTTATAACGGCAAGGACCCGGTGCTGTATGAGCTGGTGGTGAATGTGATCGAAAAAAATAAAGTGTCGGGATATCTGTCGACGCCGAAGAGCACAGCGAAGGCTACCGGAGGCCAATAAGGACGGCCTCTTTGAAGTGCAGACGCAGAAAGGGGGACGCTCATCGCGTCCCCCTTTCTGGTTGCCTTAGTTGAACTACTTCTTTTTTGCTGCCTTCTTCGCTGGTTTCTTGGCTGCCTTTTTTGCTGCTTTCTTAGTTGCCATTTTGCCTATTCTCCCTATTGATTAGACATCGTCTTTACAACACGCTGCATAGCAGCTAACGAAGGTATAGATTTACGTAAATTCACTGTCAAGAAAAAAATGACGAAAAGCGAAATTCTTTTTTGCGCCCGAGACTGAAAACGGACCGGGGGATTGACTTTTTACGACGTGGTTTGGAGTCGCGCGAGACGATTGCAGGAAGAATAAAGATGGATTGAAAGTCTGCGCTTCTATGTAGAGAGGTGTGGACTATAGTCATGAAAAGCAAAAAACTGATAGCCGTTTGTGTGCGGCTGAGTTGATTTCGGTAGCGACGGAGAGCTCTGAATGCGTGCCAAGAACGTGATTGCGATGGTTGTCTGCCTTCTTCTTACAAGCGCAATGTTTGCGCAGAAGCGAAATATTACGGAGAAAGATATTTTTGAATTCACCTGGATCGGCGATACGCAGCTCTCGCCCGATGGGAGCCGTGCCGCCTATGTGCAGACGACAGTGAATGCGAAGCGCGATGGCTACGATACTGCGATTTACCTTTTGGATACGGCCCAGCCGATGGCGCCGGCGCGGCGGCTTACGAATGGTCCGCATGACGCGCAGCCGCGGTGGTCTCCTGACGGAACGCAGCTTGCTTTTACGCGCGCGGTGGAGAAGGACGGCAAGCCGCAGCCGGCTCAGCTCTATGTACTTTCGCTGGCGGGGGGAGAGCCGGTGCAGGTTTCGTCGATGGAGAAGGGAGTCGGCTCGCCGCAGTGGGCTCCGAATGGGACTTGCATCGCTGCGGTGAGCGAGACGGCGATTGTGCCTGAGCCGAAGACGGATAAGAAGGACGGGGCGAAGTCGGAAGAGCACAAGGCGGCGGAACACAAGAGCGATGTGCGGATCATTACGAAGGCGGTGTATCGCAACAATGGGACCGGATACATCGATACGAAAGATGCGACCCAGCTCTATCTGTTCTATGTGGCGAAGATTGGGGCGAAGCCGGTAACGCCGTGGCAGGTTACTGCTGGGCGGTTTTCGGTGAGCGACTTTGCGTGGAGTTCGTCGTCGAGCAATATCTATTACACGTCGGAGCATACGGACGAGCCTTACTACGATCTGCCGCATAACGAGATTTATGTGCTCGATCCTCCGGCCGATGCGGCGACGAAGGGTGAGAAGGATCCTCCGCCGATGAGCACGGTGATTGCGAAGCTGACGTTCGGGGCGTCGGGACTGACGATCTCTCCGGATGGGAAGAGGCTGGCGTTTCATGGGGACGATCAGCCGTTGGCAAAGCCGCGATCGCATCAGCAGCCGGATTTATTTGTGCTGGATCTTGATGCGAAAGGAGCGCCGCGGAATCTGACGGCGATGTATGACTATGAGGTGGGGAGTGGGGTTGGCGGAGACAATACGGCGCCGCGTGGTGGGGGACGGAGCGGACCAGTCTGGACGGAGGATGGGAAATCGATCATCGATGTCGTGGGCAAGCGGGGGAGTGCGCTTCTGGTGTCGATTGATGCTTCGACGGGTGCGGTGAAGGAGTTGACATCGGAGAAGCAGGCGGTGGTGGGTTTTGCGGTGAAGCGGGATGCGACGAAGATGCTGGCGCTGATCTCGACGCCGGTCAATATCGGGGATCTGTTCTCGGTGGCGACGGACGGCTCGAAGCAGCAGACGCAGTTGACGGATGTGAACAAGGAGCTGTTCTCGAAGCTGAATCTGACGATGCCAGAAGATATGCAGGTGGTGCCTACGGCTAATGCGAAGGATATTGCGGGGAGCAAGATTGAGTCGTTTGTACAGCTGCCGCCTGATTTTGACAAGGGTAAGAAGTCTCCGCTGATTCTGAATATTCATGGCGGGCCGCATTCGGCTTATGGATGGGTGTTCGACCACGAGATGCAGTGGATGGCGGCGAAGGGGTATGTGGTGGTGTATCCGAATCCGCGGGGATCGACTACCTATGGGCAGCAGTTTGCCAACGTGATTCAGCATAA
>JAOAPF010000225.1 GCA_025462755.1 Edaphobacter sp.
AGTTCGATCGCGGCCAGCAGGCTGAGGCGCTCAATCGCGAAAGGAATGTGCGCCAGATCGGCGATGGAGCGGTGCCCATACTGAAAGTAGAAGGTATTGAGAAACTGTTCGGCGCGCTGGGCGCTGATCTCCGCCAATGACTCCTTCATGGTGAGCGAGGAACGGGAGTATTTGGCCATCGCGTAGGCCAGAACCTCAGGGTCTGCTCCGTGAATCGCGTAGACGTCCGTGTCGCTTGTAGCTATTTTCTTCTCGTTTTCTGACATGATCAATTTCAGAATACTTGATCCGTGTAGCCTTAGCGTGTGAATGGAAATCTCATCGATGACTATGTTCTGAGTGCCGTCTCCCACCGGCCGTATCCCCTGCCGGCGGGTCGGTGGAGAATGGCGCAGCGGTGGAACGATCTGCTGTTCGCGCATTGGCCGATTCCTGCCGGCGAGATGGCCCGGCTGGTTCCAGCGGGACTCGAGGTGGACACCTTCGACGGCTATGCGTGGGTTGGCGTCGTGCCGTTCTGGATGGATCAGGTACGGACTCGGGTTGCCGGCGAGCGATGCGTTACCTTTCCCGGCACTGCCACTTTCTGCGAACTCAACCTGCGGACGTATGTGCGCTCCCAGATCACGGATCGGCACGGAGTCTATTTTTTCTCGCTTGACGCTGCCAGCTCGCTTGCGGTGATCGGGGCGCGCACGCTCTTTCATCTGCCGTACTTTTTCGCCAGCATGCATCAGCAACTCGACGCAGATGGGAACGTCGAGTACAGCAGCAAGCGCCTCCTGACCGGCCGCAACGTTCACTTGAACGCCTGCTATCGTGGACTGGGCCGCGCCGCCGGCCCCAGCAGGCCTGGAACTCTTGAGCATTTCCTGACGGAGCGCTACTGCTTGTTTACGCGACATGCGGGACGGGTGCAGATAGGCCACATTCATCATCTTCCCTGGCCGCTGGAACCCGCTGAGGCGAAGATCAGCATCAACGAGTTGCCTGCCGCGCACGGCATCACGTTGCCGGATCGTCCACCGGTATTGCACTTCGCGCGAAAACTGGACGTGTATATCTGGACCCTGCGTGAAGATCATTAGCAAATATATTCAGGTTCGTATAATCAGGAACGGTTGTTTCAGGGAGATCCATGAGCATTCTCGCAGGTCGTATCGCACTCATTACGGGAGCTTCGCAGGGTATTGGGCGCGCATGTGCGCTGGAACTGGCGCGGGCCGGAGCTTCGGTCGCTTTGGCTGCAAGCAATCTGGATAAGCTGAACGATGTCGCTTCCGAAATCGCCGCTGCTGGGGGAACGGCGCATCCCTTTGCGCTGGATGTTGCGAGTGAAGAGTCGATCAAAGACTGCGCGAAAGCAGTGATCGCTCACTTCGGAGGGGTGAATATCCTCGTCAACAACGCGGGAATTACGCGGGACATCCTGGCGTTGCGGATGAAGCGGAAGGATTGGGATGACGTGCTTACGACCAATCTGACCGGCGCGTTTTTAATGACGCAAGCCGTCATGTCGCAGATGGTCAAGAGCCGGTGGGGACGGATTATCAATGTTACGTCGGTTGTGGGCGAGACGGGCCAGGCAGGTCAGGCGAACTACGCCGCCTCCAAAGCTGGCCTGATCGGTCTGACAAAATCGCTCGCTCGAGAGCTAGCGAGCCGATCGATCACGGTAAACGCGGTAGCGCCGGGATTTATCGAGACTGCGATGACTTCCATCCTGACCGAGGAGCAAAAAGCTTCCTTCGCGCAGTCGATTCCGCTGGGACGTGTTGGAACCGATGTTGAAGTCGCCCATGCCGTGGCGTTTCTGGCTTCGGAGGAGGCAAGCTATATCACCGGTCACACGCTTGATGTGAACGGTGGAATGTTTATGGCTTAATTCTTCGCAGTCATCGACTAAGGTATAGTCACTTCGTTAAGGTTACGTCAGTTTCCTTGCCGCAACTTTTCTCTCGCTGTAGATTACAGAGTGATTTGAAGAAGTTTCGCAAGGTCGATTTTCTGAACCCGCCAGTGCCTCTTGGGTGGCCTCGCCAAGTAACAGGGTAAAGATAAGATTGGGCCCCGATTTTTCCCTGAAATTAGTTCATGCTCCGTCGCAATACAACTCAGCGGACTTGAACGCAATCTATTGCAAGACGTGTACGCCTTCTTCTGCGTTTTGAAGCAGCTGATCAAAGAGTCAGTGAAATAGGCGAGTCGTCGCGTGCTCATGCGACCCTCTGTTTTTATCTGAACGTTTTGAGTCCGAGATGTACTTATGCTGTCGATCGGTAGAGAAGCAATATTCAACGCCGATGATCCCAACTCCGCACACTTCTTTCTGTTGCGCGGACGGACGGAGATTCTGCGTCTCCGACCCGTTCTAGGTATTCTGAGCGAGTCTTGTGGCCAGGCTGGGGCGGCGGACTACCTTGAGTACTTTCTCACCGCGGCGGAAAACCTGAAAAAGACCCCTTATCTTGTGCTGCTGGCGTCTCGATCCGATTTGAGTGTGTTTGAGCTGCGACCGTCGGATCTGTGGGGTGCGGTCCTGGTGTACGAGTACAGACTCCTGGGGTTCGGATCAAGTCTGTTCACCGCGGGTGATTACAACGGAAGCCGGGCGGTCATTGCGCCGGCGAAGCTGCGGAGGCAGGTCTCCGCCGCCGTGTGCCGATATCTCATGGATCGCGGCGCGCAGATCGTGCTGCTGAATTTGGAGCCGGGTTCGCCGGATAGTTGCCAAATATGTTTTGAGGGCGCCATGGCAGGAAGCACGAAATGCTGGTGGGGGACCCAACGGCGCGAGGTCGGCGCAACCATTGCCTTGTATACGAGCTTTGACGCGACCCTGGCCAGAATGGGAAAGCATACCCGTCGAAATATGAGGTACTACCGCCGCAAAGCTGAGGCGGAATTGGGGTGCAGCTTCGTCGCTGATGTGAAAGGAACGCTGACAATGGCGCGACTTGTCGAGTTGAACTATTCTTCGACCCATCCGGTTCCTCACTCTATCCTCGAACGGCGTTATCAGACGACCAGATCCATGGATGGATTCTTTTGCGTGGGGTTGCGTGGCCCCGACGGGCAGTGGATCAGCCTGTTGGGCGGCCGGAGACATCATGGTGTGACTGAAGTTGACTGGCAGATGAACCGGGATGGACTGGCGAAGCACTCGGTTGGGACCGTAATCCGCTCTTATTTGATAGAGCATGAGATTGCGATTGGGATGCGAAAGCTGTTCTTTGAGGGTGGCACGCCGCACTCGATGCGACATTCCTTCCTCTCCGAAGAGGCGATGGATATCGTCGTGATGAATCGAACGCTGCCTGTATTTCTATTGCGCAACATGGCCAGGTGGCTGCGCCCCGAAAAGCACTTTCTCCTGCAGACGCTGATGAGTCCAGCGGTGAAGTGGCAGTTGAGGTGAATCGGGCTGGCCGTGCCTTTCGCCCTGCGGCCAGCCGTCGTAGATTAGAACTGGATGTCGAAGCTGAGTCGAGCGTGGTCGAAGCTGCGATGGTCGCTGGCTCAGCGTGGGCTGGGTGGAACGCTGAGGTTTGCTCTTGAGCGCGCGCGTCGACAGCCAAATCGACGAGATGAGACGAAGCCGCGGCTGCATCCTTTCGACGAGCGGTATGGGGTGGATACCGGTGGACTGATTGGCGGTGGAGAACTGCTCTCGGGCCACCCGAATGATGTTTTCAATACGGCGTACTACGGAATGGCTCCGTCGCGATTTCAGCGGGTGATGGAGTACTGGATCGCCGACCAGACCCATGCTGCGCTCGAAGATTACAGCTTCGTCGATCTGGGTTCCGGGAAGGGGCGGGCGGTGATGATGGCCTCTGGGTTCAGTTTTCGGGAGGTCGTGGGAGTGGAGTTACACCCGGCGCTGGCTGGGATTGCGGAGGCGAATGTTGCGGTGTGGTCCGCCGACGGCCGGCCGGTTTGTCCGGTGCGGATTGTCTGCGCGGATGCGACTCAATTCGTGTTTCCTGATGGGCCGTGCCTGCTGTATCTCTTCAACCCGTTTGCCGCGCCGGTGATGAAGCGGCTGGTGGAGCGCATTGAAGCTGATTTTGCAGGGCGGGCGGGCATGCTCGATCTCATCTACTTCAACCCGGAGGCGGGGCACTTGCTCGAGGCGCATGGGGGCTTCGAGCTGTTGTGGACCGGGACGGTGGCGATGTCGGAGGAGGATCGAGTGGTGGACCTGGTGGCGTCGGCGGAGGATATTTGCAGCGTCTACCGGTGGATCGGGAGGTAGAAGAGAATTGTTCAAGATGTTACTTTTCAGCCTGGTAACTGTTTGGTAATGTGGATAGCGGTCCTGACTGGGCGCTCGAGTTGAAGTAAGGGTTCAGGTTTGAAGAGGTAAATGACTATGCATGAACCTGGGCTGGTACGGGAATCGGCGAATCCCCTAAGATAGTCATTGACCAAGTGGTTCTCGGTGTTTACTTTGTGGCTAATGGCTGACATGCAAACTATCCCTTCTGATTTGACGAGCGGCGCGGTCGATGCCGTCTCGATTTCGATGAATATCGGTACGACGATTCGCGGATACCGGCTGCAGAAGGGCATGTCGCAGGGCGACATCGAGAAGCGCACGGGTCTGCTGCGCTGTTACCTTTCGCGCGTGGAGAACGGGCATACGGTGCCGTCGCTCGAGACGCTGCAGAAGATTGCGCGAGCGCTCGACCTGCAGCTCTCGGAGTTCTTTGCCGAGGAAGCGATCGGCAAGGAGATGTCCGGGCTGAACCTGAACGAGGACGAGATTCGTTTCCTGACCCAGGTGCAGCGCTACTCGGCGCATCTTTCCGACAGCGATCGCCGGTTGCTGCTGGCAATGGTGCGAAAGTTTGCTCAGACGACGCTCAGTTAGTAGGTACCCCCCTCCCCCTATCCACCTATTTTGCGCGCAAGTCAAATCGCTGCAATGATTTAGCGGAGGGTACTCCCGCTAAAATATTGCATTGATTGGTACTTACGTGCAAAATATTCCATTCATTGGGGTTATAGCCATCGCTCACTTCAAAATGCGAAACCCGGCGGGTGGCCGGGCTTTTTTTCTCATCTATAACTAGTATAGCGGTTTGGATGGAACTAAAGTGCCAAGTCTATTTTCTTTCGTTTGATTGAGTTAGGTTGTTTTGGGGCTTGACATGCGATTTCTGGGCGGAAAACGCGAAAAATAAATTGCAGAACGGTAAACACAACGAAATGAGCTGGTTGGGGAGACCTGGGGTAGAAAAGCGGATTTCTCCGCTACGCTGCCCACAAAGGCGTGAGCAGCTTCGGTCGAAATGACGGTTCTTTGGTTTTGGTGGTTCCTGGGCTTGATAGTTCTTGGGCTTGGTAAGAGAGAAGCAGGCAACGGAAGTGCAAGAGCAAGCGCAGGTCCTTCGATTGCGTGGCTCACAATGTGCCGAACCACTTCCTGCCGGCTGCAACGTTATGGCGCCACTAGCGACAAAGCACTGCACAATTATCCCGCCACCCATTTCGGACGAAACCCGCCACCCAGTACAATCCAATCCCGCCACTGGAAGCGAAGAGGTCTTGAACCTAGGGGCAGCAAGATACCTCACTGTCGGAAACTTCGCCTCAGCAGGCCGGTCGCTCGAACTTGCCGAAAATGCGACTTTGCAGGAGGTACAGGAGATCACACCAAAAGGTGGGTACCAGTAGGATTAGAGCTGTCCCTGATTTGCGACGGAGATCCAACTCACAATGAACGGTAGGCTAATAAGGAAAACGCCGCTCTGGATCGGAATTGTTGGCTTCGTGAGCTCCCTACCAACGCTCTATTGCTGGCTTATTTGGTTCGGTCCTGCGTCTTGGATTGATCGGTATCCAGGAAATCCATCCGGCATCATGACCGCACTATTATGTTGCTTTGTCGCATCCGCCTTCGCAGCGTTTCGTGGCAGCCGCTTTGCTTACGCAGTAGTGGCAATGAATATCGGAACTCTGTTCTTCATCGGGCTTAGGCTCCACTGATCGATTGCCGGTCATCTAGATCACTGATGCTGTCATACGTTCCTGCAAAGCGGGGTTAGCGGCAACTTCGTGACGAACTTGCCGAAATCCGGGACTTTACGGGAGTTTCTCGCGAGGCGAACGGCGGAGGCGGTAAAATGAGGCAGTTTCCGCAGAACACGAGGGCTACATCGCATGCGTGCGCGTCGGCTGAAATCCACCTTGGTGTTGATCGCCCTGACGTGCATTTCACCTTTGAATGATCTGGCACGCGCTCAGACGGCTCACCCAGTAACGTCTCAGGATCTATCTGTCGCGATTGCAGAGCTCCGTTCGGGTAAGCATGAGGTCGAGCCAAATGCCAATGAAGACGATGCTGGTGCACGCCTTGCCCATCTGATCCGCCGAACTAAGCCGGATCAGATTGACGACAGAACCATCGCTGATATCGAGTCCCTCTTGGACAGCTCAAATGACTACATACGATTTTGGGCGGCTAGGTCATTAGGAGAGCTTGGACCGCGTGCAAAGATTGCGCTCCCAAAGCTCCTTGAGCTACTCCCGGTGGTTGATTGCCTTGATGGCACGATCACATCTGCGTCTGCCGTCCGAGGAGCACTGATCAGGATCGGTGGGGTCAAGCCACCGTTCCCCTCTTGCAAGGATCACCGCAGCAGAGTTGCTGGGGAGTGATGTCAACTGCCCTCAAAACGGGGTTTTCGGGAACTACGACTCGCTACAGAGTGAACTTGCCGATAAATTGGATGAGCAGTTCTCCCGAGTTTTCGGGCACTACGGGATTGCTTCCGGATGGCCCGTCATCCGCAACCCAGAAATTTGGAGTTCTTCACGAAGGTCACGGAGCGATTTATCACACATC
>JAOAPF010000336.1 GCA_025462755.1 Edaphobacter sp.
ATCGTTACCGTAAGCTTCTGCTTATTCGGCGCCCAAACTCTGAATTCATGCATGATTCTCGCCAGCTCCCACATCCTCGCGCACCAGCAGCGCCACAGGAAAATCCTTCAACAACATCTTCATCGGAATCACGCCGCCCGCCACAACCCCTCCCGTCAACCGATTCCTCCATCGCCCCTTCGGCAACACCACAATCGTGTCCTTCCACGATTCATCCAGCTTCACAATCAACCTCGGCACCACTGTCACAACGTCTTCGCCCCGCAGATAAGCAATCACATGATCATGCTTCGCCCCATCAACCTCGACCGGCGTGTACTCCGCCTCCGCATCAAAACAATCCGGCCGCTCCCGCCGCACTTCCAGCGCCTTATGAATCGTCCACATCTTGGGCAGCCCCTCGTCCGCCCGCATCATCACCTGCGCCGCAATGTCCGTCCCCGTCATCTGCTTCAGCTCACATAGCAGACGCTTCCGCAGCCCATAGTCGACCGGTCGCCGATTGTCCGGATCGACAAGACTCAAATCCCAAAGCTCCCCGCCCTGATACAGATCCGGCATACCAGGAGCCGTATACTTCAGCAGGGTCTGCGTCAGCGAGTTCACCCGCCCTGCGTCCTGCACCCGCCCGACAAACTGTTGCAGCTCCCGCAAAAATGGCGCATAGTTCAGCGTCAACTCAATAAACATTCTCAACGCATCTTCGAAATCCTTATTGTTCGCCACCCACGAAGTCTGCTGCTTCGCCTCCCGCACTGCCTTCAGCATGTACGCCTGCGCCCGGTCGACAGACAGCGGCCAAGCACCAATCAACGTCTGGTAGTACAGATACTCCGTGTTCCGGTCCGGCATCGCGATCGACCCCGGCTTCATCGTCCGGAACGCGCTATTCATCCGCGCCCACCGCTGTATCGCCGAGTTGAACCTCCCCGGAATCTCCGACAACACCGCCAGCCGCGCCCTAACATCATCACTGCGTTTCGTATCGTGCGTCGAAAGCGTAGTCATCGTCAAAGGATGCGTCTGCTGCATCTTCGCGCAGTACGCATGAAACTCGCCAACGCTCAAACCATTCCGCCCCGGATCGCTTCCCACCTCATTCATCCCCGTCAGCCGGTTGTAGCAATAAAAAGCCGTGTCCTCAACGCCCTTTGCCATTACTGGCCCCGTGAACTGCTGGAACCGCAGCACAAACTCGCTCTCCTGTCTCCCCTTCACCACCATCGTCAGCACGTCGCGCATAAAATCAAAAAGGTCGGCGTCGATATCCAGCCGCTGCTGCTTCGCGCACTCCGTCGCCTGCGTAATTTGTTCTCTATCCTCGTCCGTAATCTCGTCCCGCTCCGGCACCACATACGTGCGATAGATCGCGAAGCACGCTGCCACCTCGCGAATAGCCCGTCTCACCTCAGCCCGCGTATAGTCCCGCCGGTCTCGGTTCGCCTCGCATATCTCCACGAACAACGAAGTCAGCCGGTTGACATCGCTCCCCAGCCCTTCCTGCGTCACGCTGATCTTCTTCTCATGCGCAATCGCATGGAAGTCCGTAATCTGATCCGTAAAATCGCCATAAACCGACGTCAACTCCGCCATCCCCTCCGGCGCAACCAGAACACCCGCAGCCACGTTCAAAAAGTCATACCCCGTCGTTCCCTCGATCGGCCAGCTCTCCCGCAGAAACTCCCCAGGCTCCAAAATCTTTTCGCCGACGATATAAGCATCCGGCGCATTCTTCCGCAGCCGGTTCAGATACTCCAGCGGATCGCGCAATCCATCCGGGTGGTCCACCCGCAACCCATCCAGCACGCCTCGCTTCAGCCACTCCAGCACCAGCGCATGCGTCTCTTCAAACACATACTCCCGCTCCACACGCAGGCCGATCAACGTATTCACATCGAAGAACCGCCGATAGCTCAACTGCTGATCCGCAGTCTTCCAATAAGCCAGCCGATAGTTCTGCTGGTTCAAAAAATCGTCCAGCGCATCCAGATTCCCATTCAGCTCCGCCACCGACTGATCGATCGCCTCCCCGATCCCAGGCTCCTCCCCGCACAGCCGTTCCAGCAGGTTGAACAACACCACCTTGTCGCGATGCCGCGCAAGAATCGTTCTGCGATCGACATACTCCGGCTGCAGCAGCCGCCCAAACGACGCCGCCAGAAAACTCAACGTGTCCGATCGCGCATACTCCGACGCCCGCGCCAGAATCCCCGCCAAAGAGTTCGGCGAAGCCGGCAGCGTCTCCCCGGAACACTCCACCTGAAACTTGTTCCCGCGCCGCACCACTTTAATACCGCCCGCCTGCAACACCTTCCCATACTGGTCTGGGAGTATCGGCACCAGCACTTTGTCCCTTAACCGCTCCTCCATCGGCTGCCAGTCGATATCGAAGAACGAAGCATACCGGCTCGACGTTCCATTCTCCAGCACATCCCACCAGTACCTGTTCTCCTTGCCCAGAGACATGTGGTTCGGCACAATGTCCAGCACCTGCCCCAGCTTCACCTCGCCCAGCTTCCTGCAGAAACGCTCATGCCCCTCCGCCCCACCCAGTTCCTCATTCACCCGCTGATGCGACACCACGTCGTATCCGTGCATACTGCCCGGCGCAGCCTGCAGATAAGGAGAGCAGTACACATGCGAAACCCCAAGCGCACGCAGATAGTCCGCGATCCCCGCCGCGTCATCGAATGTAAAGTCTTTATGGAGTTGCAGTCTGTACGTGGAACTTGGTATCCGTAGCATTGTCGTCAACCGATCAGAAAAACTCGTTCCGGAAACAAGGCAGGAGAAAAGTTATGCAGATAGTTGATTAGAGGCGCTTAACGCCTCGCCGGTTGCATTTGTGCAATTCGTCTTCTCTGCCTGCTTTATAAACCCTTTGTCTTTACCGATGGCTCCGGTTTCCACAGCCCCGACAGCGCGAACGCGGACTGAAGCAGCGCGATATGCGACAGTGCCTGTGGAAAGTTGCCCAACATGCGCTCTCCCACCGTGTCATATTCCTCCGACAGCAGACCCACATCGTTCCGCAGCGCAAGCAGCCGTTCGAACATCGCTTTCGCATCCGCCTTGCGTCCGATCAGCCACAGACTCGTCACCATCCAGAAGCTGCACGCAAGAAACGCTCCCTCACCGCCGCGAAGTCCATCCTTCGTCTTCCTCGTGTCATACCGCTCTACCAGCCCATCCTTCATCAGCCGCTTCTCAATGACCTCCACTGTTCCAATTACTCGCGGGTCGTCCGGGGGCAGAAACCCCACCATTCCGATCAACAGGCACGCCGCATCCAACTGCTTCGATCCGTACGACTGCACAAAGCTGTTCAGTTTTTTATCAAAACCCTTCCTGCATACCTCTCTATGGATCATCTCGCGATTCTTCTTCCATCGCATTACATCTCCGTGGCGGCCATAGTGCTCATGGTGTTTGATCGCCCGGTCGAGCGCCACCCACGCCATCACCTTCGAATGCGTAAAGTGCCTCGCCCCTCCGCGCACCTCCCATATCCCCTCATCCGGCTCGTTCCACACGTCGCACAGATGGTTGGCCAGGGCACCCTGCAGAGAACTCGCCGACACCCGAATCTCATCCTCCGCCTCAGGCGTCCTCGACAGCGCGGCCACCACCTCGCCAAACACATCCAGTTGAAACTGCTCGACCGCCGCATTGCCGATCCTCACCGGCCGCGAGCCCTCATATCCCGGCAGCCAGCCGGCCTCCCACTCGACAATCTGCCGCTCACCCCGAATACCGTACATTATCTGCACCTGGTCCGGCGCTCCGGCAACCGCCCGCAGCAGCCACTTCCGCCACTCCACCGCCTCTTCCACGTAGCCCGCATGAATCAGTATCAGCAGAGTGAACGCGGTATCGCGCAGCCAGCAGTAGCGATAGTCCCAGTTGCGCGGCCCGCCGATCTTCTCTGGCAACGACGTCGTCACCGCCGCCACAATGCCGCCCGCCGGCCGGTACGTCAGCGCCTTCAGCGTCATCAGCGACCGCTCCACCGCCTCCGCATAAGGTCCTCTGTATTTGTTCTTCCCGCTCCACTGTTTCCAGAACCTCTGCGTCCTCGCCAGCGCCTTTTCCACCGGAAGCACCGCCGGTGCCTTCTCGAGCGACGAAGAGTTCGTCATCGTAAAACTCACTGTCTCGCCTTTGCGCACGGTGAACCTGCCGCGTGTCATCATGTCCGCGCCGCGGAGCCGAACCTTCGTCCGTAGCGTCACCATGTCATCTCCTGCTATCGCTCGCAGCTCATGCCCCTTGCTCGTCACCCACGGAATCGTCCTTCCATAGTCGAACCGGATCGCCAGGTCCATCTGCATCGCCACCCTGCCACGCAACCCGCGCACTATCCGCACGACGTGAGAGTGTCTCTCCCGCGGAGGCATAAAGTCGGTCAGGCAGACCTCGCCGTCTTCGGTCTCAAACGTCGTCTCCAGCACAAGCGTATGCGCCCCATACTGCCGCCTCGTAGCCTTCACCTTGCCCGCAGGCGCTATCTGCCAGTACCCGTGCCCGCGCGTCCCCAGCAACGCGGCAAAACAGGCGCCCGAAGAGAACGTCGGCCAGCACAACCAGTCGATCGAGCCCTCGCGAGACACCAGAGCCGCTGTCTCGCAGTCCCCAATCATGCAATAATCTTCAATCCGGGAGGCGTGAAACGTCCCCGTTTTCTTCTTTCGTTCCATCCCTGAATCCGCTCCAGCGACTGTATTCCTTCTGCCAGCAACCACATACACCCAGGCACGCATCTGTTTATGGTGCAGACCAAGTCCATTAAGATGCGTACCAGGGTCATTCTGTGGGGACAATGAGGCATAAACTTAAAATGCAGAGTTACGTTACAAAAAAAGCAATTAACCGTCTAACCCTGCGCCACCGCTAACCGAAACAAAGAGAGTTCACATCGAACGATGGCCTCCACGCAAACCAACATCGCCTCCACCCCGATGCCCCCAACCGGCACAATGCCCGCTTCGACGCCGGGCACGGCCACGGCCGCCGGCAGCCTTCTCGTCAGCCTCGCCCCTCTCGCCCCAGAGGCCCTCGAGACCATGCTCGCCAACCTCTCCCTCGCCTTCGCCGGCGAAACCGTACTCGTCGCCACCCCCGACGCAGCGCCCCAGCTCTCTTCCGACAGTCCCCTCCGCCTCCTTCCCTACACCGTCACCACGGTCTCAACCAGCCCCTGGACCCTCACCGCGGCCGACTACCTCAACACCTATAAACTCGCGCAGGAAAACCGCGCCTCCGCCTGCGTCCTCCTCGGCGCCGAATCCCACACCCTGCACCCCGAGGCCATCCGCGCCCTGGCGAAGTCTGCGCTTCAAACCGACCTCACCACGGCGTACTACAACCTCGGACCGCGCGAAGGTCTCGTCAATTCGGCGATTCTCTATCCCGTCACCCGCGCCCTCTTCGGCACGCGCCCCCGCTTCCCCCTCGCAATCGACCTCGGCCTCTCCCTCCGCATGGCCGAGCGTTTAGCCACCGTCGCGCAACGTTTCACCGCCACCGGACAAAATGACGCCTTTCTCTGGCCCCTCAGCGAAGCCGCCATCGCCAGCTACTCCATCGGTGAAGTTAACATCGGTCCGCGCACTCTGCCGCAACCCATCACTCCCGACCTCAACACCCTTCTCACGCAGATCGCCGGCTCGCTCTTCGCCGACGTCGACGCCAAGGCCTCCTTCTGGCAGCGCGCACGCGGAGTCCAACCGTCCCAGCCCATCATCCAGACAACCCCCATCGCCGAGCCGCCCCCTGACGTCGCCCCCATGCTCGAAGCCTTCCGCTTCGCTTATACCAACCTCCACGAGATCTGGTCCCTCGTTCTTCCGCCCAACTCGCTCCTTGGCCTTAAGAAGCTCTCGCTCATGCACCCCGAGAGCTTCCGCATGCCCGACAACCTCTGGGCCCGCATCGTTTACGACTTCATCCTCGCCTATCGTCTCCGCACCATCAATCGCGGACACCTTCTCGGCGCACTCACGCCGCTCTATCTCGCCTGGGCGGCCTCTCACCTCATACTCGGCAGCAGCGGGACTCCCCCCGAAAAACATATTCAGGACGTCGCTGTCGCCTTCGAGACAGACAAACCGTACCTCGTATCCCGCTGGCGCTGGCCCGACCGCTTCAACCCATAGGAAAAGCACTTCACGATTTCATAACCGGCAACCGAACAAGTGGAACCAGGAATTGACCAACTAAGAAACTGATAACTGGAATTGAGAACTGACAACTGGGAACGCATAACGAGGTAACAACCATGTGGCAACAAGTCCAACTCGCTCTTAGCCAATCAGCACACCGAGTGCTCGTCAAACTCGCAATCTTCCTCCCGGCTCTGGTCGCGCTTTTACTCGCTGTCATCATCCTCACAGCCATCGGAGCCGGCCTCGCCGCCCTCGTGCGCCGCTTCCTCACCGCAGCGAAGTTCGACGAGCGTCTCGCCCGCAACGCCATCGCCCCCATCTCCGACTGGTCTCCCGCCAACAGCCCCACCGCGCTCATCTCCCGCGCTGTCTTCTGGGGCTGCGTCCTTCTCGGCTGTTTCATCGGTATCTCTGCCGCCGACGCCGCCTATCCGGGCGACTCCCAGATCTCTGCCTACATCATCCCCTACATCACTCACTCCGTAGGAGCCGTCCTTCTTCTCATCGCCGGCACCGTCATCGCCCGCTTCCTCGAGCGCTCCGTGCTTATCGGCGCCGTCAACGCCAAGCTCCAGTACGCGCGCTTCCTCTCCCTCGGCATCAAGTGGCTCGTCCTGGTCCTCACGGCTGCGATGGTCCTCGACCACCTCCAGATCGGCGGCGCGGTCGTCGAACTAGCCTTCGGAATCCTCTTCGGCGGCATCGTCCTCACCCTCGCCCTAGCCGTCGGTCTCGGCTCCCGCGACATCGTCAGCCGATCGCTCGAACGCA
>JAOAPF010000350.1 GCA_025462755.1 Edaphobacter sp.
CGTCCGTTTCAAGCGGCGGCAATATTTCCTCTGTCGCCGCCCCTCCCGCCTCGGGTATGATCGGAAAGCTCTCCCCGTCCACAATTGCATCTCCGGGCCCCAAAAAAATTCAGGAGAATAGCACTGCGATGAACGAACCACGGATGGACCACATCATGCAGGTCGGTCTCGGCTTCTGGGCCTCGAAGACCTTGCTGAGCGCAGTAGAAATGGAGCTCTTCACCGAGCTCGCCAAACACCCCGAAACCCTACCCGAACTGAGCGCTCGACTCCGCCTGCATCCCCGGGCCGCGCACGACTTCCTCGACGCCCTCGTCTCCCTCGACTTCCTCGAGCGCCGCGACGGCATCTACTACAACACGCCCTCAACCGATCTCTTCCTCGACAAGCGCAAGCCCTCTTACATCGGCGGCATGCTCGAGATGGCCAGCCACCGCCTCTATCCCTTCTGGGGCAATCTCACCACCGCCCTCCGCACTGGCCAGCCGCAGAACGAAACCAGCCAGGGCGGCGGCGGCCTCTTCGACGCCCTCTACGCCGACCCCGGCAGGCTCCGCGGCTTCCTCAAAGCCATGACCGGAATCAGCCGCGGCGCCAACATGGCGATCGGGAAAAAATTCCCCTGGGCCGACTACAAAACCGCCGTCGACGTCGGCACCGCACAGGGAGACCTCATCACCCAGGTCGCTCTCGCCAACCCGCACATCGCTGGCCTCGGTTTCGACCTCCCCGAAGTGGGCCCTATCTTCGAGGACTACATCGTCGACAACGGCCTCTCCGGTCGCGTCTGCTTCCGTTCCGGCAGCTTCTTCGACTGCCCCATTCCCAAGGCCGACGTCGTCATGATGGGACACATTCTCCACGACTGGAACCTCGAAGAGAAGAAGATGCTTATCCGCAAGGCCTACGAAGCGCTCCCCGCCGGAGGCGCCCTCGTCGTCTACGAAAGCATCATCGACGACGACCGCTCCAAGAACTCCTTCGGTCTCCTCATGAGCCTCAACATGCTCATCGAAACCCCCGGCGGCTTCGATTACACCGGCGCCGACTGCATGGGCTGGATGAAAGAAGCGGGATTCCGCAACACCCGCTTCGAGCATCTCGTCGGCCCCGATTCCATGGTCGTGGGAATTAAGTAGTCCGAAAACCGAACCTCGAACCTAACCCTGCACTTGTCTGGCGATGCGCTCGATGGCGTGGTGCGAAGAAAGCACCGCGCCCTCCTGCCAACCCACCAGATGCGAAAGATAGTCGCCGGCAAAGTAGGTGCGCCCCTGCGGCTTGTCGAGCTGGGCATAAGCGGCATCGCACTCGACATGCCGGTTATTGGCAAACGCCCCAAGCGAGTAGGGAATCCTCGCCCAACGGGCCTATTTCAGTGTGGATTAATAGGAAGCAGATTTTGTCGTCGTTCTGTCATCCTCGTGTACTAATCATGTCCGGACAAGTATCCGTCGTCACCGAAACCTAAGCTTTCCCACGCATCTTCGCCAACCACCACCGCGAACCCACCAGCAGAAACCGCCAGTCCTTCAAAAACTCCGGCGGCTTGCCCTCAATCGCATGCCCGATGAACTGCAGTGTCCATCCCAATAGAAATAGAGCCGCCCCCGCCCACAGCGCCGCGTGCCACAGAATCCCCGCAACCAGCAACGGCAGCGAGAGCATGATGAGCGGTATGCCAAACGTATGCGTCAACCGGTTCAGCGGATGTTGATGACTCTCCGAGTACTCCGCAATCCAGCTATCCCAACTCCGTCCACCAAGCATGCCGAGCAATCTACTCCACTCCTCCAACACCGCGCAACCCGCGACCGCCGCTCAATCCGGTAATCTAACGGAAGGTATATCTGCAAAATGTCCGAACCCACGCCCACCGCTACCGCCCCCATCACCACCATAGCCTCCCTCTCTCAGCACGAAGGCCAAACCGTCACCCTCCGCGGCTGGCTCTACAATCTCCGCGCCTCGGGCAAGCTTCTCTTCCCCATCTTCCGCGACGGCACCGGCACCATCCAGGGCATCGTCCCCAAGGCCGCCGTCCCCGAAGAAGTCTTCAACACCCTAAAAGAATTAACCCTGGAATCCAGCCTCACCGTCACCGGCAAAGTCCGCGCCGACTCCCGCGCCCCCAGCGGCTACGAACTCGACGTCGAAGACGTAAAAGTCGTGCAACGCGTCCCCGAAGAAACTCCCTTCCCCATCACCCTCAAAGAGCACGGCGTCGACTTCCTCATGGAGCATCGCCATCTCTGGCTCCGCACCCCACGCCAATCCGCCATCCTCCGGGTCCGCGCCACCATCATGCGCGCCGCAGCCGAGTATTTCGACACCAACGGCTTCATCCGCACCGACCCACCCATCCTCACCCCCAACGCCTGCGAAGGCACCTCCGAGCTCTTCGAGATGGACTACTTCGACGACGACAAGGCCTACCTCACCCAGTCCGGCCAGCTCTACATCGAAGCAACGGCATTGGCACTAGGCAAGGTCTACAGCTTCGGCCCCACCTTCCGCGCCGAAAAATCCAAAACCCGCCGTCACCTAACCGAGTTCTGGATGGTAGAACCCGAAGTAGCCTTCCTCGAACTGGACGGCCTCCTGAACCTCGCCGAAGCCTTCATCACCCACATCGTCACCACGGTCCTGGCGCACCACCGCGCCGACCTCAAAGTCATAGGCAAAGACGTCACCAAACTGGAAGCCGTGATCGCCCCAGCCCCAGCAACCAA
>JAOAPF010000369.1 GCA_025462755.1 Edaphobacter sp.
AGTGAGCGACTGAACGGCTCCCGGTTAGTGGACTCGTTCGTACAACTCCGCTCGGGGGCCGAGCCGGTTGGGGAGGTCGCAAATGTGGAGGTGATCGACCCGGATGGGCGCAGGCCGCTCTCGCTGAGCGAGGCGCGGACGGTGCAGACCTTTCGGTTGCGGCGCGCGGGTTTCTATCAGATCCGATTCGCGAACGGACGCGATGCAGTGATTGGGGTTAATCCCGACCGGCGGGAATCTGATCTGGAGCCCATTGCACCGGATGTGCAGCAGCTTTGGAACGGAAGCAAAGGTGAAGCGTCTAACCAGACAGCCGACGCCGCGGAGGCTGAAGCGAAATACCGGCCCGTGAGTCTTTGGTGGTACGTTATGCTACTTGCATTGGTTGTGGCGTTGGCGGAGACGGTGGTTGCCAGCGACTACATGGGCACGCAGCGGGAGGACGCATGAGCAAGCGGAACGAGCTCAACTCCTATATCGCGCGGCTGCAGCATAGATTGCGGCTGGGAGCGTGGCTGCGCGGTGCGGCGATCTTTACCGGCTCGGCGCTCTTCGTCACGGTTGGGCTGGTGCTGCTGCTGAATCATTATGCTTTTCCGGCGCATGGGGTCACAGGGGCTCGCCTGGCGCTGCTTGTTGCGCTGGCTGCGGTGGCGGGATTTGGAATTGCGCTCCCCCTCATGCGGCTGACACGGGCGCGTGTGGTGCGTGAGGCTGAAGCGGCCCATTCCGGGCTCGAGCAGAGGCTTACGACCTTCCATGAACGTGAACGCGAGGGCGGCGACCCCTTTCTGGAGTTGCTGGCTGCCGATACCTTGTCGCGAACACAGGATGCAGCGCCGTCGTCGCTGGTTCCGGATAACCGGCTCTTCGCACTCGGCGGCGCGGGGCTGGCGTGCTTTAGTGTGCTGGCTTGGATGATCGCCGCAGGGCCGGGCTATCTGGGCTATGGTGCTTCGCTGCTGTGGACAGGGCCTAAGAAAGATGTCGCTCCGCTGTACGCGATTGCGGTGGCGCCTGGCGACGTAGCGGTGCGGCGAAACAGCGATCAGCTTATTACCGCGCGTGTGAGCGGCATGCGGCCGGAGAAAGTGCAAATTTTCGCTCACTACCAAAGCGCGGGGGCTTGGGAACCAGTCACGATGCAGGCGCAGCCGGACTCGGGCGGCCTGGCGTCGTTTCAGTTTCTGTTTGCGGGTCTGCCGGAAAATGTTGAGTATTACGTGGCCGCGGGGCCGCTGGTCTCGCCGCACTACAAGGTGCGTGTTGTGGATCTTCCTGCTGTGAAGGGGATTCGCGTGACATACCAGTATCCGAAGTGGACGGGGATGAAGGCCGTGACGGAGGAGCACTCCGGTGACCTCCGTGCCATTGAGGGAACTGACGCAGCACTCGAAGTCGAGATGGACCGCCCCCTGAAGGATGGGCAACTCGCGTTAGACGGCGGCAAGGCGATCCAATTGGCGAGAGGCGAGGGGAACAAGTACCGCGGCACCATCCATTTGGATAAGGACGGCGCCTATCATGTGGCCGCTACCGACCAGGGCCAGCCGGTGCGGCTCTCGGAGGATTACTTTATTGCCACTGACAAGGCGATGCCGCCTGAGGTTGCGATCAGCCGCCCGGGTGGCGACTATCGCGCCAGCCCGATCGAGGAAGTGACAGTCGGAGTTAAGGCTGCGGATCAGTTCGGGTTGCACGATGTGCATCTGCATTACTCCGTGAATGGCGGCCCGGACCGTGACGTGAGCATGCTGAAGACACCCGGCACGAAAGAAGCCGACGGCTCTTACACGCTGCGGCTGGAAGATTTCAAGCTGGTGCCGGGCGATCTGGTGAGCGTCTATGCGACCGCCAAGGATGGCCACGCTGAGGCCCGTACGCAGATTAGTTTCATTCAGGCCGATCCGTTCGAGCGCGAGTTTTCGCAATCGCAGCAGAGCGGCGGTGGAGGTGGCGGTGGGGGCGGCGGCGGGCAGAATAATCAGACTGATATATCCAAACGCGAGAAAGAACTGATCGCCGCGACCTGGAAGCAGCAGAATGACAAGGCTGCGACTCCAAAGGACTCCGCAGTGGCGGGCCAGTTCCTCTCGGATGCGCAGCAGAAGCTGCGTGATCAAGTGATGGCGCTCTCAGCCCGTATGCAGAGCCGCGATCTCTCCGCCGCGAATGAGGAGTTTACCGGCTTCGAGAAGGACATGCAGACGGCGGCGGAGGCGATGGCTCCTTCAGCGGATAAATTGAAGGGGATGCAGTGGAAGGACGCGATGCCCCTGGAGCAGAAGGCGCTGCAGGCGCTGCTGCGGGCGGAGGCGACCTTCCGGAAGATACAGATTGCCTTTGGCCAGCAGGGCGGTGGCGGCGGTGGCGGCGGCAACAGCGCGGGCCGTGACCTGGCCAGTCTCTTCGACCTGGAGCTGGATACGGAGAAGAACCAGTACGAGACGGCGCAGACTGCCTCTCCCGCGGAGCAGCATGCGAAGAGTGTGGAAGATGCGCTCGCGAAGCTCGATGCACTCGCTAAGCGGCAGGAGGAGTTGGCCAATCAGCAGCGTAATCCGCAGCAGAACTTTCAGGAGCGCTGGCAGCAGGAGATGCTGCGGCGTGAGGCGGAACAACTGCAGCGGCAGATGGAACAACTCGCGCAGAACAGCCAAGGGCAGCAAGGCGGCCAACAGCAAAGTGGGCAACAGCAGAGCGGACAACAGCAGAACGGGCAACAAAGCTCAAGCGGGCAGTCTTCGGGACAGTCAGGGTCACAATCCGGTTCGCAGCAGCAGAGCGCGTCGTCGCAGGGTGGATCGCAGTCTCAGAGTGGTTCTCAATCAAAACAGCAACAGGGTGGCAGGCAGAGTTCAGGGCAATCGTCAGACCAGCGCATCGAGCAGGCACTGAGCCGCCTGCGCCAGGCAGGTGAGGCGATGAAGCGCAGCGGCGGTCCTCAGCAGAGCGCCGAGGCAGCTCGACAGGCCGCCGAACGGCTGCGCGATGCGGAGAACCTGTTGGGCGGAACACAGCAGCAGCTTGCATCCGGGAAGGTGCAATCACTTTCGCATGAGGCGGACCGGCTAACCCAGGAGGAACGTGCGCAGGCAGACCGCATCGGCAAGCTCACCGCTGGTCAGCAGGGTGACACCAGCGCGATGGACAGGGATAGCATGATGGCGCGGCTCCGCGAGCGCGACCGGCTGGCCAGTGAACGGCAACAACTCTCCAATGATTTGTCTAAGCTGCAGAATGGCGTTCGCGAAGCCGCACGGGGGATGGCCTCGAATCAGCCGGGCGTGGCGCAGAAGCTGCGGGATGCGTTGACGGAGATGGATCAGTCGGACCTGGACAACCATGTGCAGAGGACGGCGGATTGGTTGCGCGGCGGGATCAATCCAAACACAAATGGAACCGAGAATCAGATTGCCGAAGGGCTGCAGAAGCTAAGTCAGCAGCTTCGGCAGGCACAGCAGGGAGCAGGCCAGGGCAAACCCGGCCAGCGCGGCGCGGGGCAAGGTGATGAGACGGCGGCGCTCGGCCAGGTGGAGCGCCTGCGCAGCCAGCTTGAGGCGATGGCCTCTTCTCGTCGTGGTAACGGCCGGCAGGCGGGCCAGAATGCGCAAAACGGGCGGCAGGGCCGCGACGGACAACAAGGTGGGAACAGTCAGCGCGGACAGAATGGCAACGAACAGGGGCAAGCTGGAGGCAACGGACAGCAGTCTGGTAACGGTGGCCAGCAAAGTCCCGGGGGGCAGCAATCTGGCCAGAGTGGAGGGGGCGGGACACAGGCCGGCGGCAGCTTCGGACAGCAGGCGGGAGATCGCACCGGCCAGCGCGGCGGCCAGAGCGGTGACGTGCGGAACGGCGGCGGCGGCGCCGACGGCACGGTATGGGGCAACATCAATACTGGCAACAACCGCTACGGCGACGCCAGGCCACGGCCAGCACCGCCAGACGCCTCGAGCAATCCCGCAGATACCGAGCGGACCTATCAGCAGGGGATACGCGAGCTAAACCAGCTACGACAGATGATTCAGGGCGATGCGCAGGCGGCGAAGGAAGTACAAGAGCTGGCGAGGCAGATGCAGCAGCTCGATCCCAGCAGGTTCCCAGGCAATCCGGCGATGGTAGAGCAGATGCATAGGGAGGTGCTGAGCTCTATCGACCGCATCGAACTCCAGTTGCAACGTAACGGCTCGACAGAGGCGCGCACGGGCAAACCCTATGCTGTTCCGGCGGGATATCAGGATTCAGTGGCCGAGTACTACCGGCGACTCAGTAAGAATCCTTAGCTAAGTGGCGACCGAGGTGAAACTACTTCACTGCGCAATCTTTCCGCCCCGTATCAGCAACACTCGCAATCAACCACTTGCCATCTTTGCGGACGAGATTGAATAGATCTGTCCCGCAGTGGTCCACCTTGCCATCTATCAGAAATTCGAACGGCGCCCACACCATCGCGAGGTCATTGTCGATTCGCACCAGCGGATCATGGATTCGCTCTTCGATCTGCGTTGTTCCCGGCTTTCCCACCCGGTCCGCGAAGGCCTCCAATGTCATCTGAACCGGCTTGCCGTCGCGCATCAGCACCATGGCGCCGCCGGGGAGCAGCGGTTCCTTTATTGCCGCAGGGTCGCGCTTGGCCATACCATCAAACATCGCCTTCACAGGAGCAAGAACTGCCTGCTCTTCCGGTGTTGCGGCATGCAGCGAAGAAGCCATAAGACCGACGGTAGTCGCTCCGGCAACGAACAAAAGCAAATGCAGATAACGAAAGATCTTCATGGGTCCCGATTCTAAACCAACTCATCAATCATCAGTCCAATCCGCCGCGCTGCCCAGTGGAGATTTTCTAGACGCGTGCCAGAGACTTCGAAACCCGGCTGCGAAGGCTGTGTCATCGATTATTAGGTGTGGGTTCTTCGACTATCCCGAAGCGATTATTGGGAAGTTTCCTGAGGGTTGGCGCATAAAGACCTATGAACTGCCGGCGCCACCAAACTCCTGAGGTGCGTTTCTCCTCCAGGCTGCTAAACCAGTATTGCCAGAGCACCGCGCGCACAAGATGCGGCGGCGCGTTTGGGAACGGATTGCCGGCGAAAAGCCCAAGTACGTCACGATCATTCTCCAGAAGCAACTCTTCGGTCCTGGGCACGATTGGATTCTGTTGCCATGAACCGAGAGAAGCAAACCAGAGGTTCCAGTCGAAACGTGGCTGATAGGGCGCGTAAATGCGAGGACGCTCGTTCAATGCCTGAGGCTTGTAACGGAAGGGATACGCAACCCAATGTTCGCCGTCGTTGGAACCCTGGAACTCAATCTCATAACGATGGGGTGTCATGACCGCGAACAAACCATATGCGTTTGCGATCCGAAAGGGTTCGAGTATCGCTACGGGTCTTTTTGGAAGCGGTGCTCCGCGCCAAAGCATCTGCACGAGGGGAACGGTAGTGGCATAAAAAATCCAGATAAGCACGGCTGCGGACAACGCCGATCGAATTGACGTGAGGGCATGTGTTTTTGCTGAAGCCTCTGCTTCTTCGTCTTCTGTGACAGATAGTTCTGTATGGCTTGCCTTAGCGGAGGTTTGATTGAGGCTGCTTTGAAAGCGTCGCGGGACAAAGCGTCGCAAAAACGTATCGTCCAGCAACAGGAATGCGAGTATAAGGACGAGGTAGTTGAGAAAAGCATAGTTTGCGGTGGCAATGACTCCAATCTGCCAGATGGTGACGACGAAAAAGCAAACTATTCTCGAACGGCGGCCAAGAAAGGCCATCCATACAAGTAGAAGCTCCATCGCCAGAGTCAAAGCGGCCGTAGCGACGTGAAACCAATTCGGCAGGTGCTGGAGGTACCAACCAATCCAAGTGGGTAGCGGCCCATTCTGATAGTACTCATACATTGCTGTGAGGTTCCGCCATGTGGGATCACCACTCGCAAGCTTGACTACACCGGACTCAAAGTAGATTCGAAACCACTCCCACAGAAGCAGAAGCACTGCAGCACGAGCGGCAGGTTTTCTTGCTCCCCAACCGGGAAAGATACCGGACGGTGCGAGGAAGAGCGAGAGAAAGCCTGCTTCCAGTAGCATGCCGTCTGACTGGTAGCCTGAAAAGTCCTGCGCCGCGCTGACGAACGAGAGGAAGCACGCAAAACAGATCATCAGCATAGCGCGTGGCCAGACATTGGCGACAAGAACCACGGAGGCAAAGAGGCCAATCCAGCAGATAGCCGTCAAGATGCGATCGCTGCTATTGAGCCATAAAAGGGTCGGTACATACCAAAAACGCAGCGCTCCGAGGCTGCTCCCGGACCGAAGATAATCGACAGCGGGAAGAATACCTTGAGATCCGATCAAGCCGCGTACCTGAAAGAGAAGGGCGAAAAAAGCAGAGAAATAGATCAGCCCAAGTCCTCGAAGGAACAGCCAACGCGCTATGAAGTGATTGAAACGGCCGTACGCCGAATCGAACAGATAGCGGAAGATGAATCGAGGATTGGGCATACCAGCATCGGGCATAGCAGACCTCGTGAATGCGAGGTTGGATGCGGTGAGCATCAATCGTGGCAAATCGACGTATGACAGCAACAAGGAACAACTGCGACCAGCTGAAAGGAAATTTTGACATCGCCTCGTTGTGGAGGACGTGTCTCTGTTCGTGGCGGAAATGCATCTGATCCAAAAAGGAGCATTAGCGCAATTCCGGGATGTTTGCTTTATGCCAACCGCCGCCATTATCGGATCTGGCCCGAACGGCCTTTCGGCGGCAATCACGCTCGCCTGCGCGGGCATTTCGGTCGTGGTTTGGGAACGCAACTCCCAAATTGGGGGATGTTGTTCCACCGCTGAAACAACGCTTCCGGGCTTCCGTCATGACCTTGGCTCTTCGGTTTTTCCGACGGGGGTAGCGAGTCCGTTCTTCCAGTCGCTTCCGATAAAGATTCCCTGGATCGAACCACCAGCTCCGTGTGCCCATCCGCTCGATGATGGCACAGCTGTGCTACTTGAACATTCTCTCGAAGACACCATAGCTAACCTTGATGCCGACGACGGCCGCAAGTATCGGTCGTTGCTCGAGCCACTCATCCAACGTTTCCCCGAATTAGCCGGAGAGATTCTTCGTCCGATTCAGCGCATCCCCCGGCACCCGTTCCTCCTGGCCCGCTTCGGCCTCACGGCACTTCTCCCAGCTGCATCGCTCGCGCGTTCGCGCTTTCAGGGTGTCCGAGCCCGCGCCCTCCTGGCCGGAATGGCCGCTCACTCAGTTTTGTCATTGGAAGCTAGTCCCTCTTCCGCAGTCGCTCTTTTTTTGATGGCTGCCGGGCACGCCAGCGGCTGGCCCGTTGTTCGCGGAGGCGCTCAGGCTCTCAGCGACGCGCTTGCTTCTCACCTGGAATCGCTTGGGGGCCACATTGAACTCTCCCACGAGGTAACCCGGTTACCGAACGCTGACGTTGTGCTTGCTGATCTAACCCCACGGCAGCTTATTCAGATAGCCGGGCCGACGCTGCCCCGTGCTTACCGTCGAGTGCTCGAGCGCTTTCGATATGGTGCGGGCGCCTTCAAGATTGACTATGCCCTCACCTCTTCAATCCCGTGGACTGCAAAAGAGTGCTCCCGTGCCGCCACCGTCCACCTGGGTGGGACGCTGGAGGAGATTGCCGCGTCCGAACGCCACTTCACCTCCGAAGCCCCATTTGTGCTTCTCACCCAGCCCTCGCTGTTCGATCCGACTCGCGCCCCGGCCGGCCAGCATACCGCCTGGGCCTACTGTCATGTTCCCAATGGCAGCGCTGTCAGTCGGCTCGAAGCCATCGAACGCCAGATTGAGCGGTTTGCGCCGGGCTTCCAGGACTGCGTTCTCAGCCGTTCTATCTCGCCCCCCGCAGCGCTCGAGCGCCGGAACCCGAATCTGGTGGGTGGTGATCTGTCAGGCGGTGAAATGAACCTGCGGCAGCTTTTGCTTCGCCCGGCTCCCTCGCTCTACCGCACACCTGTGCCAGCCCTTTTCCTCTGTGGAGCATCGACCCCGCCGGGGGGTGGCGTTCATGGGATGGCCGGGTTTCACGCCGCTCAAGCAGCACTCCGGTATCTCTCCCACCAGCGCTAAAGGAACAAGTTCCTCAGCCTCCCACGACAGATCTCGCCGAAGTCACGCTTGCCGTCCATTGAGCAACCGCAACTAAGGCGAAGTAAAAGAGAAGGAGCGGCCGCTGACCTCTCGTTGCAGAGAAGGCGCTCCTCGGCAAAAATGTCGGTGGACGCCTATTCGCCAGGCGTTAAATGTTCGGGGCCCGGCTGGTCCCAAGCCGGACTTCGACTTTGAAATCGCTTTTCGGATCATTGAGTTCGTTTCAGCCAACTCTCGAACTCGCTGGCGACTCTATATCTATTGCATCGCAGCCTCGACACGCATGCAGAAAGCCCAACCCACCTAGGAGAAGCAACCATGAGTTTGCGTGACGTTTTGGTCGAAGAACTTAAAGATTTGTACAGCGCAGAGAATCAGTTAGTGAAGGCACTTCCAAAGCTCGTAAAGGCGTCGGAGGATGAAGAGCTTTCCGCTTCCATTCAGGATCACCTGGAAGAGACAAAAGGGCACGTCGAGCGTTTGAAAGAAATCTTCGCGCAGCTTCAAAGCAAGCCCACAGGAAAACAGTGCAAAGGTATGGAAGGTCTCATTGAAGAGGGTAAAGAAGTTATAGAAGAAGGCGAAGAGGCGCCGTTTGGAGACATCATGATTATCGGAGCTGCCTCAAGGGTCGAACACTACGAAATCGCCGGCTACACCGCGGTTATTGAGATGGCCCGGGCACTCGGCGAAGATGACATTGTCGACCTCCTGAATCAGACTTTGGAGGAAGAGGAGTCTGCGCGCGACAAGCTCAAGGAAAAGGGACAAGCCCTTATTCAATCCGCCGCCCAGGAAGCAGATGCGGAGGAATCTGAAGAAGATGAACCTGCAAGCGGGAGAAAATCGCCTGCCAGCGTTGGCGCAAGTCAGCGTTCGACAAAAAAGGCCGCAAATCGATCGTCACGGTGATTGCGGATCTTTGCGAAGGGGGCGATTGTGACCGACGCATCGGATTTTCTAGTGGGCCGGTCGCTCGCCTGGCAGTCGATGCCATATTCGGGATCAGGTGTCAGCTTTGTACCTTGGCTTGACGTACCATCCCGACGAGTACCGTCCGAGTCTCTTGCGGCGTAGCCACCTCATGAAGGAAGTTGATCCGAGTACCCTTGATTCCGTCATTTGTCTTCAACCTCAGTGAAAAGCCCAGGCGATCGACCGATGTCATCGTCGCCTCGCTGGCATTGATCCCCGCATGCGACGCGGCCAGCAGGATCATCGAATCCACATGGTCAGCGTTCATGTGCGCGAGAATGCCCGGCGCGGTCTCGGCCAACGGGTCCGGGACTGCGCATTCGTAGTCAGCAGCCTCGACCCAGCCCATCACGCCAAAGCCCCCGACGTAATAGAGATCTACGGGCTGGAGCCGGAAGAAGTTGAAATCGGGAAAGTCGATCCAGTAGCGGCTATTCTCGTGCCGAGCCAGGTATCTTTCCCGAGCCTCAGCCAGATCGTTATCAGGCACGGGTTCGGCATTGCCGATCAGGGTTGCCCGCGCACTCCCAAGCACATCCCCATCGGCCGCCGGTTGGCCGACGAAGAGGCTGCATCGAGGGTCGGCCTTCAGGTTCTGCGTGTGCATGGCCATATTGCTGATGAGGAAGATGGGCCGCCCGGAAGAATCGAGAGCGAAAGGCATCAGCGAGCCGAAGGGATAACCTGGGTGCTTGCGTGAAATCGTCGACAGCGTGGCAACCGAGGTTAGCGATATAAGGGTACGGACACGCTCAGCGTGGCTTGGTTCCGGCAGTTGCGGCATCGCTGGCCCCGTGGATGCGTGCTGGCGGCTTACGGGTTCGTTCGACGACATAGGCTTCCTTTCTTCGCTTGGTTTCATTTGTGATTAGCTTTCGGGCCGATGTTCGGTCTATCGAAGTCCGGCGACTTACGTCCCGCAGAACGTCTGTCTGACCGACTGCTCGGGAGCGGCGGGCGTGGTGTACCTTTCCAGATGCGGTCTGTCCTCGTAGGGCCGTGAGACAACGTCCAGCAATTCTTCGAACAACTTGAAATCTTCTCGCCCCATCGCGGCGTCAAGCGCAGCTTCTACCAGGTGGTTGCGAGGGATGAATAAAGGATTCGCCGTTCGCATCGTCGCCGCGCGGTCCTGCCGAGAGGTGAACTCCTGATCCAGGCGGCGTCTCCATCCGGCGGCCCACAAATCGTAGGAGCCAGGGTCGGCAAACAGCGCACGTACACCTATGTCACCCTCCGGTGCGATCGCGGCATCGCACAGCCGGCGAAAGGTCAGGGTGAAGTCAGCACCGTTCGTCGCCATGCGGCCCAGCAAGTCCTCAATCAGGGCATCGTCGCCGTCCTGGTCCACCATTAGCCCAAGTTTGCGACGGAAACCTGCTCGCCGAGCCGTCTCAAACCGCGGGCCGAAGGTGGCGAGCGCCTCGTTGGCCGACGCCAGCGCGGATTCTTCATTCCCTTCTTCCTGCACGAAGAGCGGTAGCAATGATTCAGCGAGACGAATCAGGTTCCAGTGTGCAGCGTGGGGTTGGTTGCCGTAGGCATAACGCCCCTGGAGGTCGATGGAACTGAATACCTTGTCCGGATCATATGCCTCCATGAAGGCGCAAGGGCCGTAGTCGAGTGTCTCCCCAGAAATGGATGTGTTGTCGGTGTTCATGACGCCGTGGATGAACCCGAGCAGCATCCACTGTGCTACCAGTTCAGCATGCCTGGCGATTACCTCGCCCAGGAAGGTCTTATAGGGCCGCTGTGTCTGTGCGATCTCAGGGTAGTGCCGGGCAATCGCAAAATCCGCAAGTTTGCGCGTCGCTTCCGTGTCACTCTGTGCCGCAAAATACTGGAAGGTGCCTACACGCAGGTGACTCGCTGCGACGCGAGTCAGCACAGCTCCAGGTAAGGCTGTTTCGCGAAATACCCGTTCGCCCGTCGTCACCGCGGCCAGTGCGCGGGTGGTCGGCACGCCAAGGGCTGCCATCGCTTCGCTCACGATGTATTCGCGCAAGACGGGACCGAGCGCCGCTCTTCCATCGCCGCGACGAGAAAAACGCGTCGGGCCGGATCCCTTGAGCTGGATGTCGTAGCGCACTGCGTTAGCCCCCAGCACTTCTCCAAGAAGATTGGCGCGGCCATCGCCAAGTTGCGGTACGAAATGCCCAAACTGGTGGCCGGCGTAGGCGAGGGCAAGAGGCTCGGACCCCTCTGCAACGCGGTTGCCCGCCAGAATCTCTACGCCTCGCGGACTGGCTAATTCCTCCGGATCCAGCGCAAGACTTCTGGCCAGTTCCACATTGAGCTTCACCAGGCGCGGTGCTGCCACGGGCGTAGGGTTTACTCGGGAGTAGAAATTCTCCGGTAACCGCGCATAAGTATTTTTGAAGTTGAAGGAGACGCTTTCGCCTGCGGTCTGTAATTCGGTAGGCGAGGCAGTTGAGGAAGCATCCGGTGACCTCATATGCATTTAGATGTAAACATTTCGTTTTCGCTTCAGATGAGATGCCGAGACATTTACTCCGACCCCTTCATGGGTCTGAGCCTAACAGAACGGTACGTTGGCTGGCTCGGCGGCGGATCTTCCTTCAACCTTGGAAACAAATCGCCGGCCACCAACTAGTTGTGTGTCACGAGACAGCTGATGGTTCCCGCGGTTGCTCCGGAAAGTGTCGCGGCATATTCGGCCACGACGAAATCGGTAGTGGTGAGGCTGCTTACATTCCCCATGATCGCCGCTGCGCCTTTCAGCGTGCATCCGGTCACGTCATACGCTGTATCGGGCTCTGCGACCGGTAAAGCAACCGTCACATTACATGTGGATAGTAGCGTGCCGGCTTTTGCCGTGCATCCGGTTGCCGTCGCGACCTGCATCCCCGCTCCATTGGCTAGTTTTTGTGTTGCCTGGATTGAATTGAACGATCCTGACGTGCCGGTCATGGTTCGAGCGAAGAAGGTGCGATCCCAACTCAGCAATCCGCTCGACGGGGTAAAGGAAAGTCTGCCGTTGACTTTACCCGCCAAATTGAACAGGTCATAGGGGACTGGCGTGTTACACCCCTCCGGCGGACAGCCCATCAGGACGTATTGCCCCCCGTTGGCCGGTGCATTGCCGAAGCTCCAGTAGGTGTGCCAGGGCCCCAAGACGCTGGCTAAATTGGGAACTGTGTATAGGCCCCCACCGCCGCTATAGATCGCGTAGGGATTCTGATTGCTGATGGAGATTGGATTGAAACCGCCGCTTATCTGTGCGCCAGTGGTCCCGGCGTTTCCATGGAGAACCCAATCGATGAGATGGGAGGGTTGCCCGCCGAGTGTCGGGGTCTGCCCTATCACTTCGGTGATGTTGTCGATGCGAATGCTATTCGCTCCGGGTTGTTCCACAGCATCGCCCACCGTGAAGCCTGCCGTGTTGGTGCCCAGCAGCATGTAGCCATCGAGGGGCAGAGTATTCTTCGGTACTGCGGGATCACTGATACTGATAACCTTGGCGGCTTTGTGAAGGGTGAACCCGTTGAGAGCCGACATCGTGATCGAGCATCCGGTTGTCGTCGAGGCTCCGCGCATGGCTCCCGGTTGAACGAAGGATAGGGCAAACGGGTTGCCGCTAGAGGCAATCGTCACGCGCGAAGGCCCAAAGTTGAATGAGGAATCCGCGCATCCCGAAACAGTGATCGTCCTTGCGCCCATGAATCTGTACCCGGAACCGTTGTTGGCGGATTCATCTGGAAACAACACATTGTTATTGGCGTTCCTGGTCACCATCGAACCTGCTATCTGTGGAAGAGTAAGATCGGTGCTCCAGTTATAGTTCCCATTCAAGGCGTTCTGATCGCGTGTCGCTACGCCGGTCAGAGTATAGAAGTAAGTGTTCGCATCCGGCGCACCAATGATGTCAGGGCTGATTTCACTGGTGATCTGGGAATTGATGGAGCTACTTTGGCGGTCGGGAACAGAGAACATCTTCATGCACGAACCGACTACAATCAGCGAACCGGCAGGTTCCTCGTATCGGGAAAGCAAGGTTGCCGTCACTGTGGAAGCGCCGGTCGCGCCGGAGTAAGTCGTCTCATAAGTGTGATCGCCAGATAGGCAAACGTTGCCCGAAGCCGGGAATGTTCCGCCAAGCTTGGTGATTGTGACAACGGTCGGAGTCCCTTTGACAAAGTCGTCCGTGGGATGGAGCGGAGTGATCAACGTTCCCCAAGCCGTGGCGACTGGATGGGCAGTCGAGGTGGTAAACCTTCGATTGGGGATGCCCCCCGAAGGCGCGGTATCGGCGATGATTTTGCCGGAATCGATATTCGCCTGTTTGACCAGCCATCCACCGCCGTAGGGCTGACCATACGCTCCGCCTGTTCCTGGAAAGTTGAGTTTGATATGGGTCGAGTCAGTCACCCCGGCCACATTGGACACGTATATTGCAGTCATCTGATCGAAGTGCGGCTGAAAATCCCCATGCCCCTCACCCGATAGGTCGCTATTGGGCGCGCCTGTTTGGAAGACGTCGCGGTGAGCGTGACAATCTCCGTCGTGCCAGCAATTGATCAGCATATCGTCTTCTGCTGTTATGCCGTTTGAGATCATCGTGACCAGCCGGAAGTCACCCCCTACGCGCGTGACCCCGCCTCCCGCATCGTTCCCGATGCCCGAAATTACCGTCGAGTCGCTATTACAAAACTGCGCATCCGTAGCCGTCGGGTTGGCGTTATAGGTGAAGTGGCAGTTATTCCCGAAGCCAGCGACGCTATTGAGTCCGGTTCCGAAGAAGGGATCGGTCGCATACCTGAACGCTCCTCCCCCGCGATCGTCAAGAAAAGTACCGGGACGAACTGGAAAGTTCGATGGAGACGATTGCTCGGTAAGAGGATAACTGGGACCCGCCGTCGTTGCCCCGCTCACTCCCGCCGCCGCTTCCGCATTGGTCTGGGCACGGTCCGGGAGGCATAGCAAGAGAACAGCTGAGCACAAGGCTAGAAGAAAAGATCGGTGATTGGACATCGGGTGCTGAGGGTTCATCGGGATGGCTCCTGCCTGTAGCTGTAGTGAATCGCACAGCCGGCGTCAAGGCTTCCATCCGAAGTGACTTTACGGCAAGGGTTCACATGCGGCGCGGAGCAACGATCTCCACAGCGAAGATTCGCGCTGACGTGCGTCACAAGCGCCGCAGGGTATAGAAACAACAATCGAAGGATGTAAAGGCAGAATGATATTTTTGCATCAGCGGATGTCATCAAGCAGTCAATGGAGATCCAAACTGATGGTTGGACATGCTTGACCACGCGGATGATTCACGTGTAGCCAAAGCTCTGCATCATTGATTCTAAGATGATGGCGGAGAGTGAGGGATTCTCTATCAATCGTCGTTTTATCCGGTGTTTTCACGTATTTCTCCTCTGTGGTATTGCTATGGTATCATATCTTCTGAGGACAACGCAAAAGATATGGCAAATAAACGGGTTTCACTGGTACGGAAGTGCAAGACCGAAGATGGTTCGTGGAAGCGGTTTCCGGTTGCCATGTCAGCCAACGGTAGGGTCAAGCCGGACACCGTCATTGCCGACGGTGCCGAACAGGTCTACCCGGTTGGACATTATGAGCTCAGGTCGTACTCCGGCTCCAAGCTCGTATGGACAGTGCTCACCGGCGGCGCTACGGAGGCCCTGGCAGCTCTCAAGGTGGCACGGAAGAGAGCTAACGCCGTTGCGCTGGCCGGTGATGCTGGTGTGCAGGTTGTGTTGGACCCCAAGCGCGTAGCTCTACGGGATGCGGCGAAGAAGTTCTCTATGGCCGCGTTCGATCGCGGCTCAAAGGAAGCCTCAGAGATATACGAGCGGACGTTAGAGGAGTTTCTGACTGGCTGCAATAAGACCTACGCCGACGAACTCACCCACGATGACATTTTGAAGTTCCATGGTCAGATGAGGAAGAGAGGACTGTCTGACCGGACAGTCCACAATCGGCACCAGGCTCTCCGATCGTTCATCCTCACCCTCGGGTTCACTGTGGAACAGGTGAAGGCCATAACTGGTAGTCGCGCCCCCAAGTTTGAAAAGACGATGCCGGAAATCTACGAGCCTGATGAGTTGAAGACATTCTTCGCATCGCTTGAGTCGGACTATGACATTCTGCTATTCGATCTACTTCTCACGACGGGACTTCGGGAGCGCGAGTGTATGCATCTTGAATGGGCAGACATCAGCTACACGCATAAGACGCTCCAGGTGAAGTCGAAGCCACGGTACGCGCACAAGATTAAAGACTCTGAAGAGCGAGAGATGCCACTCACGAAAGACCTCGTAAAACAGCTACAGGACTACCGGAAAGAGCATCCCGAGGGTAGGCTGGTATTCGGCAAGCTTGGGGGAATGGTAGATGAACCTGACGGGCATCTACTTCGTCGTCTGAAGGGACTTGTAAAGAAGGCGGGGCTGAATTGTGGCGAGTGCTCAACTTGTGTTTCCAGCGAGGGTGTCGAGTGTGGGAAGTGGTTTCTACATAAATTCCGAGCATCGTACATAACCGCGCTACTCAGGAATGGATTGGATTTGCGATCAGTCATGGCTCTGTCGGGCCATGCCGATCTTGAGTCCGTGATGCGGTATCTACGGCCGGCTGGCGGTGTCGAGGTACAGAAGAAGGTCAACGCCATTCGCTGGCGCTGACCCTTCCAGATGATCTAGGCAGACCGTGCGCGTAACCACTGCGCGGTAGTGTGAGGACAGAATCGAATCGACGCTCCCAGGGTTACAGCTGGGAGCGTTCCCTGTTTAACCCACGCGTAAATCGACTTGGGAGACACCGCCAGGAGGTCAGCGAGCTTGGCCGGCGTCAGCATCCCCCGGTGGCGCTCGATCGTCGTCGCGACCGAGCAGGGAACTGAATGATCAATGGCATCTGGGTGGGTGCGGCAGAACTTCTCAATCTTGGCCATGGTTTGTTGTCCTTAGTGTCTATTGTGTCTATTCCCGGGACTGAATCAAAGCATCCCATCATCGATGGGTTTGCGGAAGATTCCGTTGGTCCATTGACCTTCGGTACTGGTTGATCGGTGTCCACAGTCGTCTACCGCGCTCCCGGCGCGGCATGCTGAATGGTGAGCGGTGCGCTTCTCTGGCCACCTGACGCATGGGATACAGGAGTGACGCCAATCCCTCGCCAGATGGCGATAGGAGTGTCTCCAGGAGATCACCGGTGACGCATCCTGGCCGGAGATACTCCCCAGCGGTGGCGGCGTTGTCTCGGAGCGATCGGAGGTATTCCGATATCTGACTGAGATTGCCGGCGACGATTGCCCTACGCTTCTCCGCCAACAGCCTCCTGAACAATCGGATAGGCATGGCTCTGCACAAGCCAGACTGAGCCCAGTGCTGGTCGAAGCACATTGAAGTCATCTCCTCGTCGGTGAGGTCAATGAACTTGCGGTCCTTGCCCTTCCCGCAGCCGTAAGCGACATCAGAGACCTGTACGCTGCGCTCCGGGTTCCATGTCTCAGGTTTGTCGCTGGTGACGTTGAAGAAGTAATCCGCGGCCATCAAGAACTCTGATGCGATGAAGCCGTTCCGTCCCAGGCCGAAAAAGAGATAGCAGCAGACTGCATCCATGATGGTCGCGCGGTATAGCAATTCCGCACCCGAGCACTTACCATTGGCCAGTTCCGAAACCTCAAGTTTGTCCAGACGCGCATACCCACCGAAGGCATTGGGGCACATTCCACGGTTACTTTGAGTAGTCATACCTCAATTGTTAGCGATGAATCGAGGCTATCAAAGCATCCGTCACCGGAGTCGCTACACGCGCTCCGGTCTCACCAGGCATCAACCTCATCTCCAGAGGCTCAGATACAACGACTGGCACGTATTCATCCTGCCAAGACGACTTCCGAGCCGGCACAGGAATTAGGATTCTCGAGGATCTTGATCCTGACTCTTGTATTGAATAGGGGTCTGCCGCTCAGCGGTCAGCCCCACTCATTGGACTGTGCGGTAGTAGTGGCCTTGTTGTTGAGTGGTAGGGAAGCCGCCTCCTTTGAGGAGGACGGCCATGTGAGGGATGAAGTGTGGAGTGCGGGGGTGTTACGGAGGGGATGCTACTGGTCTGAGGATGGGGTGGAGATGAGTCGCGGGTACCGGCGGGAGGATGCAGGGGGGATTCTAGCCGGTACCTTGGTCGGGAATATTGCATGGACCAGGCAGAAGATTGCGTGGCATAGCACCATAGAGAGCGCGCCTGCTACCGTTGCAGCTCCGATTAGGGCAAGTATGAGTTCAGTGTTCATTAGACCGTCGCCGCCGATCCGATGCCGAGGTAGCGTTCAACGTGCTGCTTCACAAGCTGCTGGCTGCGACCGAAGTCGATGCCGATGCGGTACCAGGTCTTTCCCGATGAGTACATCGTTGCCATCGCCGCCGCTTCCTCCGGTTCCACCTTGCGACCTGGACGTGGATTGTGGCAGCATCTGTCTTTTTCCAGCATGTCGGCCGTGTTGTCGGCCTTCGTTCCCAGGACCATGTGCTCGGTGTTCAAACAATGCCGCGTATCACAAACTTTGTGCCGAATTATGAGTCCGGGGGGTATTGCGCCATTCACTTGAGTCCAGGCGAAACGGTGAGCGAGTTGAGACTTCCCTTCTATCTCGACGATCCCGTACCTGACTCTTGGTGAGCGCGGCGGCGAAGGAATTCTGGTTGGCGTTGTACGCCGCATCGCGCTTACACCGGCAAGACTTGACGACTTTTCCGGCACACAGAACCGAGAAGCGTGTCGTTCCGATGCCATCTTTGCAGGCGCTGCACTTGAAGTCCACCATGCGCTTACCCGGCTTGGACTTGGCGCGACCAATGACCTCGAAGCCGTGGATGACTTCGCTGGCAATGATCGGTCTATGTGAGGACTTGCGCATGAGAGGAGCCTAACTTGAAGTGAGGGGAGCGCCAAAGAATGTGGCTTGATCGAAGGGTGTGAGAAGAGTTGAGTGAGGATGGGGAGAAAATCTGAGCGGAATTAGCTCGTCTTCTCTTTAAGTATAACGGTTTCTCTGTGGATAACTGGTCCCAAACCAATCATTTAGCAGTTTTTTCATATTATCGACACGATTTCTTCCAGTTTGGCCATAGAAGTGCCTTCGCTCAGGCTGTTGACCAACCGTCGCCCTCCAGCGGAATAGACGTTGCTAAGGTCCCGAAGCACTACCGCCACTACCAGGGCTCACTCCGGAAGCCGGAATCGGAAGCCTATCGGCCCCCGCTCCCCCTGCGTTCCAAGACCAGAACCACAACCACAACGGTGCTCGTATTACCGCATCACCATGCGCTGGACGTCCTCCGTGATCATCACAGCCAAGCAGAGGGTGATCTACAAAGAGCCGACCACCGGCGTCGTCCACACCTACGAAATCATCGCTTCGCTCAACACGAAGGCCGCGAACACTGAGCTGGTCCTGCTCTGCTACGAGCTGGGGGGGTGCTGAGTAAATGGTCGAAACAGACTTCTTCTCCATCCTCTCTTCTCCTGCGGCCATCACCGCCATATGCGGGTCACGCATCTACCCACTGGTACTTCCCACCGATGTTCAGCTGCCGGCCATCCATTACTCGTTCGTCGGCGGCTCATCCGCATCCACATTTGACACGCGCGGTTCGCAGAAATACCGCATTGAAGTGAATTGCTGGGGTGAAACATACGGTGATGCCGTGACCCTTCGCGCCGCGGTCGCCACTGCCCTCGACGGATACAACAGCGGCCGCATAAAAATCCAGTTCATCCAGCCCACCGACTTCTTTGACCATGAGCTTTTGCAATACCGGGCCATGGTTGAGTTCTACCTCTACACCAACTTCTAACGAACCACCCAGGAGCCTCACCCATGCCTACCCCCTTTGTACCAGTACCGAGCAAAGGCCAGATTCTCGGATCCGGCTGCACGCTTTCTATCCTTGGAATCACGGGGATCGTTCCTGCTGGGACCCCAGTTCCAGTCGGTGAATTGAGCGATTTCAAGTTTGCTTCGATCAAGCGGTCCACCACCACGAACACCAACTTCGACAGCGGGAACGTGGTTCAGAAGCTTGGTACCACTCTCGACCTCGGCTCTCTGACCGGCACCTACAACCGCGTCAGCAATAACGCGGGACAGTTGGCGCTCATTGCGGCTAACGCGAACGGTGCGGCCTACGATTTCACGCTCCAGTTGACGCCGAACCCACTGGCTGGTCAGACGACCACCGGAGATCTGTACAAGCTGTCGGGCATCGTGACTGAGGCCGGAGCGTTCGATCTCTCGCAGACCAAGGTTTCCAGCGCAACGTTCAGCATCGACCTGAACTCGATTCTGTTCACCGCCGGCAGCTAATCGTTTCTCACCGCCGCATCCACGGCCACCCAACGGGGTGGCCTCTCTTCTGGGAGGCCAGTCGCTCTGGCCCTACTCGTATTCCACAAACACATAACGGAGACACACTCTGATGGCAAAGCCTGAAAAGATCGCCGGCAATCCGGAGATTGACCCTACCCTTCCCAAGATTGAAATCAAGCTCGGCAAAGAGACCTTTTTTCTATGCTTCACCTTCGGCGCCTTGGCCCTCGCACAGAAGAACCTTCGCTCCATCGGCGTGGACTGCAACCTGCTGCACGCTCTTGACCTTTCAAGTCTGGACGCGAGCCAGCTCGTACCTTTGCTCTACGCGGCAATGATCTCGCATCAGCCGAAGATCTCGGTCGACAAGGTGATCAGTCTAGTCACCATCGAGAATCTCGGACTGATCTTCGATGGCATCGCTCATGCATACGGCGCGTCACTCGCCGATCCATCTCCTGAGGATGTGAAGCCGGACCCCAACCAGCCGGAAGTGTAGCCCCGGCGAGAGATCTCTGGCTTCACTTCTGGTCTGTCGCGCGCTACGACCTTCGACTCTCTGCCGATGAGTTTTACGCGATCACCCCGAAGCAACTCGACGCACTCCTGAAAAGACGAAAAAGCGACCTTCAAGGCCCAGAATTCATGCTGGCTCAACTCACCAGTTGGGTGGCGAATACCGGGTTCAGAACGGCTGAGAAGCCGACCACCTGGAAGGACTTCTCCCCGACTCAGTGGTCTAAGAACGCCAAGACCGCTTCTTCCAAATTCAAACGCATTCGGATGACAAAGAAGCGTCGCCAGTCAATCTTCGAAAATCTCCGAGCAACTCTCGCACAAGTAGCAGTGGTGGTGAAGTAATGGCAGAGGACGGCTTTTCAATCAGTATCGAAGGACTTTCTGACCTCCAGGCGAAGCTAGACGACCTCAGCACGAAGGCCGCTGAAAGAGCAATACGTGCTGCACTCAGAGCTGGAGCAGCCGTAGAACAAGCAGCGATCATTGAACGCGCCCCAGTCAAGGACGGCACCGGCGGAATGCTCCCCGAAGGTGCCCTCAAGAGTGACATCGTTGTGAAGATGACTCGCGATGAGCAGGGAACCATCCTAGCTGTTGTAGGCCCTGCAAAGCTCACTAAACACGTCGCACGATGGGTTGAATACGGGCATCGAAATGTCCGCGGTGGAGTATCCAGACTCCTCCGCAACGGCAAATCAAAGGGACCCGGATCCCAGATCGGCGATGTGCCGGCTCACCCCTTCATACGGCCGGCATACGAGGCCTCCCGCCAGGCAGTCGCCGACACCATCTGCACAACTCTCGCCACCGAGATAGAAGCTGCCTCCAAACGAAAAGGAAAGTCATAATGCCAGACGCCGCCGGTAGTGTAAATATCGTTCTATCGGTCAACAAAGCCAACTTCAGCGCTGCGATGGCGGAAGCACAGACACAGCTGGACAAGTTTGCCGGCAAGACGAAGGAAGCCGGCCACGCTACCGTCACCAGCATGCAGGCCAGCTCGGCCGCTATCCGTGGACTGGAGAATCCTCTCGGTAACAACCTCCGCGCGGTCGAGCGCTTTATCACCACCATCCCCGGTGTAGGTAAGGTGCTTCAGGCTGCGTTCCCGTTAGTCGGCGGGATCGCCTTCGGCGGAATGATCGTTGAGATGGGTATGAAGGTAGCCGCCTTCATCGAAAAAGCCAACCAGATGCCGAAGGCCATTCAGCAGGGCTTCGCGTCCATGCACCTGGCTGCTGCGTCGACAAGTGACTCTCTAAAGCTCGCCAACGACAACCTTCAGAATTCGATAGACAAACTCCAGGGCAAGCCACAGAACAATCTGGCCATCCAGCTCGACGAGGCACGCGTCAAGGCCGACGAGCTCGCGAAGTCCCTGGAGAACGACGCCAAGGGATTCAAATCACTCCTTGAACAGAACAAGCTCACCGCCCTCGGCGGGCTACTCACCGGCAAGGCAGGTACCTCTAGCATCGCTGGTTCTGCCAACTTTGGCATGGACGAGATCGCACAGCTCGGCAAGGTCAACGCCTCTGCCGTACGCGATCACGGACCGGACAGCCCGGAAGCAAAGAAGGCTCTGAAGGATCTGTCCGACAAGCAGGCGTACTACCAGAAGTGGATCACCAGCAAGCTGTTCCTCGCCGACAATCCGCAATACGCGGTCGAGGGCGACGACGTCATGAGCGGTAATCAGGCCGCCAACCGGAATATCCTCCTCGGCTTCCGCGACGTCATCAGTGACCAGCAGGGCAACCAGGCTGCGCAGGACAATAATGGCAAGCTCACCGCTCAGAATAAAGGTGCTGAAGCTGCACATGCCGCTGCACTCAAGGCTGCTGAGGCACGTAAGAAGGAAGCTGCCGAGTTCCTGACGAGCTTGGAAACTAACGCCAAATACCTGGAGATGGCTCAAAAGCAGGCAGAGTTAATCGCTAAGCTCAATCAGGAAGACAGCCTTTCGTTCTTCAAGACCAATGGTGTTTCTTCCGGCGACAACAAGTCCCTCGACGAAGCTGGCAAAGCTTCTCTCGCTCGTATCACCGCGATGCGTCAAAGCATCGAGCTGAATAAAGAGAACTCCGACGCTATCGCTGAGTCATCTCTACAGATGGCGGTGGCAACCGGACAGATCACAAGGATGGACGCCGCGCGCGTCCTGGCGACGATGCACCAGAAGCAATACGCGGATGCACTGGCACAGCTACAGGACCAGGCTTCGTACATCAAGACCGATCGTCAATACAACGGTCATGAAGAGGCTCGCCAGGCTGCACTCCTCGACAATGCAAACCGTCAGAGTGCTCTAGGCGCGGGTCGAAGCATTCAGGCAGCCCAGGACAGTCAGAACACGAATCCTGCGTCGTCCTCCGGCTTCGTCGGTGCAGGCGATGCGCTCGATGAGTTCGTCATCGCGTCTCGTGACGCGGCATCTCAGATGCGTGACTTGGTTGGCAACACGCTGTCCGGTCTCAATCAGCAACTCGTCGGCGCGATGTCCGGCCAACGGACTCAGTTTGGCAACTTCGGCGCGGGCATGTTCCGTTCCATAGCCAACACTGGTCTCCAGAAGGCTGAGGGCTCTGTCCTCGGCATGTTTGGGTTCGGTGGCGGCAAGATGGGCACCCAGGCGAATCCCATGTGGACAAAGTCTGCGGACGGTGTAGCTTCGGCTGCTGGTGGTCTTCTGAGCAAGCTTGGTGGAACTTCCACCAGCAAGAGCGGGGGCTTTACCGGATTCTTGAGTGGGGTGCTCAACTCATTTATCCCCCATGCGGCTTCTGGTGGCTTCATAAATGGCCCCACTCTCGTAGGTGAGGACGGCCCTGAGTTGTTCTCCGGAACCGGGCAAATAACGCCGAACCACAAGCTTGTCAGTTCAGGCAGCACCGGCCACACCATCTATGTCGATGCGACCGGATCTACTGACCCGGCTCAGACCCGTGTTCAGGTAATGCGTGGGATTCAGGAAGCTGCTCCGCATATCGCGGCCAGCACGATCAGCTCTCAAAATCAAGATCGTCGACGTACACCGTCCTCTCAGCGGAAGTCATAACAAACTATGAGCCAGATAAACGCAATACCACTCATCAGCAAACGCAAAAGGAAACCCGTGACAAAACAATCAGTCTGGGAACAAGCCGGATCCAAACTCATCGTCGCTATCGTGGCGCCAATGATCGTCACGATACTCATGTCGGTTTTCGGTTGGGTTGCCTTCCGGGCGACCGTCGTGGAGAAGCTAGACACGTTGACTGGGACCGTCCAGGAGATAAAGAGAGGCATGGTCAGCAAGGACTATGTTGACGAATCTCTCCGTGGGCTCACCGAGCGTCTAGCTTCGGATGAGCGGGACATCACGCTGATTCGCACCCAGCTACATGACGACGAAGTCCGCGGCAAACACTAGTCCACTCCCCCACACAACGAGCGTCCCGTGCGGCGACCTTAATCACTAGGAGCCCCCGTGATTGACCTCTTCTTCATTGCGCTCGGGATCTGTCTCTTCTACGGGATCTGGTCGCTGGCCCGTGACCTCTTTCAGCTCACGCAATTGCTGAGGAGCAAGAAACCCCGCCGCCGCAAGTAACTCCCACCGCTGCACCCCCGAAAGCAATCAATGATCTCTCTCATCTCACTCAACGGGAATACCGTCGGCGTGGTCAGCCTACCTGCCTCCGCCGGGTCGCTCCAGTCCATCGATTGGAACTTCACTACCGCGGTGGCCACGGTAACTTCGGTGTTCACCGGACAGGTTCAGGCGCAGCGTTGGCCTGGCGCCGACGCTCTCTCTGGTACGGCTACTCTCCCTCCTCTTACGCAGATCCAGGCCGACCAGTGGATCAGCGCTCTGATGCAGATGCAGGGAATGAGCAACGCCTTCCAGCTCGGCGATCCCATGAAAAAGTCTCCTCGAGGCTCAGCATTGGGATCCCCTACGGCGGATGCATCAGTCGCAATGGTAGCGGGTGGACAGGTACTGCGTACGAAGGGCTGGACACCGTCACAGCTCAATCTTCTGTTGCCGGGTGACTACTTGCAGATCGGCTTCCGTCTGCATCGTGTTCTCGACGGTGTCAATTCGGACAGTTCAGGAAAAGCTGCCATCAACATCTTTCCATCTCTACGCGAGCCGCCGTTAGACGGCCAAGCTCTCGCGCTATTCAATCCCGTTGGTCTGTTCCGGCTCGCCAGCAACAAAGTGACGTGGAGCAGCGGCGTCGATCACCTCACCCGCCTTTCATTTCAGTTCCAGGAATACCGGTAGATCGCATGAGCAGACAACTAGATTCCAACATGGCCGCGGCGGTGGCCACCGGCAATATCAGTCCGTTCTTTATGGCCATGCTGAGCTTCAAAACCCAGCAGCAATGGGTGTGGACGGGTGTCGGCACTCTCGTATGGAACTCGCAGCCATTTGTTGGTATCGGCTCGGCCGCAAAGATCGGGACCATTCAGGAAGGCGTTGACGTCCATGCGTATGGGACCACCGTTACACTCTCCGGCATTGACCCGGTTCTACTCGCCGAGTGCATGACGGACATGGTTCCCGGTGCTCAGGCTACGTTGTGGTTTGGGTTGCTGGCAAACGGCGCAATAATCGGTTCGCCTTATCAGATATTCAACGGCACGATGGACCAGCCGATAGTCAGCTATGGCACGGACACCGTAAGCATCACTCTCGCGCTCGAGACGAGGATGCTTGACCTCTCCCGTGCAAGTAGCCGCCGATATACCTCAGCTGACCAACGCCTATATCACCCGACCGACAGCTCCTTCGGGTGGGTTGAGTCACTGAACGACCAAGCCGACGTGTGGGGATAAGGACAAGCAATGCTGACGAAACACAAACATTGGCACACCCATGCCTTCGATCCATTCCTACGCGAAAGAGCAGACATGCCGTTTGTCTGGGGAAGCAATGACTGTGCTCTGTTCGCCGCCGACGCCATCCTCGCGAACACCGGTACCGATATCGCAGAGGATTTCCGCGGAAAGTACACGACTCAACTCGGCGCCCTCAAGACTATCCGTGAAGTAACTGGAGGAACATCGATTGCCGACGCCGCAGCCTACTGCGCCAACAAGCATGGACTTGTCGAGCACACTCATCCACTACTCGCCAAGCGAGGCGACCTCGTGGTGATCGACAACTCCGGAACCCTTATCGCCGGTGTCGTCCACCTCAACGGTCACGACGTTGTATCAGTCTCCGAAACAGGACTTGTCCGCCTACCCATCGCCGACCTCAACGGCAAGCCAAACGTAGTACGCGCCTGGAGTATCTAAATGCCTAAAGCTCTTCAAGGTGCAGCATTAATTGCCGGTGCGGTTATCCTTGATGCCGCAGCATTAGCTCTTGGTGGACCTCTCGCAGCCGCATGGGTTACGCAGTTGGAGGTATCCCTACTGGCTGGCGGCATCAGCATGGAAGCCGCCACAATAGCCAGTGCTCTGACCAGCAACCGTGGCATGAACATCACCACGCGTCAGGCTGCCGCCAACAGACAAATCATCTACGGTCAGCAGCGTGTCGGCGGCGTGACTATTTTCAAGTCAACCACCGGCTCCCACAAAGATCAGCTTAACTACTTGATCGTCGTCGCTGGTCACGTCTGTGACAGCATCGTAAATATCTATCTCGACGGCCGGCAGGTTCATTTTGCTGGCGGTGTCGGCAACATCACGCGCAACGGTATCAACTTCGGCGGTGCTGCCAACGGAAACAGTTATACCGGCCCAAACGGCGTTCAATATAACTTCGGCGGTCAGGTCTATTGCGAAGCTCGCTTCGGTGACCAGACCGAAGGTCAGAACACCACCACGCAAATAATGGGATCACTACGCGCCAATGATCCGACCTGGGATTACGACACCAACGGTAACTCACCGTGGGTAGCTGGCTGCACATATATCTATCTCAAGGTCGAGAACAATCCATCACTTTTCCCAGGCGAGCCAGAGGTTCGCATTACCGTCAACGGTAAAAACGACATCTGGGATCCCCGGACTCAGACCTCTAAATTCACGACAAACTGGGCGTTGATCGCTGCTGACATCATCACGGACACTCAGTTCGGTCTCGGTGACAACACTGTCAATCAATTGAACCTGATCTCAGCAGCCAACGTCTGCGACGAATCGGTGGCGTTTGCTGGTGCTGGTGGTGGAACTGAATCTCGCTACACCTGCAACTACCATTACGACACTTCGATGGCACCAGGTGATGCTCTGTCCGCTATCATGCCCGGTGCAAAGGGTAGCTACAGCCAAATTGGTGGACAGCATTATCTCTGGCCGGACTACTGGCATGGTCCTAGCTTCAGCTTCGGGGAACAGCATCTCACCTCAACCTTCCAGTGGAAGCCATACCGAAGTGTTCCTGACCTCATCAACCGTGTTAACGGTACCTACATTGCCCCGACTTTCCCCTACAACGTCGCTGGAAATCTGTATGACCGTAACGGATTTTACAATGGGCAAGCTCAAAACAACTTCTCTTTTGCCTTCCAACCCACCAACTTCCCGCAGTACGCACAGGATATTGCTCATGGCTATCCGTCGGATCAATGGCTGACGGCTGACGGCGGTCATCAGCACCCACTCGAGCTGTCCCTACAGTCGGTGTTGTCAATCGGTCAGGCTCAACGCCTAGCAAAGCTTAACCTGATGCACAATCGCTTTCAGGGTGAAGGCACGCTTGAGATGGGCCTTTATGGCTATGTCATGCAGCCGAAGGATATCTTTCAGTTCACCTTTCCTCCGCTCGGTTGGACCAACAAACTGCTTGAAGTGGTGAGTTCAAGTCTTAGTGTGGTTGATGATCCGAATGGCGGTGCGCCAAGCATCCGCGTCACCTACAGTGTGCGTGAAACTGATCCGTCAGTCTACACATGGAGCACAGCGGAAGAGCTAACGGTTTACGCGGTCCCAGCTCTTCCTTCTCAGACTCCGCTGACTCCGGCACCGCCAACAAACATGGTTCTTACCTCTGGTGTTGCAACCGCCATCGTTCAACCGGATGGATCACTTGAATCAGTCATTCAGATTGGGTTCAATACGCCACTGGATAATCTGGCCGTGCAGGTTCAGGTCCAGTATCAGTTGGTTGGAGCTAGCACATGGTTGTCCGCTCCTGCGATCGATATCAGTCTCAACCTTGGGTTGATCTCCGGTGTGATCGCTGGTCAGTCCTACAACGTCCAGATTCGCACGACTCGCGCCAGCGGTGTCTCATCTGCTTGGGTTCAACAGCTCAACTACACGGTCAGCACGACGCCTTCGTTCCTCGGAACGCTGGGAGCGCAGATACCCACCATCACGGCCAACTCTCAGCTTGGTGGTACAGTTCCGGGCGAGATGATTGTCAATGCCAACTTTGCCAACGGTCTGACTGGATGGACAACTGTCGGGGTTGTAGCCGTTGATGCGAGCCAGCATAAGTTGGGTACACAATCAGCTCGTTCTCAGGGCGGTGGTGTCAGTCAGACTGTGGCCCTCGTTGCTGGGCACACCTATCTCTACCAGGGGTGGGTGATGACAGATGGTTCCGTTGTTGCTGGAGGTTCTCTGGGCGCGGGTTTGGGTTTTACTGACCCAGGCAGCCACATCACAATCCAGCGAGTGAACGGGACTGCGGCGAACCTGGGCAATCAGAATCCTGCGGCGTTACTTCCAGCAACGGGAGCCACGGCATGGACACTATTGCAGATGACCTTAATTGTCGCCGTTAGCGGGACCTACCAGGTTGGAACGGTGGATAACTATGGTTCCAGCGCGGTCAATGCGCATGCATGGTTCGATGGTCTATCACTGACGGATACCACTGGCGGCGCGGACATCACGGCGGCACAGCCGATTGTCTACACCGGCTCCAGTGAGTCCATCGTTCCCAACGGAAACTTCATACTCGGGAATACGCAGGGGTGGCAGATCGGTGGCTTCACCTATCAACCGAATGGGGGAGCTCAGCGAATCTTCAGCCCTGCCAACATAGGGTCCGCCTTCTCGCCAAGCTTCGGAGTTGTCCCTGGCCAAAAGTACCGCGTGACCTTCCTGCTCTATAACGGGTCAGGTTCCGGTGGGGTTTACCTGCGTATTGCGTATAGCGCTACCTACTTATCCGTTGTGCAGCCTATCGGTGGTAATGTCAACAACTTCACCGACCTTATGGCCAATGGAAGCGTCACCTTTACGCCCACAGTCTACTCATATGACTGGGTATGCCCGACGGGACAGAATTACGCATCCATTGCTGTCTATGCTGCTGGTGGATCTGACCTCGCCTGTCAGTACGTCACGTGCACGCCATACGGCGCCACTGGTCAATGGGGAGCCGACGTTACCCATCAGAACACTTCGGCTGACACCAGCGCAGTTGATGGAGTTCCGTCCTCAACCATCGCCAGCGTGATCCCAAATGGATACAAGCTGTACATCAACAACGGATCACGTTCGTACTCCATCCAGGCGGTCTAGTCATGCCCTTTCAAATGCGCGACGAAACCGCCGGAGTCAACATTCTGTACGTGGACAACACGAATCAGATGGGCTTGGGGAGCTTGCCTATCGCCGGTCAACAACTCACTGTTCAAGGCGCGGGTGTGGTAACGATAGGTGGCGACTTCGCCTGTGGTGTCTTAGGAGTAGGGGCAACGGCTCCGGTTGAGGGGTCAATTGCTATTCCCGCCAACTCCACAGCAACAGTTCCCATTGTCGTTAGCTATATTCCTACCGTTGGCGCTGATGCTCCGGCTGTAGCAGTATCTAGCTCAAGCGTGACCTTCTCCAACAATACCGGCGCTACACGCACCGCGCACTACTCCATCTGGTAACAAAATAAATGAGCATCATTCTCAATGACGCGACATCGGGAACGCAGCGTCTAGCAGCGGACAACTCGGCCAACTTCGAGCTAGGCAGTGCTACCCCGTCGTCGAAGCTGTCTTTCCAAGGTAGGAACCTCCTGAGCGGATCAGTCCTAGACCAACGGACAGCGGCTCCTCCAAGCATGGCGCGGATATCAGGAGCTGTGACTTTGAGTGCCTACACCCAGACTACGATCTCGACCACCACGACTGCGGGATTCGCCGGGGTGAGCACATTGGGAACCGTGGTCCGTTTCGCCTCAGACAAGAGCTCCTTCGACCTCCTGAATTCAGATAGCTCCACACATACCCTTAACTACGCGGTGTTTTAATGCCCATCATAATCAGAGACGAAACAGCGAACCTTCTTATCCTCACTATCGACAACAGTGGGAACGCGACTTTTGGGGATGGGACTCCTATCAACCTGCTCACAGTTGGGGGTCACGGAATCATTGACAGTAACGGACACGTGGTCCACGGACTCAACTCGTGTTCGGCACACCCTACTAGTGGCTCCGTCAACGTTGGGATAAACAGCTCTGCCACGATCACAACGATCTCTGGCAGAGTCCCAACGGTACAGGTCGACACGACCCAACCGGCAGCGAGTTACTTTATGGAATTTCGTACACCCGGCGACCCAACCAGCGGAGGTACTGAGAGCACCACAGCACTCCCCGGCAGAACCGTTCACAACTTCACCGCCTCGGCGGGTAGCTTCGCAATCTTCAACCAGAACATAGGAGACGGATATGTGAACGACCCTGCCTCCCCATATCACGACCCCAGTTTAGATAACGCTCCATGCGTATATAGGTGGCTTTAATGATCTATTTTATCGAGCACGATAGTGCTGAAAACATTTGTCATGTTTGTGCTGACCCAGGTGCAACCATCGTTCCTCTCGTAAACCGAGTGGCCTTCTCGAAATCCGATGGAACACTGTATAAGGACGCGAGCGGTAACGATCTCTCCCCGTATGGCCTAATCCTAGCCGAACCGGTCGGAATTGATGCTGCTGCATACGACACCCTCCTCGCCGAAGGGATGCAGAACTTCACCTATGACACAGCTACCCAAACCGTTGTAAAGAAGCCAGCGACAAGCACAGGAACCAATGACCCAGCGACTACTTAATTCTCATCCGCACCACTGCTTTCACTCCCCTCGCTGCAACGTCCATCAGCACCCTGATCTTCACCACTGCCATCAGCAGTTTTGCTCCGGTGCAATCAACCCGGACATGGCAGAGCAAGCCGGATTAAAGGATGAAGATGATGAGGTTATATGTCCGGTTTGCGGTGGTCCCACTACGCTGAAGCCCGGTAACCGCATCGCCGAAGTTCACGCCAAGCTCTGCACCGATGAGACGATCCACTATCCGGAGATGCGCAAGAGTGGCGACATCACAGAGGAAGAGTATCAGGCTTGGAGGGCAACCCTTTCCCGCAAGGAACTGATGGGCGTCTACAAGCGTGCACCTGACATTCATGTGATGGCGTCATTCACACATGATGAAACCGCTCTCATGACCACGGATCTTCCGGCGTTCAATGCTCTGCTCCAGACGCGGCTACGTGAACGCGCCGAGATGGCCCTCATGCATCAAGTTCCGCATCTTCACTCCACTACCAGTCCCACCCTTTCCCTCTAGTCAAGCAATTCAGGAGCACCCATGAACCGACTACTCCGAGTAGCCATCGCGCTCGTGTGCGCGATTGGCATCAAACCTGCTCATGGCCAGATGACCACCATCACCGCCAGCTCAATCAAGATGGGTGGCAAGACCATCGCCGCCGGCACAGTTACTTTCACTCCGGTCAACGTTGCTGGAATCCCGATTGCATTTGATCAAGGCGGCGGCGGTCTAAATTCTCCTGATGCGTTCTCCTGCACGATCTTCGCGGGTGCAATAACAGGTACGTGCCAGATCCCAGATGCTGCTCTGACCTCGCAGGCGAATATCCTCTACTCAATCCAGGTCACCAACACTGCATCTCAGAGAGCGTTCACCTTCTCTGCTGTTCCGAACATCACCGGTGCTACGTGGGCTCTTGACTCGTATGCTCCTCCAGCGCAGACGACCAATGTCGAACCCATTCAGGTCGCGTACGGTACGGCGGCTCCTCCCAGCGCGTGCGTGAGTCCTTCGTTTTACGTCCGCAACTTCAGCGGTGGTCTTCTGTATATGTGTGTCGGCGGTGTTCCTGTCCTCGTGACGGGTTCCGGTACCGGATCAGGTGGCGTCGGCCCTGCTGGGCAGGCCGCAACAATCACAATCGGAGCAGTCACAGGACTAGCTCCTGGTTCAACCCCAACCGTGCAGAACACAGGTACAACCTCAGCTGCTGTTCTTGCGTTTGGTGTTCCTGCTGGTGCCCAAGGTGCGACTGGTTCAGCAGGTAGCACCGGAGCGACAGGTGTAGCTGCTACCGTCGCAATCGGCACAGTCACTACCGGAGCGGCCGGTTCGGCGGCTGCTGTGACCAATGCGGGTACTACTGGTGCTGCTGTTCTCAACTTCAATATCCCTCAAGGCGCTGCTGGTGCAACAGGTGCTAAGGGCGACACTGGTCTTCAGGGTCTCTCCGGCGGTTCCACGACTTGGCGCGGCGCGTGGGTAGGCACCACTAACTACGCGCTCTATGATGCCGTCAGCTATCTCGGCTCCTCGTACATCTCGCTCGTGACAAACACGAACGTGATTCCTGGCACGAACCCTGCGGACTGGCAGATTCTCGCATTGGCCGGCGCGGCTGGAGCTACCGGAACTGCTGGTGCTTCTTCAACCATCGTGGTCGGAACCGTCACCCCACTTGCTGCCGGTGCCACTCCGACCGTCTCCAATTCTGGATCGTCTTCGGCCGCAACATTCAACTTCGGCATCCCTGCCGGAGCAACTGGCGCAACCGGTACTCAGGGAACCACCGGCACAACAGGCTCCCCTGGTACTGCTGCTACCGTGTCGGTCGGTTCCGTATCGACCGGCGCTGCCGGCTCGGCTGCCGCGGTGTCCAACGCTGGTACTACGAGCGCGGCTGTACTCAACTTCACCATCCCTCAGGGTCTGGCTGGAGCAACTGGTTCGACGGGTACAACCGGAACTGCTGGAGCGGCTGCCACTATAGCTGTCGGCACGGTTACCCCTCTCTCTGCGGGTGCTACACCAACTGTCAGCAACAGCGGGTCGTCTTCGGCGGCTACTCTCAACTTCGGTATTCCGGCTGGGGCCACAGGTGCTACCGGTTCTACCGGCACAACTGGCACGGCTGGTGCGGCTGCAACTGTAGCTGTCGGCACCGTTACACCACTCGCTGCTGGTGCCACACCGACGGTCACTAATTCCGGTACGCCTTCAGCGGCGGTCCTCGCATTCGGCATACCTGCTGGTGCGATGGGGTCGACAGGCTCCGCGGGTTCGGCAGCTACTATCAGTGTCGGCACGGTGACAACTGGTGCTCCTGCTTCCTCGGCTACTGTGAGCAATTCAGGTACTACGAGTGGGGCTGTACTGAACTTCACCATACCGCAAGGTTTGGCTGGAGCGACAGGCTCGACAGGCTCGAACGGATCGGCTGCAACGGTTAGTGTGGGCACCGTGACGGCGCTGGCTCCGGGAGCCACGCCTACAGTGTCCAATACGGGCTCAAGCTCGGCGGCTGTACTCGCGTTCGGCATCCCCTCGGCCGGAACTCCTACCTTCAGCAGCCTGACAGATAGTGCTTCGGTTACCTGGGCGATCGGATCAGCGATCGTAGCCAACTCAACGCTGACGCTCGTACACACTACCGGCACACGCGCTCTCAACCTAACTGGTCTGGTCAACGGTGGAAGCTACGTCGTCGTTCTCAAGCAGGACTCGACGGGAGGCGCGGCGGCAACACTGGGAACAGGCTGCACATGGTTTCAGGGTGGCTCGGCTGGGTTCACTGCATCAACTACTCTCGCCCTGACGACCACAGCGTCGACGGTCAACATCCTCGCCTTCATCTATGACGGCAGCAACTGCTATGCCAACCTTCGGTAAGGACGAACAATGAGACGACTCATCGCAACCCTGCTGTTCATATTCTGGCCTGGGCTGATGCTGGCACCAGCTCAGCGGTCTGTCTTCTTCGCGCAGAACGTTCCCGTCAGTAGCAGTGGCGCTATAACCCCTCCACCCTCGACAAACATGGCGGTCTGGTACAAAGCCGACTCGCTCAGCTCTTCACCAGTCGCCACATGGGCCGATAGCTCTGCTTCGGGGTTGAACCTTACTGGTGTGGCCTCCCCGACGTGGGCAACTAGCCAGCTCAATGGGAAGCCGGGAGTAACCCTCAATGGGTCGTCTCAATACTTCACCCTCAGCAGTATTCCTTCCGGCCCACCAATCTCTATCTATGTCGTCTTCAAGCCAACGACAGTCGGTGCGACGGGCGCGTTTGTAGCCAGCTACATGGGAACGGGTGAACTGTTTTATGGCATCAACGATTCGGGTAAACAAGAGCTGGATGTAGCGCAGTCATCAGCGATCGGCACAAGCTCTACGACGCTGTCGGCTGGCACATGGTACGAGGGCGCAATGACCTATGACGGGTCAACGGCCAAGTTCTATCTGAACGGCGTCGCAGACGGCAGTGCATCCGGAAGCGCCACCTTCTTTGCCGGCATCACTTCGATCGGGACCAGCTATAGCGGCAGCTCACTCACCAAGGGATGCAATTGTGAATTCGCCGAGGTTCTTATCTACAACACGGCGACATATCAACCATCCGTCCATACCTATCTTCTGGCAAAGTACGGCATCTAGGCGCAGACTCGAGGCGCCTCTCACGGTTGACGATCGGCCTCCTGGGTTACAGCAAATGATGGGCAGTCACGGAAGGAAAGAAGTAATGCAGATATCGAACGCTGGGCTCAGCCTGATCAAGAAGGATGAGGGGTTCAAGGCGCACCTTTACAACTGTCCCGCCAACGACGCCCACGACCGGGTACGGCCACCTCGTAACACCACGGACCGGTATGCGGCGCTGCGTCGGAGGCTCCGTTCGTCGGTGTCATAAGTGAGGAGCAGGGAACTGCGTTGCTGATTGCGGACCTGGCATACGCGGAACATGCCGTCGACCATCTGGTGACGGCGCCCTTGAGCCAGGGTCAGTACGACGCGCTGGTCTCGTTCACCTGCAACGAAGGAACTGGCCGGCTCCAGACTTCGACGCTGCTGAAGGTGCTGAATGCAAGGTAGCTATGCGGCGGTACCGGCGGAGCTCATGGAGTGGGTCTTTGGTGGTGGTAAGAAGCTGCCTGGACTGGTGACGCGTCGTGAGGCTGAGGTGGCGTTTTTCGTAGCGGCGTAGATAACTGCTATGCAAGATCATGAGTTAGCGAAGCCCTTCTGCTTATCGCAGAGGGGCTTTTTGTTTGTGTTGAAATTCTCCGGATTCACCGCTTCCAAGGTCTAGGAGCATCAGTGGCCCTAAAGCCTCCTAGATCTGGAAATTTAATGCATTCTGGAATGATAGGTGCGAACATACAAGAACCCTTATGAACTTTGCTGTCGTCTTGCCAGAACTCCCAAAGCTACAGCCTTGCGTCGGAACAACCCCAGTTTGGTGGCAATGGCATCCACCTGTGGGGGTATTCATTGCCGTGCTCGCCTTGGTTGGAGTATTGATACCTTGGCTGAGGGGTGAAGGCAAACGGGTCGATCGACATGAGCGTGCTTTTTGGACGATTGTCATGTTTGTCTGCTTAGGTCTTGAGCTGAATTCGATTTATCAAGATCAGACTCAACACAAAAAAGAAGAGACGTTCGCAAGATGCGAACAGCTTCATAGCTTTCAGGAGATTGGTCAAAGTCTTCAGAGTTCAATAGCACAAAACGAACAAGGATTTAAGGACACGATCGGTCCACTAAAACAAACTCTTGAAGCTTCGACGATGGCTGTCAATCAAACCCGGCCTTTCGCAGACGTACAATTCAAGGGGTTATCGCCTCAGCGATTTTATAAAGAAACCGGCCTGCCATTGCCTACGCCAATTTTGACCGGGGGGCCTACTAAAATCAACTACCATTTCAGCAACGGTGGTAACGATACTGCTCAGATGTATGGAGGTTTGGCACTAGCCTTTGTTGGCAAACCAGACGATGCTGATTCTGAGAGAGAAATAATGAGGCAATTTGAAATTGAGTGGAATAAGAAGAAAGTGAATCAATCGCCTATAGCTGAGACCCCAGGACAAGACAGTTTCAATGAATTCACTGCTGGCCCTTGGTCTGAAGCTGACCAATCTGGGATAGCGGCGGGAACTAAGACGATCTATTATGTGATCCGTTTTGCCTACGGAGACAGGACCGGCAGGTGGTTTTCGGATTACTGTAGCAATCTTCAAACGCCTGCAACTAGCTACATTGGAACAAGACATCCTTGCCGATTGCCGAGCAATGGCCGATATCACTCTAGTACTTGGCAGTAACCATATCTTCGCCTTTTCTTCGTGTACAATATTGCAATGTTCGACCCGAACGCCCACATGCCGCGAATCAATCGAGGGATGATCTATTTGGGTGCGTGCCTCATTGCCGGCATACGGCTGGCCAGACAGACACAGGTCAACGTGCGAGTCGTCCCTACGTCGAACGCCATAGACGAAGCAGTGGACCTCGCACACGAGATTTACAATCGGGTGTTTCGGAAAGTGCCCGAACGAATAATGGGGAAATAGATTGTGCCACAGAAGATCAAATTCAAGAAGCAGTACAAGCCGATCAAGTTCGGCGACAGACCCGACCCTGACACGGTAGAGGGCCACCGCAACAGGATGATTGAGGCTGCGGAAACCCGCGCCTACAACCGAAGGATGAAAGAGCTTGCTGCCGAGGACGAATTGAGACGTGAGGGTTTTCTTTCGAAGGTGTTTGGCTTCTTCTTCTCAAGATCTCGGAGATATTGATTCCTTGCGCCGGACAGCTCGAACTTGCCGTAAATGTGACTTTGCGGGCACTACGGGATTACTTCCGGTTTGCCCGTCAACCGCCAATCAGCAGGCGAGAGACCTGCTCCTTGTCTATGCCCTTTGTCCTTTCAACGGTCCAACCCGATTTCCTTCCGAATGCTGCGAACCAGCAAATGGGTTCACCAGGTCCAATGCCGTAGACCATAACGCTTCCTCGTCCGTTCTTCAGCGTGTTGCCGCTGTACCAGACAAGCGAGGCTGATTGAACGAAATCCTCCACCCGCCTGTTTAGATTGGAATGGCTGCGGCGTCGAGACTCTTTATGCGGCAACTTCGGTAAAGGGGCTTCGATGTAGCCTTCCTCAGTGTGCAGAAAGGACCATCGGGCCGCTATTCTTTCCGGCGTAAATGGTGGGAAGGTAAGCTTATCCCGCCAGAACTGCTCCTTAACGGATGTGAACCGGTCCATAAATGAGGAGGTCCAATCCGCCGGGAACTTTGAGGCCACACTACCACTCCCTGAATAGCGCAGCCATTTGTGATCGAACCAATTGTCGATCTGAATCACCCAAAGCTGCTCAGGCGTTTGCTGAACGACTAAAGCATTTAGCAGCGCGTTTAGCAAATCGACGAAGTCATTGTCGTCCGTTAGTCCAGAAGGAATTGAGACCGCCATTGCACGATTATCCCTTACGTAGTCGCGCTCGCTGCGGAGTTCCCGGCGGTTTGTCGGCAACTCGGAAACAATCCTGCCGAAACGACGATCCAAACTTGTCGTCGAAGTTCCCGCAAAACGGGGTTTTCGGAAACTTCAAACCGAGCTTGCCGATAAGCGGACTTTCTTCGGAACCCATTGCGCGTCTGCGGAGTCAATTTGGATCGCCTTCGATCACGCGATGGCAGAGGCAAATGCAGAATACTGCTTCGCCTTCATAGCCTTCGACTGTCCTGTCTATACCCTTGCAGTGCTCGTGGCCTACCTCGGAGCAGATGTCAGCTGTGTAGACAGTTGGCTCCTCGCCGGGTGGGAACTCATACCGCAGCATCTCATCATCTCTGTTCATGCTCAACCTGAAAACGTGTTCTCAAAAAGACTCCAGGCATATGGTCAGGCGGTATCTTCCAGCACAAACGTGATCTTCAGAATCACTTTGTAGCCAACGACCTTGTCCTCTTTGACCTGAACCTCCTGCTCCTTGATCCATGCACCCTTGATCCCGCGAAGTGTTTTGGATGCTCTGGCGACACCTTGAGCAACGGCATCCTCGAAGCTCTTGTCAGAGGTTGAGCTGATTTCAACGATTCGCGCAATGGACATAATTCACCTCTCGCTGTGCCTCGCGTTGCAACTTGGATGCCCGAAGCCGCTCAGCAAGATGCTTTCGACCGTTATGTCCGATGCCAACGGATTCACAGGAGTAAGCTGACCGAGTGATGGCGAAAGCAAGAAAGAAAGCCGCTACCCCTGAGCCACCGCCTATGCCCCAGGTAGGCGACAAAGTCCGCCCTGACCAATCTGTGATGGTCTACGAGATCAGCAAAGTCCATTATGGAGGCGACGAGGTCGATCTCCACGTTCCCGGCACCAATCTCACGCGCTTTCGCATGCCGCTCGACAGAATCACCTTCGTCGAACGGAAACCTCCCGCAAGAACCTCCAACCCTTTCACCGACCCCGAGTCCGTGATCGACGCCGGCGAAGTACTGGAGCGCATCCGCTCCGTCGAGCGCGATAACGTACAGCGGCTCAAGGACGACATGGCCATCCTGACGAAATACTTGATGACGCAGGGCGCTCCCAAAGCAGTGATCGGCGCCCTCGAAGGGCTCAGCCGCGAACAGCATGAGAGTTGGAAAAAGGCCGTTGAACACATAGAGGAATTGTTGGAGGAGTGAGGTCATGCCACACTCCGGAGTGGTAGGCTGGTGGGCATGAGGAAATCAGATGACTGAAGCTGAGAAGATTGTGTTGATTCGAACGATTGCAGAAGAGGTCGAAGACGTCGTAAAGGGTAAACGCACATCTGGATTTCCCACTATTCAGAAACGACTGCGCCGCTTCACGGAGCAATACGAAAACAACCCGCCGAAAGATTAGCCCGTGAACGATCTGCTATAGTGGCCGGTAATTGAAGATCACTTTACGTCCTGATCCGTAAGGTTCAGAGAGAAGTTATCCTCCGCCTCCGGCCTAGAGCGAGGCCTCCCATTTCAAGAGGCGATGTCGTATGCAGTCTTCTTGATACCAAAAGCCAGCACGGGACAACCGCCCGAAGCGCGGTTGTTAAGCTTAGGCACTAGTTTGCCCATGTGGGTAGTGGAGTTTCCGAAGGATGTGCCCCGTCCCAGAGCGACGAAGATATCCTGAAGCTCGGTGGCACGCGTGACGATAACACCGACGCTCAATACGTTCAGTTCAAACAGAAGACGAAAGGTCGTGAGATCACGATCATAGAACGGATCCTTGTTATTCCACTCAGTTTCTATCGCAACGCGGTTACGGAAATAGTCGACCTGATGCGTCGGGGCAAGTGTAGTCTCTCCGTCCGCTGACACTTTGATCTTGAAATCCTTCTCGACCCATTGTCTGTTGTAAAAGTACCGGTCGATTCCAAGCGAGATGGGTGACTTCCTGCCTCCGGGTGTCAAAACGTCACTCTGTCGAAGAATGAAGCTTGACAGCATGCCAACCAGGTCGTCCCATTCTGCCCGGAAGTCTGTGTACAGGATCGAAGCGGCGTGATGTGTCTCAGCTACTTCAAACTTCTCAAAGACAACTGGTGGTAATAGTCCGACGCTCACTATTGAATGACCTTGGAGAAAAGGCGCGGTTCATTTTGTGAGTGGTTGCTGTAGGTTGGCCAATCCGGGGTGTATTCCTCAGCTTGGTTGCCCCACGAGACCCATTTAGGGTGGTTTCCGCGCGCGAAGAGCTCCAAACGCGGGCCAGGGCTACAAGATTCTATTAGGGAATACTGTTCATCTGGCTTTCGGGAATGTTCGCGCTTGCGAGTAGCGATGAAATTCACTTGAGTTCGACCTGGATCCAACGTCCGAGCATTCTTTCCGCGGATTCCGAACAGGAGAATCTCCGTCACGTTTCGAAAGTAGAAGCCCACACCTCGTCCGTCGGGACCGCCATCTTTGCGGATTTTGTGCCAGATGATGTTGCTCTTGTACTGGAAACCCCATGACTTCATCACTTCTAAACCCTCAGGCAAGAGAGCGTTGGGAACCCATAGATAAAGATGACAGACAGGCGCGGCCGCATGGACTACTGGCAGGGCCTTGATTTGGGGCAATGTGAGTGTGCTGTACCTGGAAAGTCGTTTGTGTTCAGGGGCCATCTTTCCAGTTCGGTTCTGGAATTGCCACGGTGGATCGGCTAGAATCGCTCCAAAACGACGCCCTTTGACGAAAGTACGAAGTTCTTCAGCTATGTCTGGAGTATCGGTCGGCACGATCAGCATACGCTCAGTCTATTTGCTCACTATCGCGGGGAGCCTGAGGAAAAGTCGTACGTATCCTATATTGACACTAGCGTGATGGGCTAAAGCAGGCGCACGGCGTCGGCTACTGTCGTTCCTCATCGACCTCCGATTTAGCGAAGTGGGAGAGCTGTTCATGAAGCCGTCCAACGGCTTCCTGGTTAAGCTCTATATCCATCGTCATGGTCAGGGTCACAATCGGGTTCTCCGGGCTAGGGAAGCACCAGGGGCCTACCAGTCGCAATTTGATCTCGTCAGTCTTTCGGATCCCGGAAGATCCGGATATCGGTTTCTTTCTTACTCTTGAATGGCCAGCGCAAAGTTATCTCCCTATGATTCTTCGGGCAATATTGCCGGTGGACGTTTCCTTTTTCGGAAGTACGCCTCGAGTATCCCGGTGATGATTTCCTGTTTCGTGAGATTGATCCCACGGGTTTTTTCCGTGAGAATCATCGTGTTTATTTCATGCGAAATCCGTACAGGGATACGAGCTCCTATGGCTATGTATTCCTCCCGCTTCTTTGAAGATCTCAGTTTTCGTAGCCAGTCATCATCCATGGCAACCTCCGAGAGAAGCCTAACCGAGTTCCCCGCAATAGGGGTTAAATATCTGTGTTTGCCTCACTTGCGGTAAGGAGTCAGGTCTCAGAACAAAGGCTACGTAAGTGCCCCAAAGACACGCGTCCTTCAGATACAGTGCTTTCTCCCAACCACCCTGGTCGCCAACGACGAGAGAGCCTAACTTGAGGTTAGGCTCTCTTCTGATATTTAATCGGTAGTTGAGACCTACTCAGCCTTCGCCACCAGTTGTCCACTCAACAGCTCCCGCGCTTTCCGTTCAGCTTTCGTCTCATTGCTGGTGTTCATCAGGATGTGGCCAAGCTCGTGCGCGATCGTATGCTCCGGCTGAGCCTCGGCGGTGTCGAGGAACGGATGGAGGACGGCGAACCCTCGGATGTAGGTGACGTGGTTCTCCAGATCCGTCGACCCCAGAATCTTGCCGCTGACGTTCGCCTGGCCGGTGTGCATCTCTATGCGGTGCCAGGCAGCCTCGTCACAGGCAATGATCCACGTCCAGTCTGCTGGACCGTGGAACTGTGCGATCAGTGGCTTCACTATGGCGGATGCCTGTGTGCATTCTGTGGGAGGTACTCCGTTGGTGGAGAAGGTCGAGTAGAACTGGACCCGTGCCGCGGCGGGTATGGAGGTTAGAACCAGCAGCGCTACGAGGCATAGCAGGGAACTGAGAATCCCGGCGAAAGCCCGTGGTAATGTTTTTATCCCGTGGTACTGTTTTCCGGTAGAAAAGACGGAAAACGAGGGTACTGAAGAGACTCCATAGAATTGTGGAGTCTTCTCTAAGGCATTGAATTGTAGTGATTTAGCTGTAGAATCAGCAGTTTGAGAAAGATGATGGCGGAGAGTGAGGGATTCGAACCCCCGATAGACTTGCGCCTATGTCTGATTTCGAGTCAGGTGCATTCAACCGGGCTCTGCCAACTCTCCGCGCTCTTCTATTTTATCTCAGGACCTCCACTTGCGGCATTCGCAGCTGCAAGCGTGTTCGTAGATTTATCCTGATAACAGGATGACTGCCCGGACAGTTTCGACAGGTTTGGCGCCGCGAGGTGAAGAGATTTCAGCAACGGGCGAATGGACTCCCGAGCTTGAGCAGTGGCTGCGCGAGCGGGCAATCGAGGCCGGCTTCGACACCGCCGGTGTGGCGCCGGTCGATGCTATCGATTCGGCCACAGACTCCGGCAATAGCCCCGGCCGACTCGATGCGGAACGCTTTGCCGCCTGGGTCGCGGCAGGCAGAGCCGGCGAGATGGAGTACCTGAAGCGGCGCGACGAGCAAGGCGTGCTTCTGCGGACCGGCGTTCAGGTGCCGATGCCGTGGGCGCGCTCGGTGATCGTCTGTGCCCTTAACTACAACGCTGCAGGACCGCTCTCGATCGACAGCGCGCCATCCGGCACCGGCTGGATCGCACGCTATGCATGGAGCGGACAGGTCGCTGCCGCAGGCACAAACTCCACCACGGACGAACTCGTCCCCACGGACTATCACGATCAGCTTCTCGGCCGTCTGCGTCAGGTCGAAGCCGCCGTGCGCGAGCGGTTTCCCTGCGAGACGCGCTGCTACGTCGACACCGGTCCCCTGGTCGAGCGGGCCATGGCCGCCAAAGCAGGCGTCGGCTGGATCGGCAAAAATACCTGCGTCATTAATCAGAAGTTAGGTTCGTGGCTGTTGCTCGGCGTCGTGGTCACTTCTATTCCAGTAGCCGCCGGCGAATTTCAAATCGCCGCAGACCGTTGCGGAAGTTGCACACGCTGCATCGACGCTTGCCCGACCGATGCCCTCGTCGCCCCGTACCAGATGGACGCGTCGCGCTGCATCGCTTACCTCACGATCGAGAAGAAAGGCATGATCGCCGAGGAGCTGCGCGAGCCCATCGGCCGCCAGGTCTTCGGGTGCGACATCTGCCAGGACGTCTGCCCGTGGAATCGCCGCGCTCCGATTGCTGTCAAGGAAGGCATGCTCGCACGCTCGCAGATGGTGAACCCGGCGCTGGAGTGGCTCGCCGGAATGGATGCGGCGGAGTTCAAGCAATGGTTCAAGGGGTCGCCAGTGGAGCGCACCCGGCGCAAACGGCTGCTGCGGAACGTAGCCATAGCCATGGGGAATAGCGGAGAACCGCGGTTTGGCGCTCAACTGAACGCTTGGGCCGCGGCAGACGATCCGGTGCTGGCCGATGCCGCGAAGTGGGCGACCAATCGCATCCGCCGCCTGCAAGCCGAGCCTCTGCAAGCCGCCCACAATGAGCCTTCAATTGCGGAAGGTGAAGAGAGGGCAGGCCGGTAGCGATCTCCCTGCCGGAACCAGGGCGTGGCTCTGCTAGCATCGGAGTAAGTTACGGCAGTACCCATGGGCCGTAGCGATCCCACTATGTCTTCTACCGCTCCCGATCAAACCGAAACGTCCGAGTCGAACCAGCCGGAGCTGTCGCCAACGCCCATCGAGGAGGTTGCTCCCACTCTCCCCGAGGACGGTCCATGGGCTGAGATCGTTGCGCTGGGGCGCTATATGGCGCGGACCGAGGTTCACACCTACGCGTTCAGCGTTGCGGCCAACGTGATCCTCTCGCTCTTTCCGTTCATCGTGCTTCTGCTCACGCTCAGCCGGAACGTCTTCCACTCGCGCTCGATGGAGCAAGTCGTGGGCGACATGATGAAGAACCTTCTGCCGGTGGGGCAGGAGTTCGTGATGCGCAACATGCAGCTTCTTACCCATCCGCACAAAGGGACCCAGTTCTTTTCCGTTGTCATGCTGCTGATTACCTCGACGGGTGTGTTTCTACCGCTGGAGGTGGCCCTGAACCGCGTATGGGGCGTCCGGCAGAACCGCAGCTATTTGCACAACCAGGCGGTTTCGCTGGGCCTGGCATTTGCTGTTGGCGTTCTCGCCATGGCTTCGGTGGCGTCGACGGCTAGCCAGCGGACCATCCTTTCGTGGGTGTTCTTAGGGCACACCGACAACGTCGTATTTCACTTCATCTCTTATGGTTTTTTGCGGCTGTGCGCGGGTCTTGCGAGCATCCTTCTCTTCTTCCTGATCTACTGGGCGCTGCCTTACCGAAAGGTTCCCGCACGAGCCGTTCTCCCGACGGCAATTGTGATTGGATTGTTGTGGCAGCTGGCCAAGGTGCTCTACATCAAGGCGTTGCCGTGGCTGGACTTTCAGTCGGTGTACGGCCCGTTTTATATTTCGGTAGGGTTGATGATGTGGGCGTTTCTTTCCGGCCTGCTTTTGCTTGCCGGCGCCCACTTTTCGGCCACACGCTATACGTTGGAGCTGGCGAGTCAGGCAGAGGCGGAGGAGGCGGCAGGTAATGGGAAGTCTCAATAGTCAGCTCTCGCCCCCGGCTGCGCCGCAGGCCCACTCCCGGCTCTGGGGGCGGCTGCCGACGGGGCTTCCCGGTGCTGCATTCTGGCTTGGAGTCTGGTTCTGTCTCCTCTTCCTGGCACGGCGAATTCCCGGCGGCTTTGGGACCTTCTTCGGGGTCCTGCAGCTCTTTGTCGGAATTGCTTTGGCGGCCGTCGCCTTCCCCCTGATCTGGCGGCTGGTGCGGAAGCACATGCTGTGGAGCCTGCGCAACAAACTGGCATTGACATATTTGTTGATGGCTCTCGCGCCCGTGATTCTGCTGTTGACCCTGGCGGGAATCTTCGCGTATGTGGCCGCCGGACAGTTTGCCATTCATCTTGCAGACTCCCGGCTCTCCGCAGAACTGAACCAGATGAGCTCGGAGAACGAACACCGTGCCGATATGATCTCCCCGAGACTGGAGCGGCAGACAACGCAGTCTATCGCGTCGATGGAAGCCGAGATGGCCGCCATTCGGGAGACAGACCGGTCCATGGGTATCGACATACCGCGGAGGAACCTCCACCGCGAAGCCCGGGCCTTCCTGAATGGAGCACCCTTTGCCTTGAACCCCGCGTCGGTCGCCTCCGGGGCCCGTGGAAAGACCCCCTTTGGACTGCCGCCCTGGGCGACCGAGTTGCCGGGAGCAAGGTTCTCCGGAATGATCCTGGACGGAAAAGATCCATACTTGGTCGTAATGAAACAGCAACACTGGAAGGATGGGCGCATCTTCACCCTCATGACCAGCCTGCCCGTGGATAGTGCGCTTCTGAATGTGATCGCCGATGGGCTGGGCTATGCCAGTCTGCTGCCCGAGCGGGTTACGGGAAATTCACAGAGCCAGGGCACGCAGAGGAGGCAGACCACCTCGCCTGCTTCAGGCACGGATTCTGGAGCTGCAGGGACGAATGCCGCGGTGGCGAGTGGCTCCGACGTGATATCCGGAAGGTCGCGGATCGTAGGCGGCACGGAGACCTCACCCGTCAATCTCGCCGATCTCACCGTGCGCTTTCCCGCCACCGAGCCCATCACAGATTGGGATACCGGCGAGCGGGACAGCGTCTTCTTTACTGTCCAGTCGCGGCCCTCGCGGCTTTATAACCAGTTGTTCGGCTCCTCGCTCAGCGGAGTCGTCACCGATGTGCTGCGCGTGTCGCTCATTATCCTGTGCATTGCCTTTGCGCTGATCGAGCTGCTGGCGCTGTGGATGGCGCTGCGTCTAAGCCGCACCATCACGGCATCGGTGGCCGACCTCTATAACGCAACCCAGCACATCGACCGCGGCGATTTGAACTATCGCATCCGCGTCACCCGTAACGACCAGCTCGCCGAACTGAGCCGCTCGTTCAACACCATGACAGGATCGCTGCAGCGGCTTTTAGTCGAACAGAAAGAGAAAGAGCGGCTGCAGAACGAGATCTCCATCGCACAAGAGGTGCAGGCCAATCTGTTTCCACTGCGTGCCCAGGGTCTGGAGAGGCTGGAACTGCACGGAATCTGCCGCCCCGCGCGTTCGGTGAGCGGCGATTATTACGACTTTCTCGTCTTCCACGAGGAGGCGCACAACGGAGTTTCAAGCCGCAAGGAGACTGGAGTCGGCATCGCTATCGGCGATATCAGCGGGAAGGGAATTTCCGCGGCGCTATTGATGGCAACGCTGCACTCCGCTGTCCGCGCCTATCGGTTTGCCAGCGAGGAGTTAATCTTCGCGGAATCCAACCTCGCCGGGCTGACGGCCAGCAGGGAGGAGTATGGACGCGACTGCGATGAGCTGTTTCAGTCGCCCGGACGAATTC
>JAOAPF010000425.1 GCA_025462755.1 Edaphobacter sp.
GGCTTCGAGAACACTATCGTGCGCGTAGATCAGTTCGGGGTCATTGCGGTAGATGACCTCCTGAATCTGCCAGACATCGAGGTGATCGGTCTGCAGACGGGTAAGCGACGCATCCAGCATGCGCATCGCAACGTCCTGACCGGGGCCATGCGTGCAAACGGCGCTCATGACGACGACGTTGTCTCGTTTGCCTTTGAGGGCGATCCCGAGCTTCTCTTCGCTGAGGCCTTTGTGAAACTCCCAGGCATTGTCGAAGATGTTGATGCCGTGATCGATGGCACAGGCGGTGGGAGCCTTTTGGAGCGCAAAGGCGAATACCTTGAAGCGTCACGCTGCTTTAAGGTATCCGCCGGCCACGCTCGTGAAGTTACTATTTCGGTGGGAACTTCTTGAACATATTGTTGAGATCCTTTGCGAGCTTCTGGATGTTCTTGTCTGCGTTCGAAGACAGATCATCGTTGTCCGTACCACGCCAAACCAGCTTTTGGGTGTGGCTGTCGAAGATGTCGATAACGACATTGCCGACCTTCGTGACCTCGGTGGTCGTTGTCGCCATGCCATCGCCGCCGCCTAAACCTCTGAAGCGCCATCCGCCGCCGAAGCCGTTATAGAAGGTATCGAGCGTCTGCTGATCCTTGGTGCTTCGAAAAGCACTCACCGATGCATCCCCGTTCGAGTCGACCTTGGTCCAACCCTTTGCTGCAAGCTATGAATCCACGTCCTGCTTGATTCTGTCATCCCACAGTGGATCTCCCGATTGAACCTTCAACCAGGAATAGGTTTTGTAGGAACTGAAGTTAGCGCTGTGGTCGTAGTCCGTCTTGACCTGCGCGTTGAGCGACGCGGCACCACTGAACAACGCGATACCAAGTAAGAACAAAGAGAGCTTCTGCCTCATGATGTGTTTCCTCCTAACCCTGATGAAAGCAATCGACATGCCGCTTCCCTCGAGGAATCAACGCACGCATTATTGGACTTAGCGAACCGCTGCTTTATCCGGTGTCGACCACTCGGCACAGATGTCGACGATCAGAGCTGTCATTGCTTCGTGAGGGTGGACGCAAAGCTAGCGCAACTAACGAAGGGTCAGGGTCGGTCTGTTGCCTCCTCCATATAGATCAGGCGCGCCGCATGGCCTGGCCTCTGCTTCAATCAGATGCGGAGCGCTCTGTCCATTCCCCCAGCGCGGAGTGATGCCGGTAGCCATCTCATAAAGGATGACTGCCGCCGAGTACCGCTCTGCGGCTGTATCCCAGCGATTTCTGAGCTGCAAGAAAGGTTCAAGATAGGGCGGCGTTCCAACGCGAACATTGTCGAGCGGGGCATTGGAAAGCGAGAAATCGAAGACTTTTAAATGCAGTTTCTTGCCATATTCTTTAATCCCTATATTGTCCGGCTTGAGGTCGCGATGGGCGATGCCCTTTCTTTCTAGGTATTGAACAACTTGGAGCAGATCTTCACCAAAGCGGGCAAGAAATTCTAGTGATAGGGCAGCCATCAGCAACCGTGATCAGTACGGGTCATTGCCCAGCCACCGACTGAGGCTGATCATCGAGGAGTAGGAGCTAGCATCACGAGACAAATTTGCTGCAAGTGAAGGTGTGAGGTCTGGACTCTCAATCGAGCACATCATGCCCCAAAATTGGCTGGAACACTGGCGACAGCTGCCATCGAAGAGAGATGCACCTTTGGCTGGAGGAGTACCAGTTGATGAAGTGATGGCTCTTGAAATCAACGAGCGGAACCGACTCATCCAGACTCTTGCAAACCTGTCCCTCTTGACGACTCCTGCAAACTCCTCAGCTGGGAACGCTGATTTTGAATCGAAGAAGCCTCGGCTGATGGATGCTTTGCTCAGGATGAACCTGGATATCGCCAAATGCTTGAAATGGGATGAAAGTGAGATCAAAGACAGAGCGATTCGGCTTGCGGACCTTGCCGTGAAGATCTGGCCTGCCCCATCGACAGTCGTCGAAACCACTACCCGAAGCTCAAATGTTTTCCGCTGGTAATAGACAAGCTCTGTCTTGATGCACCCTTCAACCTTCTTGAGCAAAAATGAATATGGCCGGCACACATAAAGAACTGTCGGTCATCCGACACACTAAAATGCACTCAGCACTTTACAACAGGACCCCTATTGCCCTCTAACGCCGAACAGTTCGTCAAACGCTGGCAATAGTCATCGGCCTCGGAGCGGGCAAATTAAGCTCTCTTTCTCTCGGAACTCTGTGATTTTCTGGACCTTCCCCGTCCAGAGCCAAGCCAGGCCGACGATCTCGCCAACACATACATCATCGACAAAACCGTCGTCTTCCAGAATCTTGACGGCTCCGCCACCACGAACTTTATCGACCTCTACAAACGCCGTTGATTCGTGCTGGAAGCCAAGCAGGGCAGCAATCCGCAGCCGGAATCAGCAGCGACACTGGCGTCCCTCCGTACACCTCGCCGTATCAAGCGAGGCACAGCCGTTCGTGGAACCCACGGCTGGGACGAGGCCATGCTCGCAGCTCGCGGACAGGCAGAGCGGTATGCGAAGGCTCTTCCCGCCACCGAAGGTTGGCCACCATTCCTCATCGTCGTGGATGTAGGTCATTCCATCGAGCTTTATGCCGACTTCTCTCTGACCGGCAAGGCGTATCTTCCCTTCCCTGACCCACTTTCCTTCCGCATTCTCATTCATGAGCTTGAGCAGGAGACCCTTCGTAAACGCCTAAGCGCTGTCTGGCTCGACCCGCTCTCCCTCGACCCCTCTCGCATCACCGCGAAAGTTACCCGCGAAGTCGCCGCCAAACTCGCCACCCTCGCCCGTAACCTCGAGCTTCAACACTCCCCCAAAGCCGTCGCCGAATTTCTCACCCGCTGCATCTTCACCTCCTTCTCCGAAGACGTCGGCCTCCTCCCCGAGCGCAGTTGGCTCAACCTCCTCGAAAGCCTCCGAGACGACGTCACCAACTTCCCCAACATGGCTCAAGCCCTTTGGCAGACCATGAACGATGGCGGCTTCTCCCCCATCCTTCGCAAAGACCTGCTCCGCTTCAACGGAGGCCTCTTCGAATCCACCACCGCCTTGCCCCTCTCGCTCGACCAGCTCAACCTCCTCATTAAAGCCGCCGACTCCCGCTGGCGTGACGTCGAACCCGCCATCTTCGGAACCCTCCTCGAACGCGCCCTCGACCCCGACGAGCGCCACGCCCTCGGAGCCCACTACACGCCCCGCGCCTACGTCGAACGCCTCGTCATCCCTACCCTTGTCGAGCCCCTCCGCGACGACTGGCGCAGCGCCCTCGCCGTCATCACCCAGTACATCAACGCCGGAGACACTCCCGCCGCCATCGAGACCGCCCGCGCCTTCCACAAACAACTCTGCAACACCCGCGTCCTCGACCCCGCCTGCGGCTCCGGCAACTTCCTGTACGTCGCCCTCGAACACATGAAGCGACTCGAAGGCGAAGTCCTCGAAACCCTCTACGCCCTCGGAGAGACCCAGCAGGCCCTCGAACACACCGGCCTCACCGTAGACCCCCACCAACTTCTCGGGCTCGAACTCAACCCCCGTGCCGCCGTCATCGCCGACCTCGTCCTCTGGATCGGCTATCTCCAATGGCATTTCCGCACCCGCGGCAATGCACAGCCTCCCATACCCGTCATCCGTAACTTCCACAACATCGTCGAAGCCGACGCACTGCTCGCCTGGAAGAAGCGCGTCCCCGCAAAGGACAAAGACGGCAACCCCATTACTCAATGGGACGGTTCCACCAAAAAGGAACACCCCACCACCGGCAAACAAGTCCCCGACGAAACGGCACTTCGTCCCGTTTACGAGTACATCGACGCTAAGCAGCAGAAATGGCCCGGGGCTGACTTCATCGTAGGCAACCCACCCTTCATCGGAGGCAAAGACATCCGCGCCGAACTCGGCGACGGCTACATCACCGCCCTCCGCAAGGTCTACCAAGAGGTGCCCGACAGCGCCGACTTCGTCATGTACTGGTGGCAGCGCGCCGCCGAACTCGCCCGCGCCTCAAAAATCCGCCGCTTCGGCTTCATCACAACCAACAGCCTCCCACAGGTCTTCAACCGCAGAGTAGTGGCGCAGAACCTCAATTCCACCAAAGACCCGCTCTCCCTCATCTTCGCCATTCCCGACCATCCTTGGCTCAAATTCCTTTCCACCGAAGAGCGTTCTGCTGCAAGGCACGCCGCCGTCCGCATCGCCATGACGGTCGCCGAACGCGGCGAGCACATCGGCCATCTTTACCGCGTGACTAGCGAAGGTGACACCAGCTCCGAGGGCACCAGCGTCGAACTCTCCGAACAGACAGGTCGCATCTTCGCCGACCTCCAAGTAGGTCCGGATTTGACTAGTGCGATTTCTCTAAAAGCGAATGAAGACCTAAGTTCCAGAGGCGTTTCGCTGCACGGAGCCGGCTTCATCGTCACACCCGAGCAGGCCGCGACTCTCGGACTAGGCCGCATCGCCGGACTCGATCAGCACATCCGTCCCTATCTCAACGGTCGCGACCTTACCGGCACCTCGCGCAACCACTTGGTCATTGATCTCTTTGGCCTAACCAGCGAACAAGTCCGCACACGTTTCCCCGAGGTCTACCAATGGGTACACGATCACGTAAAGCCGGAACGCGACCAGAACCGCCGAGCCACATACAGCGATAACTGGTGGATATTCGGCGAAGCGCGTTCCGCCTTTCGACCCGCCCTCAAAGGTCTCTCGCGCTACATCTCAACCGTTGAAACCGCAAAGCACCGCGTCTTCGTCTTCCTCGATTCCAGCATTCTCCCCGACAACAAACTCGTCAATTTCGCTTTGCCCGATGCCTTTCACCTCGGCGTCCTCTCAAGCTCGATTCACGTTGAGTGGGCTCTCGGCGTTGGAAGCACTCTTGAAGATCGTCCTGTCTATGTGAAAACAACTTGCTTCGATCCCTTCCCATTCCCAGACTGCGAGGAAGCCCAGAAGCAAATCATCCGCGACCTGGCCGAACGTCTCGAAGCCCACCGTAAGCGCCAGCAGCAACTCCATCCCACCCTCAGCCTCACCGACATGTATAACGTCCTCGAAAAGCTCCGCGCCAACAACGAGCTAACCGAAGCCGACCGCAACATCTACGAGCAGGGTCTCATCTCCATCCTCCGCGAGATTCACGCCGAACTCGACCGCGCCACCTTCGCCGCCTACAGTTGGTCGCCTCACCTCACCAGGGAACAAGTCCTCGAACACGTCGTGGCCCTCAACGCCCAGCGCCGCGCCGAAGAAGCCTCCGGCCTCGTCCGCTGGCTCCGCCCCGAATTCCAGGCGCCCAACGCCGTCGCCATTCAGGCCTCTCTCGGCGGACTCATCCCCACCGACGTGCTTGCCGCCGCCCGCCGCAAGCAACCATGGCCATCCACGCTCACCGATCAGGTCCGTGCGATTAAAGACGCCCTGCGTGCTACTCCGTTTCAGACCCCACACCAGATTGCCGCCGGCTTCAAACCGGCAAGCCGTACTCGCGTCTCTGAAATTCTCGAAACGCTCACAGCGCTCGGGCAGACTCGGCAGGTTGAAGACAAGTACCTTCTATAGGGATATAGCACGATTCACGGATTGTCGCATGTCCACGCGTCCGGCCCGTCTACAATAGCCGGATGCGTAAACTGTACGTCTGCCAAACGCGCATAGGTCCGTTCTACATCGCGGCCACTAGCGACGGTCGCTATCATCCTGTCTTTGACGATGACTCGCTCGGCTCATACATCAACCCTCAGCAAGCCGTAGACGACCTTGCGGGCGGCCACACGTTCTCCATCGCGGGCGGTGTTGATACGGCCAAACTAGGCATCCCTGACGAGTTGGGGGAGTGGGAACGTCTCACTAACGCCGAATGACCAATCGAACGCCGAACGAGTCGTCCTCCGTGGCACGTCTCATCCTGAGTGCACTAGCTGCCGTGGTGCTACTAACTGGCTGTCAGCGGAGCATCTCGGGAACGTACCTCGTCAACGATAAGGCCTCTGTAGTCTGGCTTGAACTCGTCCGTACACCTGACAACCATCTGACCGGGCAGCTCTCGCTAACGACCATGAAGCCCGATGGCGCTATCGACCGGAACTCAGTATCCGTTACTGGCGCAATCGACGGTGAGAATGTCAGCCTCTCGGGAAGCAAGTTCCTCGGGTTGGGGGCGTTCACTCTATCGGGCACTTTGCAAGGGAATACCCTCACCCTCAGCGGCGGGCTAGAGCCAACTCCATTCCCATTCAAACGGGCTTCCCTCAGCGACTATCAGGAGAAGGTGGCTGTGTTGGATGCCCAGTCAAAAAGTATTCTTGATTCCAGGACCGCCGCCCAAGATAAGCAGAGAACGGACGCGGCGGAGGCGAAATTTGTGGCCCAGATCGATCAGCTCATAGCTAATATGAAGCGGTTCGATTCCGAAGCGGACGTGCATCTGGGCAGGTTTCCGAATGTGGAGAAGGGGTATGAGGCCATCACTGCGAAGATTTCCACCTATGTCGAGCGTGAGCGTCAAATCCCGCCTGGCTCTACAGCATCCGTCACTCGTTCTCAGCTCTCCGTTGCAGCGATCCAGGCATCGTTAGTGACCGACCAACTCCACAATCAGGGTACGGTGTTGCAATCGACGCTGGAATCAAATGTGAAGCCGACAGCAGATGAGGTGACGACGCTTGGGCAGATGTGCTCGGTAGCAACTCCGCGTCTGTCGCCGGCCCAGAATGAAGAGCGCAGCGCGGCGTGCAATCGGCTCTCGAACGCCGCTCCCGCATTCCGTCAGAGGTATGCGGATGTAGTGGCGGGGCTGGCTCATCTTGAGCAGGTCTACCAGCACGAACGGGAGACGCAACAAGGGCTTCTCCAGACGGCACAGCGACTTCAGTAACGCGCATAATGACTAATCCTTGCGACGCCACCTCACTCCGGAGAAGTCCTTGTGTCCGAAGAAGTCAGGCATGCTCCGTTTGCTCGGTTGTTGCATAGCCTTCACTATCCAGTCCCACTTGCTCCCGGAAAAACACCATAGGTGAGAGTACTCGACGATTCGCCGGTTGAAGTTCATGACCCCCGCATCGGTTATCGTTCGAAATCCGGTCGGCGGCAAAGTCTTGCCTTCGCCCTCAGCCGCCTCTTTCATGCTGACCTTGAGATAGTCGATGTCGGAATTCATAACGAGTAACGCGCGGGAACTGAGTGGGCAACATACTGAACAATCGGGACGCAACAGTGAGTCATCTCCTCCGGGTTCAGTGAAAGTCCGGAATACGGGACAATCGGATGTAATGAAGGCGGTATTCGGTCGAGCGAGAAGAACGCTCCACTGCATCGCTGCATAGAACTTCGTCATATCGTTCGCAAGATCCACCATGCTGTCGAGGTCAAAAGAGTGTGGGTTGTCTGCCATGTCCTGCGCATAGGCTTCGATGTCTTCCCGTGCAATCGAAAATGGCTGTGCTCTCTTGACCTCCACTCCCTCTGCAAGCGCAATGTGCTGAATCACAGCACTTGTTCCACCGGTTTCCCGAAATCGATCCAGCATGTGAGTAATTGATTGGGAAGTATGCCGACGATTTAATTCTCGGGTATGAGGAACCCTCATCTCCTGAAAGGCTACGTACCGAGCGAGGTGAATACGACTCTCAACATCGAGGGGTTGTCTTGTGGCTACAAGGCTGCGCAGAGCAGCCAGGCCAGGAGTCTCAACCGATCTCTCAAGAAAAGTCTCAATATTCTCGTTAGGCGGCGCGTTGGGAATGCGGTAGAAGTCCCGCTGACGCGCAAGTTTATTAGGGATCGCAGGATAAGGCTCCGCCCGTCGACGGCCATAGCACCAAAGTTTATCGTTTGGGGGTACGAGAAAACCGTCGAGGTATCTTGCCTGAACGTAGTGACTTTGACGGGTATTTTGCATGGCGTCCGAAGTTCAGTTTAGGCGGCAATCTTCCTTTGGGTCGACAAACCCAGATTCTCTGAACCACTACGCGCACACCGCTCGCTCACTCCGCCCGCAGAGCCTCCATCGGGTCCACTCCTGCCGCCCGCCGCGCCGGCAGAAAGCTCGCCACTAGCGACGCCGCCAACAGAACCCCCGCAACGCCAAGCATCGTGCCGCCATCCCACTGCGTCACTCCAAACAGCAGCCCGCGCAGAGCCATCGTCGCGGCCACCGAGCACAACAACCCGGCCGCAATGCCTGCCACCGACAGCCACGCCGACTCCCGCATCACCAGCCGGTACACCGACGACCGCTGCGCGCCCAGCGCCACGCGAAGTCCGATCTCGCGTCTCCTCTGCGTCACCGAGTACGCAATCACGCCATACAATCCCACCGTGCCCAGCACCAGCGCGATCGCCGCGAACACTCCGACAATCCATGCCGCCGACCGATGCAGATACGCCGTCTCCGAGTTGCTGATCCTGTCCGCCATCGTCTCTTCGCCATTCACAATCAGCCCTGGGTCCACCTGCCGCGCCGCATGGACAACCGACGGAAGCACAGCGCCCGCAGCCTGCGATGTGCGGAAGCTGACATAGAAGCTATTCAGCGGATTCTGATCGAACGGCCGATACACCGCCGACGTCGCCTTGCTGTCCAGCGCGCCATCCTTCAGGTCAGCGACTACACCGACGATCTCTATTGGATGTTCCGGGTCGTACTGGCTCACAATCCGTCGGCCCAGCGGAGACTCGCCACCAAACTCCTCCCGCGCCATCGTCTCGTTGATCACGACAACCCGCGTCCGCGTGCGATCGTCCGTCTCCGCAAAGAACCTTCCCGTCACCAGCCGCGCTCCGAGTGTCTCAAAGTAGCCCACGCCAACAGTCTGGTCCAGCGCCTCGTTGCCCTCGCCCACATACGATCGACCCGCCACGCGAAAGTGGGTGAACAGGCTCACGAACCCTTCGCCGCTGCCCACCACCGGCTCCGCCGCCATACTCACCGACTCCACGCCCGGCAGCCGAGTGATCCGCGATACCAGCTCCTTCTCCAGCGCCAGGTTGCGCTCCTCGTCGTCCCATTTGCCGAGCCGCAGCACATGCATCATCGCTAGCCGCTCCGTCGAGATCCCCATATCCACATGCAGCAGCCGATAGAAGCTTTTCGCCAGCAGACCCGCGCTCACCAGCAGCACCACCGTGATCGCCAGCTCTACCACTACAAGGCTCGCGCCCGACCTGCGCCACGATCTTCCGCTCGACGAGCGCCCACTCTCGCGCAGCCCCTCGTTCATATTCGTCAGCAGCAGATGAAACACCGGCGCCGCCGCAAACAGCGCACCGCCAAGAATCGCGACCACGCCCGCGAACACCGGAATACGCGCGTTCCACTCCATCGCTTCGAGGTACGGCATTCCGGCCAGCGCATGTGCCGGTATCTGACCCTTCAGCGCACCCAGCAAGAAGAAGGTCAGCGCGAGTCCTGCCACAAATCCGCATCCGGCCAGCAAAAAGCCCTCAACGATAAACTGCCGCGTCAGCCGCAGCCGCGAAGCGCCCAGCGCCTCCCTCACCGCAATCTCTCTCCTACGGCTCTCAGTCCTCACCAGCAGCAGGCTCGAGACGTTCACAAACCCGATGAGGCACAGCAGCGCCGCTCCACTCAGCAGCGCGATCAACATCGGCCGCGTGTCCCCGAGAATAGCCTGTGTTAGTGGCAGCACCGTCGATGTGCGATCGCGGTTCGACTTTGGGTACTCCCGCGCCAGCTCCGCGCTGATGCCGCTCAGGTTCTCCGCAGCCGTCGCCAGCGTCACGCCATCTTTCAATCGCGCAACCCCGTAGAACGGAAAGCAGCCGAAGTTGTCCTTGCAGCGCCCGCGCAGCGTCAGCCAGAACTCCGCCCGGCCCACCGGCGCAAAGTGAAACTCCTTCGGCAACACGCCGACGATGCGGAAGGGGTCGCCATCGATCGTCGTCCATCGCCCCACTACTCCGGCATCTTCGCCAAACCGCCTCTGCCATGCGCTGTAGCTCAGCACCACCACACGCTCCGCCGACACCTCTTCTTCACCCGACAAAAAGTCTCGCCCCATCATCGGCGCAACGCCAAGCGTGCGGAAGAACCCATCGCTTACAAAGGCACCCCGCGCCTCCTCCGCTCCCTCCGCGTTCCGCAACGTCACCGGCTCCGGCCGATACACATCCAGCGAGCTGAAGACGCTATTTCTCTTGCGCCACTCCTTATAGTCGAGGTATGAGAGGTGATACCGGTCCCCCACCGGTATGCGCTCGTACAGCGCGGTTAGGCGATCCGGCGAACGATAAGGCAGCGGCTTCACCAGCGCGGCATCGACAAACGCATAGATTGCCGTGCTCGCAAACAGTCCCAGCGCCAGCACCACCACCGCCGTCACGAAGAACCCGGTGTCTTTCCGTAACTGCCGCACCGCGTAGCGAACATCCTGCACCAGACGCTCCAGCCACACCCAGCCCCACACCTGCTGCGCGCCCTCGGCTACAGTAAGCGCATTGCCAAACCGCTTCCGCGCCGCACACCGCGCCTCCTTGGCACTCATCCCCGCAGCGAGGTTCTCGGCGGTCTCGCCCTCAATATGCTCTTCAAACTCCTGCAGCAGTCTCTCTCTGCGACGGCCCCATCCAAACATCGCTTCTCTCTCCCTGTTACGACTGTTCTTCGACCGCAGGCGTAAGCACACGCGCAATCGCGCTCGTAAGTCGCTCCCACTTCGACGACTCCGCAGACAGCTGCTTCCGCCCCTTCGCCGTCAGCCGGTAAAACCGAGCCTTGCGGTTATTCTCCGAGACCCCATCCTCTGCAACGATCAGCCCAGACTTCAGCAGACGCTGCAGCGCCGGATACAGTGATCCATGCCCCACCTGCAAAACCTCGTCCGACCTCCGCTCGATGGTGCGCGCAATCGCATGTCCATGCACCTTGCCAAAGGCAAGCGTCTGCAGAATTAACAGGTCCAGCGTCCCCTGCATCAGTTCAAGCTGTTTCTCTCTCTCTCTAGTCGTCATTCGACCCAAGACTAGGCACACTCAGGTCGAATGTCAAGGGGAGACCTATTAAGTTGGAATTTCCGACGGTAAGCCTTTCAGCGGGCTATATCGGGAGTAATCTCGCACTGCAAAAGGTGACGCTTCGATACGATCACTCCTCTCCAGTTGCCATCCCGAATTCGAGTTCCGTAACAGTCTCTTCCCCCTCCCGCAACGCCCTCCGCTAAGAGCAAAAACAACAGAAAACGCAATCTCCTGCGCTCCGCGCCTTGTAAGGAAACCAAACCTTGCTGAGTCTGTATGTCTTTTCTAGAGCGCATTCATCGGTTCTCCTATTCACAGGAGGGAAGGCATGAAGCAGATCAGATCATTCGTCGGTATGGACGTCCACAAGGCGACCATTTCTATCAGCGTTGCAGAAGACGGCCGGAGTGGGACGGTGCGATTCATCGGGGTGATCCCGAACTCGCCGGATGCGGTAGCCAAGATGGCGAAGCAACTCGCCAGGCATGGTGAGCTTGACTTCTGCTACGAGGCAAGCGGCTGTGGCTATGGCATCCACCGCCCGCTCACCGGCCTCGGGCACAAGTGCACCGTGGCCGCGCCGTCCATGATCCCGCGCAAGCCTGGCGAACGGATCAAGACCGACCGACGCGATTCGGAGAAGCTGGCGATTCTGCACCGGTCGGGGGACCTGACGCCAGTGTGGGTTCCAGACACCACACACGAAGCGCTTCGAGATCTGGTCCGAGCACGAGTCGACGCATCCATGCACCTGATGCGGGCTCGGCAGCAGTTGCTCGCCTTCCTGCTGCGGCATGGCCGCAGCTACACGACCGGCAACCACTGGACGCAGCGTCATCGTTGCTGGCTAGCGGGGCAGATCTTTCAGGAGCAGGCTCACGGTATCGTCTTTCAAGACTACCTGGAGACCGTGTGGACCGCGCAGGATAGAAGAGATGCCCTCGTCAAGAGGATCTCTGCGATGGTTGCTACCTGGTCCCTTGGACCACTTGTGGAAGCGCTGCGAGGATTACGCGGCATCGACCTCGTCTCCGCGGCCACCTTCATCGCGTCTACGGGCGATCTCAGCCGCTTTGAGTCACCGCGCCTGTTGATGGGCTACCTTGGCCTTGTTCCGTCCGAACACTCCAGCGGCGGGACGATCCGCCGCGGCGGCATCACGAAGACCGGCAACCGCGAAGCCAGGCGCATGCTCATTGAAGCGGCGTGGAGCTATCAGTATCCGGCGCGCATCGCGAAGGAGAAGGCGGAGATCCTCGTCCGCCTGCCCAAGAACATTCGCGACATCGCATGGAAGGCGCAGACAAGGCTGTGTACCCGCTACCGTTCATTGATCGCCAGAGGCAAGAAGCCCACCGTCGTCGTCGCCGCGATCGCGAGAGAGCTTGCCGGCTTCATCTGGGCCATCGGTCAGGAGATGCGCGCTCCGATGACAGCTTGAGTTGAGTTGCTCCACCTTCTCGGGTGGGGAACCGGGCGGCCGGTCATGGTGATCCTCGAGAGCCCCTTGGGCCGGAGTTCCTTCCGACGCCCGCGCTGAGTCCGAGGCAAACCTGCGACGACACACGTTCGTGCGGTAGCCAACCCGCGTATGGAAGTTTGAGCGACTGTCGCTGAAAGCCGCCCGGTTCCCGACCCGACAAGAACCAAAGAACAAGAACAACTGCCCTGATGAAAGAAAAAGGCGCGGTGTGTGAATTCGTGCGCGTAGAGCTTGCAAAAAGACATGGAAGGAGCGCTGCTCCTGGCGCGCGCAAGGTGATGGAAAAAGCTCCGTGCAGCTCCAGGTATTCGCTTCCTCCGGCCTGCGGCTGGCCTGTCGGCCACTTTTCCCACACCCTGCACTTGCCGCCCTCGCTGGCGTGGGCCAGGGCCAAGGCGTGTTTGTGAGCAAACACAGCAAGGCCATTCAAAAACGGAGGATTCACCCCCAATGAGCAGCAACGCCACCACGAACGAAACCAGCAACGTTACTTCCCTTCCCTCTACTTCTATGGCGCAGACGGCCAAGGAAGTGATTGCCGCCAACGTAAAGCTCCTCATCGACCAGCTTGAGGCAGGCCACAGCGAAGGACTCACCGCGTACCTCACCGCAATGGGCCGTTTCCATAACTACAGCTTCGGGAACATTCTCGAAATCGCACGACAGAAGCCGGACGCAACCCGGGTTGCCG
>JAOAPF010000380.1 GCA_025462755.1 Edaphobacter sp.
GGATTGATCGCCTCGCCCACACAGTTGCGAATGCCATAGGCGTACACCTTCAGAAACTTGCCCTCTGGAGTGAACTGAAGTACGTCCGCGCGGTGAAACTCGTTGGGGTGAGTGTCCGGATCATCCGCGTTCGAAGCAGAACCGACGGAGACGAGCATCTTCGTGCCGTCCGGAGTAAAGACGATGTCGCGAGTCCAGTGGCCGCCGCCGCGAAGCTGCGCGAAGCCGGGAAGCTGGGCAACGATCTTCTCGGGAGCGCCGGTCGCGACGAGGTCGCCTGGCTTATAAGGAAAGCGCACGACGGAGTCGGTATTGCCGACGTAAACCCACTTGGGGTTTGCACCGTTGGGATAGAACGCAATACCGAAGGGAAGGTTCAGGCCGGAGGCGAAGGTCGAGACCGTCTGCGCCTTGCCGTCAGGACCAACGCCGCGCAGCACCATGATCTTGTCGCCGTGCGAATCGGCCAGGAAGATGTCGCCGTTAGGCGCGGTGCGCATCAGCCGCGGTTCCCGGAAGCCCTGCGCATACATCTCCACCTTGAAGCCCTTGGGGGCAACCGGCCACGCACCTTCGGGTCGGGGAACAACACTGGGGCCATTGTCGACCGACTCGTCCGGCTTTGGCTCCGGCAGGTCGGCGAGAGTGATCTTGCGGCGGACGCCGGGATGCTCCTGCGTGTAGTCGGTAAAGGCGGCCTGGCCGGTGACGACGGGGCTCGACTGCGCGAAGAGGCCGCTCGGCAATGCGGAGGCCGCAAGCGTCAGCATCAGGGCTCGAACCACGGAGGCGGTCGGTTTAAACATGGGATTTTGCTCCTTCAAGAGTGAAGTCTGTCTGATGCGCAGATCCGATCAACTGAATTTTACCGTCACGAACTTCGAATTCGAGTGAATCGATGTTTTGAATAAGGTTGAGGAAATGAAAGCGCCGAAAGTTTGCCATCAACTCTGCATCGGTGGCATTGGGAAAGAGCAGCACCAGCCGGATTGCCTGCATGAAAAATCCATGAGTAAAGACGACGATGCAACCACCGGGGTTGCTACTGATGAGTCGACGGATTGCTTCGCGAGCACGATCGAGAAAAAAAATGAACGACTCGGCGTCAGGCCCGTCGCAATATGCCGGGTCTTCCCGCTGCCAGTAGGCAACCACGTGGGATTCACGATCGGCCTCGCTCGTGCCCCGATGCAGCGCCGGGTTGAGAAAGCTGAACTCATGGATGGGCCATTCTTCTACAGCGACATCGGGAAACCTCTCCCGCAGCGGCTCAGAGGTCTGCTGCGCGCGCAGGAAGGGGGAGACGACAAACAGCGTCGGCTTGCAGTCGATGCGTTCGGCGAACGCCCTTGCTTGTGCTCGGCCCAGCTCAGTCAGTGGATTGCTAACCTGATCGGCGGCCCTGCCGCCTGCGTTGGTAACGCTTTGACCGTGACGAACCAGAATGATTCTCGTCGTCGCGGTCGACGCAGATTCGGTCATCGTCTCCCCTCGGGAGTAGGCGTTGCCAGCCCCTTCACCAGATCGACAGGGATACTCGCAGTCAGCACGGCTCGATCCTTATGCTGCTCGACCTTCGCCGAATTCATCAACTCCAGAAAAGAAGCATCGGCGGTGGTGCTCGGATGCAGCTGCATCTGCGCGTGCTCCACCGACTTCAGAACCACCAGCATTGTCGTCAACGTTTCGGTTGCGTGCGCCGCATCGGCGTCAGTCGGGGCGATCTGCTCGATGCGCAGATGCAATGCGCCGAGAAATCGCAAGCTAGCGACGAAGGTCGTGTCCTCGGGCATCGGTAGCTGCAGGCCGAGAATACTGACATAGCCGCGGTCAGAGAAGGGAAGGCCGATGTGGCCGATCGCCCATGCACTCGCGAATGCAGGCACATCGCGATACCGCTCCGAGAGCAGCGAGGAACCTGCAAACGGAGACGCCGCAGCGCGATGGCGGTCAAGGATGGAGTGAATCTGCTCCGGCGTCGGCATGTTGGACGCGGCGATCGCGTCGTATTCCAGCTGTGCGATCCGGAACGGCCGCATCGCCTTCCCGTCGCTGACAGGGATGGTGAAGATGTCGTGGCCCGCGTAGTTCTCCTTCGCCGTGGCGATCGTGGCCAGGTAACGTTCAAGGCGTTCTCCATCGAAGCGCCCTTCAAACACCTCGGAGTAGCCCACAGGCCCGTTTGGCCCACTAGGGTCGTCCATGCGATGCAGCGCGAACGCAACAGAGTCGAGGTCGCGTTCCGGCACAATACCGGTGGCGTCAACAAAGTGTTGATAGTCCGGGCTGCGCGTCACCTGCGTGCGGTCGAAGTGGGTCGCCACACGCAGCGGCTTCAGGTTGGCGTAGACGATCGCGTCCGACTCAGGCAGCAGCCGCGCGGCCTCGGGCGGAGCGGCCTTTCGCAGCACCAGCACAACCACCAGCGCAACCATCAGCGCCAGCATCAGCAGCAGCGAATAACGGGTGCGCCTACGCATCTGGAACCGCATCTAGGACTGCATCAAGGGCATGGCCGGTCAGGCAAGTTGTCAGCATAATTATTGCGAAGTCGCGCGACATGCACGCCTTCGCAGTTAAGCATAGACCATCTTCCGTCCCGATCTTGGTGCTTTCGGCGCAGACTTTCGCGTAGCGCCTCGGTTTGCGTCTCTATTCCACGATGGCGAACGTGTAGATTTTGCCGCCGTTGGTGACGTTGCCGGTGCCGGGCGGCAGGATGCCGTATTCGCCGCCACCTGTGTCTTTATCAACGGTGAACTGGTAGGTGTGCGGAGCGGTTTTGACCGGTTTGAAGGGCACTTCGTCGCGGTCGGCACCGCCAGTGGAGTGGAAGACTCCACCGGTGAGAACGCGGAACTCGCGGTTGTTGGAGTTGATTCGAAAGCGCAGAAAATCGTACTCGCTCGCCGCCACGCCGTCAGGAACATAGATCAGGATCTCGATGGGACACTGAAGGGGGAGCTTCGACTCGCGGCCGTTGAGGTGGCCGTTGCGGTCCTGCTTAATAACTCCGTTGGTGACGGTCGACTTAATGAATCCGCCGGACTTGATGTGGACGATCTCCGGTTCGATGGCAATCCATTTTCCTGTGTGATCTTTGTAGTAGACGCCGATCTCATTGACGTCCGAGAGCTCGACCGGCTTCTCCGGAACATTCGTGAGCTGCCGGCGACTCTTGTTGATCATCGCCGTGATCACGCGATCGGAGACGCCAGCCGTCTTCAGCGCAACCAGCGAATCGGCGTCGGTGACGTACTGGCCGGGCTGCGTGTTGATCGTCTGGATGACGAGGTCGTCGCCCAGGCCCGCCTTCACCATCTTCAGGACAGAGCCGTTGTTCATCGCCGGCGCTTTAGCTGCGGTCAGCGGGCCGTCGACTCCTTGCGGCGCCTCTGCCGTATGCGGTGATTGTGCCGCCGCAGTGTGCAAGGAGAGGGGAAACAGGCAGATGCAGAAGACGAACAGCAGAGAGCGCAGCAAAGTGTTCCAACGAGACATAGTTTGGGCCGATTTCAGTCGTGGATAGGCTACCATGGCTGCAATTTTGGACGGTCCCCGCCAAGCCGGCGTGAGCTACCTCCAGCACGATTGCCTCGGGGCGTTGCCTGGGAGTGGCCGCTATGCTAAAGTTAGCTCTGCGGCGCACTCTGCGCGGGCACTGCTGCGCGTCAGGCGGGTGGGGCTACAGAGAGCAAATGCTGTTTGGGCTGGCGTAGCTCAGCTGGTAGAGCATCTGATTTGTAATCAGAGGGTCGGGGGTTCAAGTCCCTTCGCCAGCTCCAGTTCCTCGCAGCGGGAAATGAAAGAAGAATTGGTTGTACTGCTCGACCGTTCTGGCGTTGCAGACCTCCGGTCACTCCTTCAAGGATGGTGTACCCGCTCGATTCGCAATTTGAATCGACGACGGGCTTGATGGACTGAGATGGGTGCTGCGCGTTCGAACTTGTCAGGCAGAATGTGCACAGGTGGCCGAGTGGTTAATGGCAGCAGACTGTAAATCTGCCGCGTTATGCGCTACGGAGGTTCGAATCCTCCCCTGTGCACCATAAGTTTTGAGGTAGTGAGCGGTGAGCGTTGTGGATTGGAGCCCTGCCGGCAGCGGAAGAATGTGGATCGCGCTGTTCGGACTTGGGTTGTTGGCAGTTTTAGTTTGGCGAACGATGGAGCCAGGCAAGTTTCAGTCGCTGACGTGGATCTTGTTAGGATTTTTTGCCTTCCGCGTCGTACTCGGACGGCTGCGTTCGCGGTAGGATTGTAAAGGCAAGTTTTAGCAGATTGTTTTGAAGGTTTTGCAAGAAGGCTGGCGTAGCTCAGTGGTAGAGCACTCCCTTGGTAAGGGAGAGGTCGAGAGTTCAAGCCTCTCCGTCAGCTCCATAGTTTTGGAAGAGCACGGCTTTAGCCGTGCCGAGTAGAGTGCAGCAAAAGTGGGGCTTTAGCCCCTGAGGCATGCGGGAGTAACCGTAGATCCGGGCTTTAGCCTGGATTAGAGTCACAATCGGGAATTCCGCAAAGGTTGAGTAGGCAGGCGGGAGTAACTCAGTGGTAGAGTCACAGCCTTCCAAGCTGTTGGTCGCGGGTTCGATTCCCGTCTCCCGCTCCAAAGATTTTCGAAGGCGATCGGGAAGCAACCCGTTCCCGAGGAGAGTGTGTTTGAGCAGCATGTATCAGCAGCCCGTACTTCCGATCTCCGATCCGCAGACGTTCAATGCGGTGAAGGGTGCAATCGAGGCCTCCTTTTCTTTAGGCCAGGTGGCAGAGTTTCTAACGTCGCTGGAACGCTCGAAGCTGCGCATTCGCGACTTCGAAGATGTCCTCGGCAAGGGAAACCTGGGAGCCAACGCTGCCGCAGAGTACAGCCGGCTCAGCAACGCCGATCAGGGCCAGATCCGCGAGCTCTATCTCGCCGGCCTGGAGCACGTAGCACCAGAGCTGCGAGAGAAGTTTTTCAAGCTGTACGCGTACTACTGAGCGCTGTCAGGAACCCAAGTTTAGTTTCATAGTCTTTTCTGAAGTATTCACCCGAACCCCGGTGCATGTGCGCCGGCCAACAATAGGAGACGAGCAGTCATGGGCAAGGAAAAGTTTGACCGGTCAAAGCCGCACGTAAACGTAGGGACGATTGGTCACATTGACCACGGCAAGACGACGCTGACGGCAGCGATCACGAAGGTGTTGTCGAAGCACAACCCGAAGAACACGTTCCGTTCGTTCGACACGATCGACAACGCGCCGGAAGAGCGTGAGCGCGGCATCACGATTGCGACCTCGCACGTCGAGTACGAGACCAAGAACCGACACTATGCGCACGTCGACTGCCCCGGCCACGCCGACTACATCAAGAACATGATCA
>JAOAPF010000389.1 GCA_025462755.1 Edaphobacter sp.
GGGCATACAACACGATTGTGCCGCCTTCGGGCAAGGTGCTCTCAGGCGGTGTGGACTCGAATGCGCTGCAAAGGCCGAAGCGGTTCTTCGGTGCGGCGAGAAATATCGAAGAGGGCGGGTCGCTGACGATTATTGCTACGGCGCTTGTGGATACAGGCTCGCGCATGGACGAAGTGATCTTCGAAGAGTTCAAGGGTACAGGCAACATGGAAGTGATTCTGGATCGCAAGCTGGTGGATAAGCGTGTGTTTCCGGCGATCGATATTCAGCGCTCCGGTACGCGTAAAGAAGAGCTGCTGATTCCGAAGGAAGACCTGCAACGGACATGGATTCTGCGCAAGGTGCTGAACCCGTTGTCGCCGGTTGAGGCGATGGAGTTGCTGACGGATAAGTTGGCGAAGACCCGGAATAATCAGGAGTTTCTGCATAACATGAGCTCAATTTAGGGCGCTGTTTAGAAGATATGTCCTGCCGGACGGGCCCACTGCGCGTGGAGCGGCCACTTCGTGGCGTGTGTACCTTGTCTTGGCGAGATGATTTTTATTGGTCCTCCCGTTGGTCGGAAGAAAGATGATTCCGACCAACGGGAGGACCATTGCAGCTTAAACCGCCTAGACAAGTTGAAAAGGCGTGTGAACGCCCGCCTCACGCGCAGTGAGCCCGTCCGGCAGGACATCGGTCTCTATCTGCTGAGATGTTGCTCCAGGACTTCCAGGAATTTGGCCAGCCAGGCGGGATGAGCGGGCCATGCCGGGCCGGTGACGAGGTTGCCGTCTGCGATAGCGCCGGTTACATCCAGCGAGACGAAGATGCCGCCCGCGAGTTCGACATCTGGTTGGCAGGCCGGATAGGCATTCAGCCTCTTGCCCTTGATGACTCCGGCGGCGGCGAGGAGTTGCGGGCCGTGGCAGAGCGCGGCGATGGGCTTATCGGCTTCCGCGAAGTAGCGGACGATCTCAAGGACTTTGGGGTTCAGGCGCAGGTACTCGGGCGCACGTCCGCCTGGGATGACGAGTGCGTCGTAGTCCTGTGGCTTGGTACCGTCGAAGGTCGCGTTGAGGACGAAGTTGTGGCCGCGTTTTTCGGAGTAGGTTTGATCGCCCTCGAAGTCGTGGATGGCAGTGCGGACGAACTCGCCGGACTTCTTATTGGGGCAGATGGCGTGGACGGTGTGGCCGACCATCTGCAGGGCCTGAAAGGGCACCATGACTTCGTAGTCTTCGACGTAGTCGCCGACGAGCATGAGGAGCTTTGCAGTAGGCTTTGAAGCTTTCACGGGGAGAGTTCCTTTTACGGCGCTAGTAGCCGTTGGCGATGAGGTATTCCTCGGTCAGGTGGAACGCTTCGGGCGGCGTCTTTTGCCGCTCGGCGTATTTGCTTAGGACGTCGACTTCGATGTTGAGGGAGGCTCCGGGGGTGAGGGTGCGGAGGCTGGTGGCGGCGTAGGTATGCGGGATGATGGCTACCTCCACGATGTTGTCGTTGATGGAGGCTACGGTGAGGCTGATGCCTTCGATGGTGATGGAGCCCTGAGGTACGACGTAGCGGGTGAGGAATTTGGGGAGTTGGAGGCGCAAACGCCAGTCGGTTTCGGGAGCGTTCGGGGTGATGGGATCCAAGGCGAGCATGGTTGCGGTGCCATCGACGTGGCCCTGAACGACGTGGCCTCCGAGGGGCGAGCCGGCGGGGGTGGGGAGTTCGAGGTTGACTACAGAGTCGGGACGTAGATGGGAGAGTGTCGTGCGGGCGATGGTTTCGGCGGCGAGGTCGGCGGAGAAACGCGGGGGCAAGGCGTTGGGTTCGATGCTAAGGGCGGTGAGGCAAACGCCGTTGACGGCGATGCTGTCGCCGGTGTTGAGGCGAGAGATGAGGGTAGGCGAGGCGATGGTGATGCGGGTCGCGCCTTCAGTGGGCGTGATGACGAGAAGGGTGCCGGTTGTTTCGATGAGGCCGGTGAACATGGTGTCAGGTTATCCGATCTGTTGTGCGGTTGCAGGATGTTTGGATGGTGGCCAGGGGTCGTGAAGGTAACCGGTGATGCAGGCGTCCGGACCATAGGTGGTTCTGGTGATGCGGTGGAGGAACCGCTCGAAGAGGTAGGGGGAGGGGAAGCCCTGGGCGAAGGGGATGGCGTGGTCGCCAAGCTCGGTTTCGGCGTAGAGGAGGACGGCTTTGTCGGCCAGGTTCTGACGGAGGAAGGAGCCGTTGAGGTGGGAGCCGCACTCGAGGAGGAGGCTGAGGATGTCGCGTTCGGCGAGGGCGGCGAGAACTGCTGGGAGGCTGAGGCGGCCGGCGTGATCGGGGACCTGGTCGACCTCAACGCCGAGAGCGCCGAGGGCGGCGGCCTTTGCGGGTGAGGCGAGGGACCCGCAGAGGATGAGGAGGTCGGAATATGGGCCGCTGGCGCTTGCAGCGGAGCTGACGAGTTGGGAGGTGAGCGGGATGCGGAGCTGGGTGTCGAGGATGACGCGGAGGAGCGGGCGGCGGCGAGGCAGGGCGTGAGGGCCGGAGATTCCGCTGGGGGCAGGACCTTCCGTTGCGCTGCGGGCTGGATTCTGCATTCCGCTGCGGTCTGGATCGAGCATTCCGCTGCGGTCTGGATCGAGCATTCCGCTGCGGTCGGTGAGTTGGGGGTCGTCGGCGAGGACGGTGCCGATGCCGGTGAGGACGGCGTCCGAGGCGTGGCGGAGGAGTTGCACCTGCTGGCGCGCGGCGGGGCCGGTGAGCCAGAAGGGCTGGTTGGGATAGCGTGAGGCGGGCGGTGGAGCGAGTTTGCCGTCGACCGAGAGCGCGGCCTTGAGGGTGACGAAGGGGGTGCGATGCTGGATGAAGTGTGCGAAGGCGTCGTTGACGTCGCGGGCTTGTTGTTCGAGGACGCCGAGGGTGACTTCGATGTTGGCGGCGCGAAGTTTTTGGATGCCCTGGCCGCTGACCAGGGGGTTGGGGTCCTGGGTGGCGATGACGCAGCGGGCGATGCCGGCGGCTATGAGGGCGTTGGCGCAGGGGGCGGTGCGTCCGTGGTGGCTGCAGGGCTCGAGGGTGACGTAGGCGGTGGCTCCTTTGGTGGAGAAGCCGCGGGCGGCGGCTTGCTTGAGGGCTACGATCTCGGCGTGGTCGCGGTGGTCGTAGAGGTGTGCGCCTTCCCCGATGATCTTTGGCGTGCTGCCGTCGGGGGGATGGGTTGTCAGGACACAGCCTACCTGTGGGTTTGGGGAGGCTAGGCCGATGGTCTCCGAGGCGAGCTTGAGGGCTCGCTGCATGAAGACTTCGTCCTGGTTATGGGGCGCTTCGTTCGGCATGGTTTCGACGATAGTGGTGTCGGGTTTTTGCGTTGCTGGGTACCCCCTCCCCCCCAGGGGTATTTTGGGAATAAAGTCCTTATTTTCTATGGTTTGCAGCGGGTTGGTGTCCGCAAAATATTGGTAATACAAGGGTTACGGCTAAAATATTCCATTCAAACGAGTTAGCGCCGGAGGGTGTCGGACTTGCTCGTTTTTTTGATCTCTATATTCAGTATAGCGGTTTGGGCATAACTAAAATGCCACGCGGATGGGTGTAAATATACTTGACACACCATGAATGTTTAGTTACTACTACTTCATGGCCACTCAAGACATTCCGAACAGCCTCATTGAAGTCATCCGGTACTTCTCCGATGTTGATGTATGCATTGAGTTTGTGGCCTCTTTGCGGTGGATGGAAGGCGTTGTTTGCCCCCACTGCGAGAGCAAGAATGTCGGCTTTTTGAAGACTCGCCGCATTTGGAAATGCCGTGGATGCCGCAAACAGTTCTCAGTCAAGACTGGGACCATCTTCGAGGAGTCTCCCATTGCCCTCGACAAGTGGCTGATGGCGATCTGGCTGGTAGTGAACTGCAAGAACGGCATCTCCAGTTATGAGATTTCCCGCGATCTAAAGGTTACTCAGAAGTCAGCATGGTTCATGCTGCACCGTATCCGCCTCGCTCTGAAGAATGGCTCATGGGAGAAGATGGGCGGCAATCAGGGCGGCGCGTGTGAGGTTGACGAGACCTTCGTGGGCGGCAAGCTACGCAACATGCATAAGAGCCGCGCCAAGGCTCTCAAGATGGGCGCAATGGGCCAGCCAGCGAACTCCTACCACACCCGTCACGCGAACAAGACTGCTGTGTTCGGCATCCTTGATCGCGAGTCACGGCAGGTACGGGCTAAGGTCGTTCCAAACGTCAAACGCGAGACTTTGCAGAATGAGATTCTGAAGAACATTCACCACGGCTCCGCAGTGTACAGCGATCAAGCCGTGGCCTATGACAAGCTCAAGGAGACCTACATCCACGAGACCGTGAACCACGTGAACGCCTACGTCGAAGGCAACGTTCACACCAACGGTCTAGAGAACTTCTGGAGCCTGATGAAGCGCAATCTGGCTGGCACCTACGTTGCCGTAGAGCCTTTCCACCTTGATGCATACCTTGACGAACAGATGTTCCGTTTCAACAACCGCGCAACCAAAGACAATCCGCTCAATGACGCGGATAGATTCATGCTGGCTGTATCGCAGATTTCAGGGAAGAGACTGACCTATGCAGAACTGACTGGCAAGGTGGCAGAAACGGAGTTCTAAGAATTACCAACCGAAGAACGGATTTTGGATGAAGCGGCAGAGCCGAGGGAAGCGCCCTTAGACAACCGCTTTCCCGTTCGCTTGTGGGCTTCGATGCGCGTTTCCATTTCACTCTTCGATACCTTGAGAACATCACGCATGGCAGCAGTGAAACGCGTGAACTCAGGTGTGTTCGGCGGAGTCTTCATGGGGAATATAATAGCGCGAGATAACTAAATCTGGACGTGGCACCCCGTCAATCTTGGCGGATAGGTGTGGGCGCATACCGTCTCATCTTCAGAAATGAGGATAGAGTCGTGGTGTGCATAAGTCAATCCTTGAGTGCTCCAGTCTGCGATTCGCAGGAGATCGAATTGGAACTTGCGAAAATAAAGTGGAGCAATAAGCAAATAGACGCCATTGGCGAGTCTCTGCGAGACAGAGCAATTCTCCTCAACCAAAAGACATCACCAGATCTGTTGGTAATCAGTGATTGGCGATCTTCCCACGAACTTGCGATGAAGAGGGTTATGGCCTCTTTGAAGCGACACGCGAATGAACACGGAACGGCGGGCGTGATTTACGGTCGTGCTAAGCGTATGAGTTCAATAGCTTCGAAACTTGGCCGACTTCCCAACATGGCATTGAGTACCATGCAGGACATTGCCGGGTGCCGAGTGGTGGTCGAAAGCGCCAGCGACGCCGAGCTTTTCGCTGCAAGTATTCGCAGCGAATTGGCTCAAAAACTAAGTCGTGGCGGCGCGATAAGTGAAAGAAGCTACATTCAAAGTCCGAAGCTAGATGGATATCGCAGCATTCACTTCATCGTTCGCTACAAACCCTTGAACTTATCCCCCGATGTTCAGCCGCGCAAGGTTGAAATTCAGGTTCGCTCAACTTTGCAACATCAATGGGCAACAGCCTTAGAGACAGTTGACCTGTTCACTACGCAAACCTTGAAAGTTGGAGGTGGCGATGCACGTTGGCGGCGATTCTTTGCACTCTCCTCGGGCATTTTCGCAAGCAAAGAAAACCGTCCGGCTGTACCTGGATTACCTCTTGCCTACAAAGACCTACTTGCAGAGACAAACAAATTGGCTAGAGAACTCCATGTTGCCAAGCGGCTGCAAGGGTGGTCGGATGTCATGCGAGACGTGTTAGAAGGTTCGACATCCGGGGCCCTTGGAGAAATTTATTCATATCTAGTTGAGCTACACGTTGACGAAAACAAAACGCATATAAAAAAGTATGGCGCAAATCAACTACAAGATGCACATGAAAACTACCTTCAATCGGAAATGCAAAATGCAAACTCGTCCACGCGTAGCTCTGTTTTAGCGACGGCTTATTCGTTCAGCGAGGTTCGCAAAGCCTTCCCCGGATATTATGGCGACACAAAGGCGTTTTTGCGGGCTTTACAACTCACCCAATGAGATGCTCTAAGCCCCACCGAACCCCGAGCTTATGGCCTGCGTTTCCTTATGCTTAAAATTGACCTCTCCCTTGTTAGCGCAAGTGTTATCTTGGCTAACCGAGGAAACCCTTTTGTATCATGCGTATATAGATGAGTCGGGAGATGAGGGCACTGGGCCAAAGAGTTCACCTTGGCTAACTCTGGGCTGCATTATCATTCCCGAGAGCGAATCGGAGGAAACAAAAAACTATCTCCGAAAGGGGATAAATAGAATTTGGGCGAGTGGGGAGCCTCCTGAACACGTTCATTTTCAGGGGATACGGAATCACAATCAGCGAAAGGCTCTTCTACGCATGGCGGCGGGACTGAACTTTACGTCTTGTATGGTGCCACTAAAGAAAGGGGCTCTTCGGCCTGAGGTACTGGCGGGCATGAGATGTCCGCTTCTCTATAACTATGCTGCGAAGCACCTCCTCGAACGCATCTCGTGGTTCGGTGCATCCAGACGGCAACAAGTAAGAATAACTATCGCGGCCCGGAACGAAGATACATGGAAAGGCTTCAAGGAGTATTTGGACGTGCTCAAGATAAAGACGCAAGAGCACGACATCAAATGGGAATATCTGGAAACAATAAGAAGCCGACCCGCAAGCCATAATCTCATTTTGCAAGCCACTGATTGGGTCGTGAGCGGCTTTACTTTGGGCCTAAATCCAGATCAATACGACAACGTAGAAACCGTTTTTACTGAAATTATGTGGGGGAGATTTTGGGTCAGAAGCGGAAAGTTTTGGACTTACGGAATAAGGTATCTACCCACTAATTATGACCGCAAAGACCAAGAACTGTTTAGAAAGATCGGTGCCTGGTTGGAAGATCCCACAGCTATCAGAAGATAACTGCTGCCGCGCCAGTTGCCGCAGCGTCCAAGTATTTCCAGCACACTCGATCTTTCTAAACAGCTCACAAATATGATGCCTCAGTCATATGAAGGGGACAAGTAATTCCTCATGATACTTAAATATCATGAGGCTTTCCTGTCACGGTAGCTTCATCCTACACGGTTTTGGTGCGTCAAGTATGTTTATGCCCGCGGATGTTCTTGGATGATAAGGACTTAGACGGTTTAGGGGCTTGACATGCGATTTCTGGGCCGAAAATGCGCGAAGATATTGCAAGTGCAAGAAAGCAAGCACTTAGACCGATGGCGAATTTTGGGACTCACGAAATACCGAGTTCGATACTTGCTTCGGTTTAGCGGGTTACGTTGATAGGGAATGATTTTGTCTTATTCGTGCATAGGTCAACGGTGTATTGCGCCTTTGTCCCGGCAGGCGGGTTCACTTTGCAAGCCACAGTCGGGTCTGCCTGTATGTCGTTCGACGGACTAGCTTCGCAGAATTGAACGTTGGCAGTAGCGGGAGTGATGTGAATCGTAAAATCCGTCGATGCGCCGGCGATCCAGCGAAATTTTTGACCACGGGCAACTGATGACAGATCCGTATCGGGTTGCGGGTTATCATCTTTATCGCATGTGATCACTACCGTTTGAAGAGAACTGGCAGTAATTTCGCTGCCAGATTCGGCGCCCGTTTCTGCCGGTTTCCTGCCACCGGTTCCAGTCGGCTTCGGGCCACCGGTTCCAGTCGGCTTCGGACCACCCGTTTCCGTCGGCTTAACCGCGATTGAGGTGTTGCTTCTTGGATCCACACCAGGATCTTCACAAGTGGGGTCCACACAATGGTACTCAAAGATTCCGGCCTTGACGATGTCACAGGCCGCAACGTCGCCACCGTAGTAGCATGGCGACGAGTCGTGCTGGAAGTGGACTGTGACGGGTTTTGCTTCCGTGGTTCTGGTGGGCTGCGTAAACCACATGATCGTATCTCCAACTTCAGGTACCAGAACGGCCCTTCTGGTGTCGTTCTGTATTTCCATTCGAATGTGATTGGCAGAACGAGGAGTGGGTGCAACGCCCGCCAGATTGTGATTGCGGTGGGCGCCGTACCAGCTACCAAGGAGAGAGCCGACGACGAGGGAGGCGACAACAATCAGTGTGAGGGTGATTTTGCTGACATTCATTGGCGGTGATCCTTTCAAGTTCGCAATAGAGGTGTGGTACGCATTACGAAGTTGCGGGCCTGGAGGGGATTGCTTTTTTTGGGGTACGAGAGAGATATCGCGATGTTTGCGAAATGTCTTTGAGGCTGCAGCGAGAGTTACGCGTAAAGTAGCGACTCAGCCACACGCAGGCCGTGACCACACGCAGAGGCTATCCTTCGCGACAGGTAACCGTTGCGCGAACGGACATTGCGATTGTGAGAGCCTGGGGAACTCCCGCTCCTGTTCTTGACGTTGTTTCTTTGCTCGTTTCGATTCAACCGCTGCCTGCCGGAGTTGAGGTTTAGGTTGCCGGATTGACAGTCAGAGTGGAGGACGTGGAACCGCATGCTTTGGCCCCGGAGGTCGTTACGGTGTAGGTGACGATATAGGGCGGGGTGTGACTGCCGTCTTGACCTACTGTGCAGGTGTGGTGACCCAACTCCTGGTTGATGGTCGGCTGACTGCAAAGTGAGACCGGGGTATTCTGGTAATTAAATCCAGAGACGCTGAACTGCAACGAGCCCCCCTTCCAGATAATGTTCTCGCCCACGTTTACGGAAGAGCCTGGGGGATCGGGAGACCAGATAACTACGGGAGTTCCGTTTGGGTTGGGGCACGAGATGCTGGCAGTGACTGAGGCGCCGGCTGTTGGCGTGACGGGCACCGACGAGACCAGATCGGCATTGCTTCTTGGATCTACACCAGGATCTACACAAGTTGGCGACCCGGCACAAGCGTACTGGAAGTTCCCGCCTGGAACATTAATCGTGCAGGTGTCGGTAGTATCTGCAGCCGTCTTAATTTCCTCACAGGGAGCGTCGGTTAGAAACTTGACTGCGACGGGGTGGTTAGCCTGATCGACCCATTTAATTACGTCGTTTTTTCCCGGAGCGAGGTTTACTTTGTTGCTGCCATTCTCGATGTCGACTGTGATTTGGTTGGGACGATGGGGAGTCGATTGACGGCCTAAGAGAGCACCAAGTAGAAGAACGCAGAGGCATATCGCTGCGAAGGTCCAAGGTTTGAGATTCATTTGGAGTGATCCTTTCAATTCTCGATTGAGATGGGGGCATCCTAAGAAGCTGCGGGCCTGGGGGTAGAGGATTTCTTTGCAACACGGGAGAGATACCTTGGGTCTTTACGAATGTCCTTCAAGTCGACGGCGAGATCGACTTCCACGGGGGAGAGGCCTCGATCCATGCAGGCGAGGAGGAGCTTTGTCGCATCCTCTTTTTTACCGAGGAGGGCAAGGGTCTGGGCTTTCATGAACTGGGATTCGACGTCGGCGGCTCCGCGGCGCTCCGCATTTTCGATGTCGGCTGCCGCGCTGGCGGCGTCGCCGATCTTCGCGTGATAGAAGGCCAGCATCATCCAGACGGGGCCAATGCGGGGATTGTCCTGAAGGTTGTCTGAGAGCAATTTTGCGGCCTTGGCGTAGTTCTCGCGAACGAGAGCGGGCTGGCCGAGCATGGTGTAACAGTCGCCGATGTCTCTCCATATCATGTGGTACCTGGGATCGAGGATCGCGGCCTGCTGGTAGTATGCGAGAGCGTTTTTATAGTTCGCGTCGGTGAAGGCGATGTCGCCGAGGTTGCGGAGTGCGGTTTCATTGGGGCTGCGCTTGATACTGCGCTCGGAGGCGTCGATGGCTTCGTCGTGTTTGTTGAGCTCGAGGTACATTGAGCCGAGATTGGCCAAGGGCATGGCTACGTTGGGCGCGGCCATGGCTGCGGCGTCGAAGGCATCGGCGGCCTGCTGGTACTTTGCCTGGCGGAAGAGAATCCAACCGAGTTCGTTGTTCGCGGGCCAGTAGTTGGGGCGCTCCTTCAGGATCTCTCGATAGGTCTGTTCAGCCTCGGGCCAGCGGTTGGAGTTGCGCAGGGCCTGGGCGCGGTAGAGCATGATCTGGGGGTTTCCGGGATCGGCCTTTAGCGCCTTGGCGAAGTAGGTCATCGCGTTATTGGTGTCGCCGGTGTAGAGATACACGAGTGCGCGGCTGAGGAGTCCGGTCGCGGAAGTGGAGTTGGCGTCTGCTGCCTTTTCCGCATTCTGGCGTGCGAGATTGAGTGCTGCGGTGTCGCGAAACAGGTGATATTTGCGGGTGTAGGCTATGGCGAGTCTGGCGTAGCCGAGGCGGAAGTGCGGCTCCTTTTCGAGGCATTCGCCATATTTGAGAGTCGCTGCGTCGAGGCCGGTGTTGTTGGGTTGAGCCGCGAGTTGCTCCGCCTGGCTGAACAAGGAAAACGCGGCGGCAGAGATTCCCATGAGTTCATTGGTGTCTTTGGCGTTCTTGTCCTGTTCGGGGAGGTCGAGCAATCTGGCTGCGGCTGCCGATCCTTTGTCGGAGAGAGAGCTCAGCTCGGCACGGCTACTGGTGATGCGATGTTTGCGGAGCAGGCGCTGAGTTGCGGCATCCAGCACCTGGAGGAGGAGCGTGACTGTGTTGCCGGTTGACTGCAGCGAGGCGGCGAGCACGAGATTGGCGCCAAAAGCATTCACCGATTCGGCGGGCGTTGTGGGGGAAGTGGTGCCCGCCAAGTCGCTGGAAGAGATGATGAGCAGATTTTTGACATAGGCTTCGGCGCGGGCAAGGCTGCTGCGAATCGAGCCCAGCACGGTGGAGACAATGGGGGCCGATTCGCTGGGGGCGGCAGGCCAGGCCATGAGGGCGACAAAGCGCTTTTCCGGGAGGGGATGGGTCCAGTGATCGATTCTGGGCCACTCGAACCAGATGCCGCCGGCCAAGGCGAGGGAGGCGCCGGTTCCCAGCTGAATCATTTGCCTGCGGGAGAGGTGAAGACGTGTGATGGCGCTTCCATGAGCCGAGAGTTCTGTGAACCCCAAGGGAGACACGGCCTCGGGAATTGTCGAACAGCGGCGCGAGGGATCGGGCTCGATACAGCCGCGAACGAATTTTTTCCATTCCGGCGGGAGTCCGTCGAAAAGGACGTCCTTTCCTGTGCGCAATTGGTTTTGCAGGCTGATGTGCGGCAACTGGCCGGTGAGCATCTCGTAGACGACGACTCCGAAGGCGTAGACGTCGGTGGCCTTGGATGGAGGCTGGCCGCGAAAGAGCTCGGGAGCCATGTAGGCCGGGGTGCCGGCTATACCGAGCGCCGTGAGGGTTCGGCCGTCGGCGAGGTAGGCGTGGGCGAGGCCGAAGTCCATGACACAGACGCGTACCTGTTCGCCGGAGCCGTTGAGCATGATGTTGGAGGATTTGATATCGCGGTGGAGGATGCCTGCATCGTGAATAGCGGTGAGGGCCGCTGCCACCTGCTTTGTGATGCAAGCGGCCTCGGGGAGATCGATGCGTGTCTTGCGAACCATGCGAACTCCGAGGGTTTCGCCCGGGAGGAGCTTCATGGTCAGGAAGGTTAGTCGGCCGCCTGGTCCCTGGATGTGAAAGATGTCGTAAATGGGGCAAAGATTGGGATGAACGACCTGGCGGGCGAGCAGGACTTCTCGCTCGAATCGCTTCTGCATGTGGGGTTCGTCGGCGATTTGCGGGAGCACTGTTTTCAGAGCGAGATGGATGCCTTGCAGGTGGAGGTCTTCGACCTCGTACACCTCCCCCATTCCGCCTCTTGCGATGAAGCGAATGACGAGGAAGCGGTCGCCGAGGACGTCGCCTGGCTTAGGTCGGTTTGCGGGGTTTACGGGCGCTCTCACCTCATCGGCTGCGTCGCGGCCAGTTATTTGAGGGCTTTCGTGAATATCCACGGTTGTTTTGTCGAGGAACCCTGGCGGCGGATGCTGGATAGAGCTTCCGGCACGAGGATCTTTGACGAGCAGATATTCGATCGAACGCCTGAGCTCCAGATTTCCACCGCACACTTTCTCGAGAAAGGCATGGCGGTCCCCGGGCTTGATTGCCAAGGCGGCATCGAAGAGCTGCTCGACCAATTGCTGCTGATCAGCCATAATCCCCAATCCAACAGAAAGTCGCGAATAAGGAGGATCTGCGCCGGGGCTGTCCCATAGAGCGTGTGGCCAACAGACACGGGTGAAACGAGGCCCATTTCGCAGAGCAAGCTCGATGGCGAATGGAAAATGTTTCCGCCGTTTGAGACAAGGGGAGCCGGATCTTGTCTGTTGCGATGGATCCGGCTAGGTGATCCCGGGACCTGGCTCCTGCGAGTGATACACAGCTTATACGAATCGAGGCGTCGTAATCAGGATTTTTCTTGGGGAGCTGAGAAGATGCTACAACTTATCCATGCGATCTGAGAGTCCAATGCTGACACCTCGTGAAGCGGCACGGATGCTGGGTGTGAGCTACGCCACGATCAAACAGTGGATTCTGAGTAGCAAGCTGAAGACGGTGCAGACCCCGGGGGGGCATCATCGAGTGGCTGAGGCTGCGCTGAAACCCTTCTTGCAGAAGGACAAGATGAAGTCTGCTGCGGAGTCGCGCCAACGCTATAGGCGGGTGAGCGGCAGGAACCAACTTCTGGGCAAGGTCGTGAGTATCCGTATTGAAGGTCTCCTGGCTGAGGTTGTGCTCTCGGTGGGAGATACGCGTGTGACTGCGATTATTACGGCGAATGCCGTTCGGGAGTTGCAGTTGAAGAAGGGTGATACGGCAGCTGCTCTCATCAAGTCGACCGACGTAATGATCGAGCGGCTGGATGATCTTGCATAGCTGAGCGGATTCCTGTGAGATGACAGGCCGGTACAAGGCCGTGTCGTTGGCGGCGGTGGAACGGTAGATTCGAGAAGCGGATTTCTCCACTGGCTGCTCACAAGAAGCGTGAGCAGCTTCGGTCGAAATGACGATTTGTTGAGTGAATTGTCGAATGGCAACGACCGTTGGCAGTCTTGTTGGAAAGAGCCGGGAGGCCATGAAGGGTGTAGCCCTTCGGTATCCTTCGCTGCGCTCAGGATGACAGCAAGAACAGGCAACCGCAACGGCGGTCCATGACGTGTGCGCCAGCGGCGTCTCGTTTATTGAGCGGGAAGAAGAAGGGGCAGCATCGTTTTGACTATACGATTCTACTCGACTAATTTAGTAGTATGTGATTTGGAGCATGCTCGGCTAGCTTCGTCCCCTTTCCAGTCTGCTTCGACCTTGTTTGCGCAATTCATTGCTAATCGCAGATGCAGATGCGAGTTGCTTTTCAGGAACGGCTTTCCATGAAGTGTTTTCGTGGTTTTCTTGGCTTTCTCTTTTTTGTTTTGACTGCTGGGTCCGTGTCGTTTGCGCAGATTGCGGCGGGCCTTCGAGGGCGTGTGCTTGACCCCTCGGGGGCGGCAGTTGCGAATGCTCATGTCGAGTTGATCGAGTCCGCGAAGAACGTCCATCATTCGACGACGACCTCTAGCACAGGCGATTACCTGTTTACGAACCTGAATCCGGGGTCTTATGAAGTTGTTGCGGCAGCACCGGGCTTTCGAACGCTGCACCATACGGGGATTACCGTGGCCTTGGGACAGACCGTGACCGCCGATGTTGCGCTGAGCGCTGGTGGCGACCAGCAGACGGTGACGGTCGACAGCGACTATCCGGTGATGCAGGTGGGAACGAGCTATATACAAACGAACATAGCGGCACCGACGATTGCTGCGATGCCCCTGAACACTCGCAATTTTATTCAGCTTTCGACGTTGGCGCCTGGGGTGGAGCTGCCTCCGGGGACGCTGCTGCCTCGCATCAACGGGGGACGGCCGAGGACGAATGAGTATATCTACGACGGTATATCCGCGCTGCAGCCGGAGCCGGGGCAGGTGGCGTTCTTTCCGATCCTCGACGATATCCAGGAGTTCACGGTTGAAGCGAATAACGTGCCGGCGGAGTTTGGGCGGTTCAACGGCGGTGTGGTGAATGTGGCGACGCGGTCGGGGTCGAACGTGGTTCATGGGAGTTTGTTTGAGTACTTTCGCAATGAAGCTTTGAACGCGCGTAATTATTTCGCTTCGGCGGCGGCGCGGAAGCCGGAGTACCGGCGCAATTTGTATGGCGCTACGCTTGGCGCTCCGATTCTTCGTGACAAGCTTTTTTTCTTTGGGGATTACCAGGGAGTGAAGCAGCTGATTGGGGTGACGCGCATCTCGACTATCCCGACGATGGCGATGCGGCAGGGGATTTTTACGGGGGTTTCGAAGATCTTCAATCCTGCGACGACGCAGACGGTGGCGGGGAAGTTTGTCCGCCAGGAGTTTCCGAACGATGTGATCAATATACCGCTGGACCCGGCGGCAAAATCGTTGCTGGCGCGGTTTCCTACGCCAACCAACTCTGCTGCGGCGAATAACTACACGCGAACGGCGAACGATTCCGATCATCAGAATCAGTTCGATGTTCGCGTAGATGGAGCTTATGGCACTCGCGACCGGGCGTTTGGGCGTTACACCTACTACAACGAGGTGGAATTGCCGGTGGCGCCGCTGCCGGATGGAAGCGGGTTGATTAGCGGCGCGGTTCTGGGAACGGGCGGTGTTGTGGGGTTGTCGAATGTGCTGGGCCAGCAGGCGGTGTTCAACGAGACGCATACTTTTTCTGCGCGGCTGCTGAATAACTATGCGCTGGGCTACACGCGCCGAGGCAACACGATTGTGGGGCCGACACTGGGGACCACGGCTTCGTCGGCGCTGGGAATTCCGGGCATTCCGACGAACGCTGCGTTCAATAATGCGCTGCCGCTGTTTACGCTTACCGGCATTCAGCAGCTTGGGCCATCGGCCAGTACGTTTGCGCAGTTTCAGACTGCGGTCTGGCAGATGGTGGATATGGTCAGCATCACGAAGGGACCGCACGCGATCAAGGCGGGAATCGATTTTCGGTGGTATCAGCTGAATACGGTGTCTCCGCCGAATCCGACGGGCTCGTTTGCGTTTACTACGACGGGCACCAATCAGCAGGGTGTGACGAACAGCGGTAATTCGGTGGCGAGTTTTCTGCTGGGGCAGGTGGATACGTTCGCGATCGATCTGCAGG